>JBOGET010000150.1:0-18472 GCA_050741975.1 Acidimicrobiia bacterium
TCCCCGTGGTGATAGTCGCGCTGCCGTCTTTTCGGGCGGGTTGACGGCGGTGCCGATGGATTGAGGAAGGGGCCATACTGGATCCCGAACCGACCAGGAAACCGACGTTTGACCACTCTGCAGATAACCCGCCGTTCCGACATCCTCCCCGATGTCGAGATGGCCGCCCTGGCCCCGGTGCTGGCCGACATCGAACGACTCAAGGCCGACCGCAACGCCGTCGTCGCCGCCCACAACTACATGACCCCCGACATCTTCGCCACCGCCGACCTGCGAGGAGACTCGTTGTACCTCGCCCAGGTGGCCCGCGACACCCCCGCCGACATCATCGTGCTGGCCGGGGTCCATTTCATGGCCGAGACGGCCAAGATCATCAACCCGCAAAAGACGGTGCTGGTGCCCGACCTGCGGGCGGGATGCTCTCTCTCCGAGGGCATCACGGGGGCCGACGTCCGACGCCTGCGTCAGCAGCACCCGGGGGCGCCGGTGGTCACGTATGTCAACACCTCGGCCGAGGTCAAGGCCGAGTCGGACATCACCTGCACCTCGAGCAACGCGGTGGCGGTGGTCGAGTCGCTCGGCGTCGACCGCGTGATCTTCACCCCCGACCAATACCTGGGGCGGTGGGTCGCCACCCAGACCGAGGTCGACGTCGTCCTCTGGGCGGGCTCCTGCATCGTCCACGAGCGGTTCACCGGCGCCGAGATCGCCGAATACCGAAGAGACGTGGGGCCGATCCAGGTGATCGCCCATCCAGAGTGCCCGCCCGACGTCCTGGCCGAGGCCGATTACGTCGGCTCCACCCACGGGATGATCGAATGGGTCACCACCAGGCAACCGGACCGGGTGATGATGATCACCGAGTGCTCGATGGCCGACAACGTGGCCAGTGAGACCCCCCACACCGAGTACGTGCGGCCGTGCAACCTCTGTCCCTACATGAAGCGGATCACCCTCGACAACATCAGAGCCTCCCTGGCCACTCTCACCCATCGGGTCGAGATCGCACCCGACATCGCGGCACGGGCGAGGAGGGCAGTGATGCGCATGCTCGAGGTCGGCCGTCAGGACTAGGGCGCAGGCTCCGATGACCGAGATCACCCGGCTCGATGCCCCGCTGGTGGTAGGGGCGGGCGTGGCCGGTCTGACGGTCGCCCTCGGTCTGCCCCGTGCCTACGTGGTCACCGCCCCGGAGATGGGCTCCACCTGGTGGGCCCAGGGCGGCATCGCCGTGGCGCTGTCACCGGACGATTCCCCACGTCAGCACGCCGACGACACCCTCAGCGTCTCCGGTGGCCTCGGGGTGGAGCGGGTGGTCGACATCCTCACCTCTGGAGGCCCGGCCGCGGTCGAGAACCTCATCGCCTTGGGCGCCGAGTTCGACCGGGACGAGGACGGCGAGTTGCTGCTGGCTCGTGAAGGCGGGCATCAGACCCGGCGTGTCCTCCATGCCGACGGCGATGCGACCGGTGCCGAGGTGATGCGTGCTCTCATCGCTGCCGTCGAGGCGGGTGAGCGGGTGACCATGATCCAGCGGCGGGTGATCGACCTGGTCACGATGGGGGACAGGGTCGCCGGCGTCGTCACCAGCGACGGAAAGGACAGGGAGGTTCTCCTCGCTCCGGCCGTGGTGCTGGCCACCGGCGGCGCAGGAAGGCTCTTCTCCCAGACCACCAACCCCAGCGGGGTGACCGGCGACGGGATCGCCATGGCGGGGAGGGTGGGGGCCCGTCTCGCCGATCTCGAGTTCGTCCAGTTCCATCCCACGGCGCTTCACGTGGGCAAGGACCCGATGCCGCTGCTCACCGAGGCTCTCCGCGGTGAGGGGGCGATTCTGGTCGACGCCCACGGCCGCCGTTTCATGCCTCAGTACCACCCGATGGCCGAGCTCGCCCCTCGGGACATCGTGGCCCGGGCCATCTTTTGGCAGTACGACCGAGGTCTCGGCGGCGCCTATCTCGACGCGAGCTCCATCGTCAACTTCGCCGATCGGTTCCCAACAGTCAACGCCCACGCCCATTCCGTCGACCTCGACCCTTCGCAGCACTTGCTGCCGGTGTCACCCGCGGCCCACTACTACATGGGTGGCATCGACACCGACGCCAACGGGCGAACTTCGGTCCCGGGGCTGTGGGCGGTCGGCGAGTGCAGCTCCACGGGGGCCCATGGCGCCAACCGTCTCGCCTCCAACTCACTGCTCGAGGGTCTGGTGTTCGGGGCCCGGGTCTCGGCGGACGTCGTCACGGCCCCGGTCGAGCCGGCAGGGGAGCCTTCCGCTCCCAAAGAGGCCTTCGACCTGCCCCTGGTGGCCGGCCCCGCCCTGGAGGACCTCCGCCGGGTGATGTGGGACCGGGTCGGGCTGGTTCGCACCGGCCCCGGGCTGTGGGAGGCGAGGAGCCACCTTCTCGAGCTCGACAACGTCCTACGCCGGACCATCGCCGGCCGCGTGGCCGTCGAGCTGTCGCTGATGGTGATCCTGGCCGCCCTCCGTCGTTCGGAATCCAGGGGCGGGCACTACCGCGCCGACTACCCCGAGCCCGACCCGATGCAGGAGCATCGGACTCTGATCGACCCGACCCGGGCCGAGACGACCGTGGTCAGCTGATGCTCCGAGCCGACTACGTCGAGGTGGTGGGACGTGCTCTCTCCGAGGACCTGGGGCCCAAAGGCGACATCACGTCGCACGCCTGTGTCCCTCCGACTGCGGAGAGCAAGGGTGTCTTCGTGGCGCGAGGCCCCGGGGTGATCGCCGGATTGGAGGTGGCCGGGTACGTGTTCGAGGCACTCGACCCCACGGTGACCTTCGAGCCCCTGGTGGTCGACGGAGAACGTGTCGTGGCAGGGGACCCGATCGCCCGGATCTCGGGACACTCACGCTCCATCCTCGGCGGAGAGCGGACGGCGCTCAACCTCCTGGGCCGGATGTCGGGTGTTGCCACAGCCACCGCAGAGCTGGTGGAGTCGGTGTCGGGGACGGGGGTCAGGATCTCGGACACCCGCAAGACCATGCCCGGGCTCAGGGCTCTCGACAAGTATGCGGTCCGGGTAGGGGGTGGGATGAACCATCGTTTCGGCCTGTACGACGCGGTGCTGATCAAGGACAACCATCTGGTCGCGGCCGGGGACATCGCCGGCGCCGTCGCCGCGGTCAGGGCTGCGGTCGATCCCGGGGTGATGATCGAGGTGGAGGTGGAGGATCTGGAGCAGCTCGAGCAGGTGCTGCGGACCGATGCCGACCGGGTCCTACTGGACAACATGAGCCCGGAGATGCTGAGACGGGCCGTCGAGATGGTGGGAGGCCGCAAGACGACCGAGGCGTCGGGAGGGGTGACCCTGGAGAACGTCCGGCGTCTCGCCGAGACCGGGGTCGACATCATCTCGGTGGGGTGGATCACACATTCCCCGCCGCAACTCGACATCGCCCTGGATTTCACCTGAGCCGGGCAGGGGCGTAATTTCCGCAGCATGAAAGACGAACCAGTACGTGTCGCCGTCACCGGAGCGGCCGGGCAGATCGGTTACAGCCTGCTGTTCAGGATCGCATCGGGCGACATGCTCGGATCCGAGCAACCGGTGATCCTCCAGATGCTGGAGATCCCCGCCGCGATGACCGCCCTCCGCGGGGTCGCCATGGAGCTGGAGGATGGCGCCTTCCCCCTCCTCGCCGGCACCGTGGAGACCGACGATCCCGAGACCGCCTTCGACGGCGCCGACATCGCACTGCTCGTCGGGGCCATGCCCCGCAAGGCTGGCATGGAGCGCTCCGACCTGTTGTCGGCCAACGGCGCCATATTCACCAACCAGGGCAGAGCGATCGCTTCGGCGGCCAGACCGAGCGTGAAGGTCCTCGTGGTGGGAAACCCGGCGAACACCAATGCCCTGATCGCCATGAGCAACGCCGAGGGAATGGATCGGTCCAATTTCACCGCCATGACCCGTCTCGACCACAACCGGGCCGTGGGCCAGCTGGCCAAGAGGGTGGGCCGGCCGGTGACCTCGATCCGGAGGATGACGATCTGGGGCAACCATTCCAACACCCAATACCCGGACCTCATCCACTGCGAGGTCGACGGCCAACCCGCTCACGAGCTGGTGAAGGACCAGACGTGGATCGACACCGAGTTCATCCCCACCGTGGCCATGAGGGGGGCTGCCATCATCGAGGCCCGGGGAGCCTCGTCCGCGGCCTCGGCGGCCAATGCCGCCATCGACCACATTCGTGACTGGTGGCAAGGGACGCCCGAGGGGGACTGGGTGTCGATGGGAGTGCCCTCAGACGGCTCCTACGGGGTGCCCGAGGGTCTGATGTCCTCGTTCCCCTGTATCTGTCGCGACGGTCGCTGGGAGATCGTGCAGGGTCTGGAGATCGACGACTACTCCAAGTCCAGGATCGACGCTTCGGTGGCCGAGCTCATCGCAGAACGCGATGCGGTTCGGGCGCTGGGTCTGATCTAGCGACGGCGGCCTGGCCGGTGGCCGCACGGTGCGACCGCCGAACCGCGTCAGCCTTCCGTCTGCCCTTCTTCACCGAATTCGACGATCGGCCGCACCTCGACCCGCCCCCACCATGCGCCCGGGATCTGTTGTGCCCACTTCAAGGCCTCGTCGAGATCGGCGACGTTCAGCAGGAAGAACCCCCCGAGGACCTCCTTGGTCTCGGCAAAGGGCCCATCCGTGAAGACCGCCCGCCCGCCCTTCCCGCCCTCGACGTGGACCGTGGTGGCGGTGTTGGTGTCATGGAGGGCCTCACCGCCGACCATGACGCCGGCCTCGGCGGCCCTCGTGGTGAAGTCGTTGTACTCGGCCATGACCTGCTCGACCTCCTCGGGTGTGCCTTGCCCCTCGGACTCGGCCGCCGTGTAGATGAGTGCTGCGTACTTGGGCATCTTGTCCTTCCCTTCTCTCTTGCGGACGCGGTGCGACTGTATGACGAAGGAGCAACGGCGAATTCGACAGGATCAGGGCAACGGTCGTCAGCCGGTGACTACGGCGGGCTCGAGATGGAAGACGGCGTCTTCTTCCCATTCGACCGATCCGTTCCACCACAGGAACCCGGTCTTCCACTCGTGGTCGACGATGACCTTGACCCCGAGCCAATCCCGGTTGGCCCCGCTGTTCACCCGTGC
The DNA here is from genome assembly GCA_050741975.1 of Acidimicrobiia bacterium. Taxonomy (GTDB): domain Bacteria; phylum Actinomycetota; class Acidimicrobiia; order Spongiisociales; family ZC4RG35; genus JARDZU01. The sequence continues at coordinate 5,127 of JBOGET010000150.1, forward strand.
CGACGCGGGCCAGCCGTTGGCAGTGGCGAACCACTCGCCTCCACTGCACTCCAGACCCACCTCGTCCTCGTCGGCCGGACGGTACTCCTGACGCGACAGGCCGACGATGCCGTCCTTGTCCGATTCGTAGATCCACAGCGCCTTCACCGCATTTCCGGCCACGGCGTTGAGTGACCCGGCGGCTGCCTCGATGATGCGACAGTCGGCCGCGGGCAGGTTGCCGGCGGCGCTGCCCACCCGACTCGCCTCCCGCACCGCGGAGGTCATCGCGATCCTGTCGGCGAACCCGGTGCCCCACTCGTAGACCCCGATGGCGAGCATGAGCATGATGACCATCGCCAGGGCCAGCTCGATGGCGGCGGTGCCACGCTCTCTCATGGGTCGGGGTTCGGGATGAGTCGCACCGGGTTGCCGATGACCCGCGCCCGCCAGGTGGTCCTCTCGTTGGGATCGGAGAGGGCCAGCTCCATGTGCCAGAAACACTGGAGATCGGGGCCCAGGGCCTCGTTGCACATGTCGGCCGGGTCGTCGGGGAGATCGATGAGCGCCTTGATCCACTGGTTGTTGTATATCTGGATCCCCGCGCCGCCCGGATCGGACGTGACCCAGGAGCAGCCGCTGCCCGTGCTCAAGAGCGAGGTCTGGTCGTGATTCCACACCTGATACGTGCAATTGGGCGGGATGGTGCCGAACGGGTCTCGGACATGCATCTCAGAATGCCCTTGGGCGTCACCGGCGTCGAAGAACTCCAGCTCCAGCTTCTTTCCGGCATGACCCTCCTCGATCTCGGCCAGGTAGAGCAGCGAAGGGCTTCCCGGGACCAGTCGGTTGGAGAAGATCGACATGTCGTTGATTCCGTACACCCGGGGCGGTGGGCTGGTGCTGGTCGTCGCCCCCACCGAGTACTGGTTGGTCCCCGAGCCCTCCCCCGAGGACCAGACATGGAGCATGTAGATGCCGGGTGTCGGGTTCCCGATCGAGCAGAGGGTGGTCCACGCGTTCTTCTCCGGCGAGCTCGAAGGCACGAGGTTAGGACTGACCTCCATGGCACAACCGCTGATCGCCGGGTTGTTGGTCGGGTCGGACGGCGATGTGTCCACCTCGTGGAGCTCGAAGTGGGTGGTCACGCCGGGGTTGGCACCGCCCGGCCAGGAAAGCCTGGCGTCGGCCGACTCCACGTTCGGGTAGTTCGGTCGTTCGTCGAAGCGGGCGTCGAAGACGGAGACCGCCAGGTTCTGCGAGCCGACCGGGACTTCGATCCCGTAGTAGTAGCCGCCGTAGCCCCCCGCACCCCGGTTGAAGTCGGGGTTGGGCCCGGCGCAGCTCGAGGCGGAGGCGTTGGGGTTGCATTGGGTGGAGAACGGGTCGCCGTCCTCCTTGCGGGTGTATGGGGCGGAGATGGCGGCCCAGAAATCGGTGGGGTTGACCGGGCAGAGACCGAACGAAGAGTCAGGGTTCTGCCCGAAGCATGGGTTGGGACTGCCCAGGGGGACCGGTTTGAGATACTCGGAGGTCGCCTGTCTGGTGATGTCGAAATGGTCGAACCCGAGCACCTTGAGGAAGAATGTGTCGACGCGGGTATGCAGCTCGGCGTGCAGCCGGTCCTCGCTCAGCGGGGTGACGATGAGAGTGTCGGCGCCGTCGGGGTCATAGCCATTGGCCCTCGCCGCGTCCTTGGCCTCGCTCTCGGCGAGGAGAGGAAAGCCGGGGAGGTTGACCACTCCGGCCAGGGCGGCGGCGTCGACGGCCTTCTGGGCGCGGGATGTGTTGAGGAAGAGCCAGCCCAGATCCGTGCCGAACCCGGCCATGCCTATGAGCAGCACCAGGGTCAGGGCCAGCCAGACCAGGGCCAGGCCTTCGTCCTTGCGCACCCGCCTCATTCGAATGCCTCCGGCTCCAGCCGCTGCAATGCGGTGCGGCTTATGTTCATGGTTCCCCGCCATGGGGGAAAGCCGGTCACCCACCGGTGGTCGGTCGCGATTGTCACTCCGAGGATGTCCAGACTCGATGTCGGGCCCACGGTCACCTTCCGGTCGACGCTGGGCCATGTCTCCGTTATCGACCAGTCGATGGGGCCACAGGTCGTCGGGTCGCCCGATGGCTGCAGGGCCCAGGTGTTGACCTTCCTCACGACGGGCTCGCCCGAACCTTCGTTGGCCTTGAAGATCTGGATGTTGACGTCGCTCAGGTCACCCGGTCCGAAGGCGGCGACGATGCTCTGGATGATGTCGCAGTCCGCTTCGAGGTCGTTTCCGGCCAGGGATCCCACGCGGGCCGCCTCACGGGCCGTGAACGAGAGCGTCAGAAAGGCGCGAAAGGCGAGTCCCAGCTCGAGGAGGCTCACCGTGAGCAGGATGATTATGGGCAGCACCAATGCCGCCTCGACCAGCGTTGCCCCGCGTTGACGTTCCCGGTCTCCCATCGATGCCCCTGTGTGGCGTCGGAGTCCCCTTCACGGCCACCGGGCACATTATTCCGTCGGCGCGAGCTAGACGCTAGGGGAGGACTCTCAGAACACGCGAAATGACTAGTCGACGCTGGGGGTGAGTCGAGCTTCGCTCAGTACTCGACGTCGAGATCGGAGACCGCAGAGCTCCACTGCTGGATGGCACCCTGGTGCATCATCAGCTTGGCCAGGTTCCCCGAGACCTTGAGCTTCCCGGTCATGAACGCCGTCTGGGTGTTGAGCTCCCCGGTGGAGATGGCGGTGGCGGTGTCGTAGGACTGCTTCACCGTCACATCGGCTCCTTCCACTGTGCCGATGGCCATCATGGCGCGGCCGCCCCCGGCCTGAAGGTAGTAGTCGACGTCACCGTCGGGGGTGTCGGTGGTGTTGAACTGGATGGTCAGGTCGGCATCCCCTATGGCGTTCTTGAAGCCCTGGTGGTCGTTGAGGGCGGTGGTGACCTCCGAGGCCCACTCTTCGCTGAGAAACTTGGACACGCGCTCACTCCTTGATGCTGGTCGGAGCGGAGATGCTACCCGTCGGCCCAACTTTGAGTAAATGGTCAAAAGCGGTGAGGACGGGCTCAGATCAACTTGGCGATCGAGGTCTCTGCTCCCCGGGACAACCGGGTGAGGGGCTCCCGGGGGTGGCCCGGGTCGAGACCTGCCGCCTTGGCCGCCGCCTTCACTCCGGGCACTCCATGGGCGTCCACATCGGCACTGATCGCGCTCAGTCGCTTCTGCAGCTTCCTCGCCGCCACCGGGTCGGCCTTCGCCGCCTTCAGCGTCTGCAGCACCAGCTCGGGGACGTAGTTGCCCGAGCCGGTGATGGCCCCGTGACAGCCGACGGCCATGGCCGCGGTCAGCGCCCGCGACGAGCCCGAGTAGAGGATGAACTCGGACGGAGCGGCGTCGATGATCGATTGGAGCCGGACCACATCCCCACTCGAGTCCTTCATGCCGACGATGTTGTCGTGACGCGACAGTCTCCACACCAGCTCCAGGGGGAGGTTGTAGGCGGTCACCGCGGGCACCGAGTAGAGGAACACCGGCACCGTCGAGTTGTCGGCGATGGTCCGGTAGAAGCGGAGCACTGCCTCGTCCTGTCCCCGGGTCAGGGTGGTCGGCGTCATGACCAATACCGAGTCGGCCTCGCCGTCGATCGCCTCTTGGACCTGGCCGAGGGCGACACGGGTCGACTCGGCGGCGATACCGACCATGAAATGTGACTTGCGCCGGCGTCCTGCCTTGACCAGCCGAAGCCGTTCTCCAGGCTCGAGATAAGGCCCCTCGCCGTTGGAGCCGCCGATGACGAAGCCCTCGATGCCGGTGCCGGCCAGTGTCCTCAGGTTGGTGGTGTGGGCCCTGGTATCGATCTCCCCGCCCCGAGTGAACGGCGTGATCAGGGCGGGCATGTACTCAGGCGGGGGCAGCATCCGTGGAAGAGTAGGACCGCTCCGCTCCGAGGCTGTCCGGAACGTCTAGGGGGCCGGAGGCTCCATCCGGAACACCGCATCGTCGGCGAAGCCGACCGTGCCGGTCCACCAGAGGAAGTTGGTGAACCACTCGTGCTCGAACTCGACCCGGACACCGACCCAGTCGACACCGGCAGCCGAGACCCGATCGGCGGGATCCCAGTTCGAGCCGAGGTGTTCGGCATTCCATGGTGTGCTGCAGACGACCAAGGAAGGGTCGCCCGGATTGTACGGCGAATAGCGACGGGTGAAAGATGAGGTTTCACCGGGATAGCTGCCAGTTGTGTCCGACCGGTAGATGTGCACCTCGGCGACCTCTCCCGATTCGAACGACTGCAGGGCGCCGGTGGCGGCTTCCAGGATCACGCAGTCGGCATCCCCGTAATTGGCGGCCGAAGCTGCCACTCGGCCCGCTTCGCGGGCCGAGATCGTGACCGACATCCAATCCCGGAAGAGCATTCCGTACTCGAATGCCCCGAGGGCGATCATCAGGAGAAAACCAGAGATCAGCGAGAACTCGACCATCGTCGCCCCGCGCTCGCCCCGTTCTCGACGGCTCCAGCTTCTCATGGCTCGTTGGGGACCAGATGGACCGGGTTGCCGATGATCTTGGCCGCCCACGTGGTGCGGTCATGTGGCTCGTCGTTCTCAATGAGCATCTTCCACCAGCAGTTGCTGGTGCACGAGTAGGAGTCGGGAATCTCGACCTGGGCGGTGACCCAGAGTCCCTGGAAGAGGGGGCTGCCATCCGAGGTCTGGATCCGGCAGTTACCGGAGCCGGAGTCGACGATCGTGCCCGCTTCGTTGGTGGCCTCCCATTCGCACGTAGCCGTGTTGCCTGAGGGGTTCTTGACGGTCATCCATGCGGGTTCGTCGTCCTCGCCGGGGTCGTAGAACCGCAGCTCGAGGGTCTTGCCCCGATGGACCTCGTCGACCTCCGCCACGTTGAGGGTGGAGGTCCCTCCCTGGTTGGTGAAGATGGAGATGTCGTTGATCCCGTAGACCCGGGCGTTGGCCGCGCTGGTGGTGTTGGCTCGCGCCGAGTATTGATTGGTGCCGCCATCGTTGCCGTCGGTCCAGATCCTGACGACGTAGATGCCCGGGGAAACCGTGCCGCCGATTGTGCACAGATTTCGCCATTGGTTCTTGTAGGTGCTGGACGAGCTTCCCGAGCTGATGTCGAACCTGCATCCCGTGATCGCCGTGTTGTCGGTCGGGTCCAAAGGGGTCGAGTCGAACATGTACATCTGGAAATGAGTGTCCGCTCCGCCGCCGGTGTTCTGCGCGCGGTCACCGGTCTCGAAGTCGAAGCTGCCCCGCTCGTAGAAGCCGGCGTCGTAGATGTCGACGGTGAGCCCGCTGGCTCCTGACGGCACATCGACCGCCAGGTAGTAGCCCTCGGGCCGGTACTCGTCGTTGTCGAACTCCTGGTTCCAGCTGCCGTCGTCGTCCCAGTACTTGGTGGCATGGGCGTCGCCGTTCCACTTGTTGGTGTAGGGACCGGAGATGGCGGCCCAGAAGAGCTGCGCCGAGGCCGGATCACAGTCTCCGGACTCGATGGACGTGATCCCGACCCCGAAGCAGGGATCGGGGCTTCCGATGGGAACCGGCTTCACATACTCGGCTGTTGCGACCCGGGTTATGTCGAAGGTCTCGATGCCCATGACCTGCAGGAAGAAGGTGGGGATGGTGGTGCGAAGCGTCACTTCGAGCTTGTTGTCGTCGAGAGACTGGTACTCCAGCTCGTCCGCGCCGCCACCTACCACCGGGACACCGTTCACAGTCCCGATATCCCACCCGTTGGCGTTGGCTCCGTCCACGGCATTGTCGACCACAGAGGGGATGTCGCCGGGGAGGAAGACGACGCCGGCAAGGGCCGACGAGTCGGCGGCGCGTTGGAGACGGGCGCCGTTCAGGTACAACCAGCCGAGGTCGATGGCGAAAGCTGCGATCCCCAAGAGAAGGACGAGCAGAACGGCGACAAAGGGAAGTGCTGCGCCCCTGTCCAGCTCCGGGCTCTCGGATGGGGCGACTGTGCCGAGGAGACGTCTGTCGGATCTCATTCGAAGGCCTTCGGCTCCATCCGGGTCAAGGTCGTCTCGTCGATCTGGAACGACCCACGGAACGGCGGGAAACCGGTGACCCAGTCCCGGGTCATGATCACTCTCACTCCGATGATGTCGAGTGGGTCCGAGCCCACGGTGGTCTGACGTGACGTCGGGCTCCAGTTGATCGGGTTGATCGTCCAGCCATCGAGGGGCGTGGCCGGGACGTTGCAGATCTCGGGGTCCTTGCCGAGGGTGTAGGTGGCGGTGTTGGTCACCCCCTGGGCGCCGGTTCCCTCGTCTGCCTTGTAGATCTGGATCTCGGTGATTCGTGCCAGGTCGCCGCTGGTGGCCAGCCCCCCGATCCCTCTGAGGATGGCGCAATCGGCCTCGGGATCGTCGCCGGCGAGGGCACCGAGACGCGCCCCCTCACGGGAGATATAGGAGACGGTGAGATAGTCCTTGAAGGCGAGACCGATCTCGAGGACCCCGACGATGATCAGGATCAGGATCGGGAACACCAACGACGCCTCGACCAGCGTGGCCCCGCGCTCGCCTCGAGCCCCGGTTCCCTCGAGGATACCCCTGATGCGTTTCACTGCCTTCACGTCGAGTCTTTCCACCCACCTGGCACGACCTGTCTCATGGATGAGGTGTGCCCATCGATTGCTCACCGACTCCGTGGGTTTTCGGCAGAAACTGCCAACTACTTGAAGGAGAAATCGGCGGGAAGACCACATCGGGTCTGGAGACTCAGTGCCTTCGACAGAGAGTGGTCGTCAGCCACTCAGGGTGGCCGAGGGAAAAAGTGTCGTATGGCTGCCGGCTACTCGACGAGATGGATCGGGTTGCCGATCATGTAGGCCCGCCAGGTGGTGGTGTCGTTGACCGGGGAGGTGTAGACGTAGTTCATCTTCCACCAGCAGTTGGTGCAGGCATACTCCGGGGGCAGGTCCATCTCGAACTTGAGCCAGCGCCGGTGATACTCCTGGGGAGTGACCAGCTCCTGGCAGTCGTTGCCGGCGGCGATGGTCTGCTGGAGAGTCCAGCTCTGACTCGGGTTGTCCCGGTCGTAGATCCGGCATTCCCCGGCGTTGAAGGTGCCGCCGCCGGGGTCCTTGATCTGGAGCGTCCCGTTGGCGGCAGACTCGCCCGGGTCGTAGAGCTCGATCACGAAGGTCTTCCCGTGGTAGTAGGTGGGCACTTCGGCCAGGTAGAACGAAGTGACCGACCCGCTGAAGTTGTTGTAGATGGAGAAGTCCCCGAGGGCGAAGAGATTGCCGCTGGTCGATCTCAGCGAATACCGGTTGAGACCGGCTCGATTCGTGGCCGATCCCGGATCGACGTGGCGAACCTGCACCACATATACCCCGGGTCCTGACTGGGTCCAACAGGCTTTCGAGTCGGGAGGCGTGAATGGATGCGGCGGGTCGGTGTCCGGCACCTGGGGAAGTGGCGGGACCGTGGCCTCACAGAGGAGGGCGTTGTCCGACACGTCGAGAGGTGTGGGGTCCGGGGCGTACAGGGCCACATACATGGTGGGGCCGCAATCGGGTGCGGAGCTCGGCCCCCAGTCCTCACAGCCCCGGTCACCGGTGCGTATCTGGTCACCCGTGGGGTTGCTCCCGGAGGTGTTGTAGAAGGCCAAGTCATTGAATTGCAGCGTGAAGCCGGAGGTCGATTCGATCCCGTAGAGATACCCGGTGCTGCGTGCGATGCCGTTCTGGGCGCAGCCGGGGTTGTCGCTGGAGCTCTCGCACCACGACGAGTAGGCGTCGCCCATTCCCCGGTCGGTCCACTTCCCGTGGATGTTGGCCCAGAAGTTGGCTTGCCCGGTGCAGCCCGGCTGGTCCGGGTCACACGAGTTCCCGAACTGCTGCTCGGGACTCCCCAGCTTCAACGGGGGTATGTACTCGGCAACCGCTGTCCGGGAGATCGTCATCGTGTCGAAGCCGAGGATCTTGGCAAAGAACGTGGGCACCACGTCACGAACGGTGACCTGGAGCTTGTTGGGCTCGCCGGGAACGGCGGCAGGCAGCACCTCGACATCGGCGAGCCCGTCGTCGTATCCATTGCGCAGGGCGATGTCCACCGCGGTCGAGTCGGCGGTGCCAGGTTGCCCCGGAAGCCAGATGACGCCACCCAACGCCGCAGCGTCGGCCGCCCGCTGTATCCGGCTGGCGTTGAGATAGAACCAGGCGAGGTCGGAGCCGAATGCCGCCATCCCCATCAGAACCACCAGCGATCCGGCGACCAGGGCCAGGGCGGCACCGCGGTCATCGCCCGTTCGGGCCCGCTGGAGGAGACGTCTCACTGGGTCCCCCTGGTGTCGGGCTCGATCTGCATCACGGCGGTCTCGACCCAGTCGACGGTGGGGAAGGGGAAGATGCCGGTGACGCTGTTGTGGGTGAAGGTCACTTCCACCCCGAGCACGTCGAGACCGGGTGGGACTCGGTCACGGGACGAGGCAGCCCAGGGACACCCGTTGTCACAGGACAGGGAGTTGCTCGGGGAGTCACAGTCGAGGCCGCCGCTGGGGGAGTACTCGTTGATCGCCCCCACGATCGGCTCCCCGACCCCGTCCGCCTTGAAGATCCGCACCGTCTCGAGTGTCCCGAAGCGAAGGTTGCAGGCGGCCTCCTCCACGGCTTCGAGGATGAGGTCGTCGGCATCGACACCCCCTTGGTCGAAGTCGGCGGCGGCGGCACCGGTGCGGGCGCCTTCCCGGGCGGCATTGGTCACGGTGAGGTAGTCGACCACCAGGAACCCGATCTCGGAGAGACCGATGGCCAGCGACAAGAGGATGGGGAGGATCAGACCCACCTCCACCAGGGACGTCCCCTTCTCCGCCGATCGTCTCATGATTCGAACACTTGGGGCTCGATCTGGAAGTCGGTGACGGTGGTGAAGTCGCTGACAGGGACGAAATAGTTGGTGAGCCACAGATGGCTGAACTGAACCTCCACCCCGATCCGGCCCAGGTCAGGGGCGTCGACATCGCGGCTGGCCGGGTCCCAACCGGGCACCATGTAGGTGTCGCGGAATGGCTCGGGACATGGGGTCCAGTCACAACAACCCACCAGGATGGACCCGGGGGAGTTGTCGCTGCAGTCGCTGCCCGGCGCGTAGACGTAGTCCTCGCCGACGCCTGGCGCCTCGGCGTCGAAGATGCGGACGTTCATCCCGTTGGCGATCCCGGCGGGGGCCAGGGTGCGCTCGACGTCACGCAGGATCTGGATGTCGGCGGTGGGGTCGTCACCGTAGGTGGCCCCGGCCCGGGCCCCCTCGCGGGCGGCATGGCTGACCGAGAGCCAGTCCTTGAAGGCGAGACCGAATTCGACCACGGCAAACAGGGCGATGAAGAGCAAGGCGTAGACCAAAGCCGCCTCAACGAGGGTTGCCCCTCTGTCGTCTCGCTTCTCGGTTGTCATCTGCCCCTATCCCGTTTGGTCCCAGCTACCACGCTCCGTGAGCCAAACCTACCCAGAGTGGTCACAACATACGCGACCCGGAGGACGAAGGTCCTCTCGATGGCTGGTCAGGCTACGTCGGAATTCCCGCCTGACAAGGGCCGGCAGGCCCATTCGAGCCCTGTCCTACTGGGCGACGAGACGCCGGTTCTTCAGCTTCGCCCTGAGATAGTCGGCGTTCATCATTGCGATGAAATCGATGGAGATCGACTTGGGGCAGGCCTTCTCGCACTCGCCGTGGTTGGTGCATGAGCCAAAATACCGCTCCATCACCTCGACCATGTTCTCGGTCCGGGCCCAGCGCTCGGCCTGACCCTGGGGCAGGAGGTTGAGATGGCTGATCTTGGCCGCGGTGAAGAGGTTGGCCGCCCCGTTGGGACAGGCGGCGACACAGGCGCCGCAACCGATGCAGGCGGCGGCGTCGAAAGCGGTGTCGGCAGCCGTCTTGGGGACCGGGATCATGTTGGCGTCCGGCGCCGAGCCGGTGTCGACCGTGATGTACCCGCCGGCCTCGATGATGCGATCGAAGGAGCTGCGGTCGACGACGAGATCCTTGATCAGCGGGAACCCGGCCGCACGCCACGGCTCGACGGTGATCGTCGCCCCGTTGTCGAACGTCCGCATGTGGAGTTGACAGGTGGCGGTTCCGAGCTGGGGGCCATGAGCCTGCCCATCGATCATGACCCCACAGGACCCGCAGATCCCCTCCCGGCAGTCGTGGTCGAAGGCGATCGGCTCCTCGCCCTGGTTGACCAGTCGCTCGTTGAGCACGTCGAGCATCTCGAGGAAGGACATCTCCTCGGAGATCCCGGCGACCTCGTAGGTCTTGAACCCGCCGGGCTGATCAGGGCCGGTCTGACGCCAGATCTGGAGCGTGACGTTCACTTGTAGCTTCTCGTGGTCGGTTTGACGCTGTCGAACCGAAGCTGCTCCAGGTTGACCTCCGGCTTGGCCGGGTCCCCGGTCCACTCCCAGACCGCGACATGGGCGAACTCGTCGTCCCGGCGCATCGCCTCGCCCTCCTCGGTCTGATACTCCTCACGGAAATGGGCGCCACAAGACTCCTCCCGATGCAAGGCATCGAGACACATCGCCTGGGCCAGCTCGAAGAAGTCCTCGACACGACCCGCCCGCTCCAGGGTCTGGTTGAGACCGCCCGCCGATCCAAGGATCTTGACGTCGTCCTCGAACTCCTCGTACAGCGCCGGGATCTCGGAGAGAGCCTTGTTGAGGCCCGGCTCACTGCGCGACAACCCGCAGTACTCGAGCATGATCCGGCCCAACTCCTTGTGGAACCAGTCCACCGTGCGACTCCCCCTGGTCGAGAGGAATCTCTCCACCCGCCCGGTGACCCCGGCCCTGGCTTCCTGGAAGACCGGGTCGTCGATGGGCACCGGTGGCTGATTGAGGATCCCGGCCAGGTAGTCGCCGATGGTGTTGGGGAGCACGAAGTAGCCATCGGCCAGCCCCTGCATCAATGCAGAGGCGCCGAGACGGTTGGCCCCGTGATCGGAGAAGTTGGCCTCGCCGATGGCGTAGAGCCCGGGGATCGTCGTCATCAGGTTGTAGTCGACCCACAACCCGCCCATCGTGTAGTGGGGTGCGGGGTAGATCCGCATCGGGACCTGGTACGGGTCCTCGTCGGTGATCCGCTGGTACATCTCGAATAGGTTGCTGTAGCGACCCTCGATGACCTGACGGCCCTCACGCTCGATGGCGTCATGGAAGTCGAGGTAGACGCCGTTCTTCAACGGGCCGACCCCCTTGGCCTCGTCGACGATCCTCTTGACCGCCCGGGAGGCTACGTCACGGGGCACCAGGTTGCCGAAGGTCGGGTACATCCGCTCCAGGAAGTAGTCCCGCTCCTCCTTGCCGATCTGACCCGGGGCCCGTTTGTCGTCGGGCTGCTGGGGGACCCAAATCCGACCGTCGTTGCGCAGTGACTCGGACATCAACGTCAGCTTCGACTGGAACTCGTCCGAGGCCGGGATGCAGGTGGGGTGGATCTGGGTGAAGCAGGGATTGGCGAACCCGGCACCCTTGCGGTGCGCCCTCCAAATGGCACTGACGTTGCAGGCCATGGCATTGGTGGAGAGGAAGAAGACATTGCTGTACCCGCCGGTGGCCAGGACCACGGCGTGACCGGAGTGACCGGTCACCGCCCCCGAGATCAGGTCCCGGACCACGATCCCCGCCGCCCGGCCCTCCTTCACCACCAGATCGAGCATCTCGGATCGGATGTGCAGCTTCACCCTGCCCGCCGACACCTGACGGGCCAGGGCCTGGTAGGCGCCGAGGAGGAGCTGCTGTCCGGTCTGGCCCCTGGCATAGAAGGTTCGTGCCACCTGGGCACCGCCAAAGGAGCGGTTGTCGAGCAGACCCCCGTACTCCCGGGCGAAGGGAACCCCCTGCGCCGTCGCCTGGTCGATGATGTTCAGTGACTCGTGGGCCAGCCGGTAGACGTTGCCTTCCCGACTGCGGAAGTCACCACCTTTCACCGTGTCGTAGAAGAGGCGGTAGATCGAGTCGCCGTCGTTCTTGTAGTTCTTGGCGGCATTGATCCCGCCCTGGGCGGCGATGGAGTGGGCTCGGCGCGGCGAGTCGTGGAAGGTGAACACCTCGACCTCGTACCCGAGCTCGGCCAGCGTGGCGGCGGCCGAGGCGCCGGCCAGCCCGGTCCCGACGATCAGGATCTTGAACTTGCGCTTGTTGGCCGGGTTGACCAGCTTGACCGAGAACTTGTGGTTCTCCCACATCTCCTCGATCGGTCCCTCGGGAACCTTGCTGTCCAAGTGCAGCGTCACGTCCTCACCCGACGAGCCCGAAGAGGACGGCCAGGGGCATGATGGCGTTGCCCACCGTCACCAGCACGGCGAGCCCGACCGCGAAGTAGCGACGCCAGCGGTTGAAGCGGGGATGGTTGATCCCGACGCTCTGGAACATCGACCACGCCCCGTGATAGAGGTGGATGCCGAGCAGGACCATCGCTGTCACGTAGAAGACCGTGACCGGGGCCCGGGAGAATGTGGCGACGAAGTTGGCGTATACCTCGCCACGGGCCCAGGTGTCGGGTGCCGCCGGTTGGATGCCCCAGGTGAGATCGGCCAGGTGGAAGAGGAGGAAGGCGGCGAAGATCACCCCGCTCCACCGCATGGTGCGGCTGGCATAGTTGGCGGCGACGTAGGTGCGGGGGCCCCGATAGTCCTCGGGCCGGGCGCGATGGTTCATCAGGGTCAGCGAGTAGGCGGCGTGGACGTGGAGCAGGAAGGCCACGATCAAGCCGGTGCGGAGGATCCACAGCGTGACGTGCTCGGGGATGAAGGGGACGAACAGCTGGCGGAGGGCGTGGGCGTAGATGTCGATGTCGGGGATGCCATCGACGTCGGGGAGGAAGATCTTCCAATTGCCCACCATGTGGGCCACAACGAAGAGGATGATGCCGGCCCCGGTCAGGGCCATCACCCATTTCTTGCCGACCGCCGATCGGTAGAAGGCGATCGGCCAGGGGGACCTTCTCTGCTCGATCGTGGTTGACACCGCATTCCCCATTATGGCAAGTCTCCGCCGAGCTCCGGCTGCTCGGCACGCGTGACTCGAATCACAAGGCGCGACAAGGAAATAATCCGGATCCGGGGTTGACGGCGCGGGTCACTGGTCTTAATGTCAAACGTGTAATTACACGGTTGTGAGGAGTCCCTGATGCAGAGCAAGCTCATCCAAGCCCTGGCGATAGGTGAGCTGTCCTGGCAGGACTACGCCAACTGCCGAGGCGCCGACGCCGATTTGTTCTTCCCGGAGCGGGGGGCATCCACCCGGAAGGCCAAGTCGATTTGCGCCGCATGCGAGGTGCGGTCCGAGTGTCTCGACTACGCCGTCGACATGGGCGAGAAATTCGGCATTTGGGGTGGACT
>JBOGET010000151.1:0-4212 GCA_050741975.1 Acidimicrobiia bacterium
GTCGAGAACTCCGCGCCAAAACGGGTTTCGCCGATCAGGCCCGCACCTCATCGCGCATGAAGGCGACGTAGGCCAGGGCGAACATGACCGCGGTCAGGGCCACCAGGATGGCGATCTGGGGCCAGACCACCGCCAAGCTCTGGGTGAGGTTGAGCTCGGAGGTGATGGCCCGATCCACCTGCTCCACCGTCACCAGCCCGACGGTGCGCACCTCGGGATCCAGCAGCACGCTCGACCCCTGCTGGAACAGGGTCACCGGCGAGAGCTGGGACACGGTCTGGGTGGTGCGGAGATAGGCCACCTCCGCCGCCTGCGAGCCGTCTCTCGGGCTCAGGATCCCGGCGATGGCGCCAAACAGGAATGAGCCGAAGAGGGTGAGGACCAGCCACACCCCGATCGGGATCATGGCCGAGGTCGAAGCCCGCTTGGCGAGGACCGAGCACAAGGTGGCCAGGGCCTGCCAGAAGCCGACGTAGATGATGGCGAAGACCACCCACACCACAAGACGGGAGATCTCGGTGGGAGTCGGCACCACACCGAGCCGGAAGACCCCGATCCCGGACACGAACAGGACCAGGGAGGTGAGCATGATCGCCACCACCGCCAGGCCGGCCACGAACTTGCCGAGGATCACCTCGTCGCGGTGGATTGGCTGTGACAGGAGCCGTGGCAGCGTCCCCTGGGAGCGCTCGCCGCTGACGGCGTCGAACCCGAACATGATTCCCAGCAACGGAGCCAGGAATCCCACGAACACGATCAGCGGGAACGGCACCGGGTCGACCGTGACGGTGAACAGCTTGAGGAAGAGTGCCGTGATGCCCTGCGCAGCCGGGGCGACATCGCGAATCCCACCCGAGGCTGCGAACACAGCCGCCGCGGTGGCGATGCCGAGCACGCCCATCAGGACCACGAATCTCCCCGACAGGAGGTGGTCGGCGATCTCCTTCCTCGCCACCGCCCGCCAGCCGCCGACGCGTGCTATCTCGGCGCGCTCTTCTTGCGCCGTCGTGGCGGTCATACCTTCACCTCCTCGTTCATCTCGAAGTAGCGCCGGTAGATCGTCTCCAGGTCCTCGTCGAGACGATGGACCCCGATCACGTCGGCGCCCTTCGAGACCAGGCCGCTCACGGTGGGGGCCAGAGACCCGGCTTCGAGCTCGGCCACCCACGACCCTGGCACGCGGCCCGGTGCGACGTCGGTCACGGTCCCCAGCGACTCCAGGTTGGCCCGGCCCGTCGCCGGGTCCCCGCCGAGACGGAACTCGACCCGCACCCGGCCCGCTTCGTCGACTGCGGCCAGGTCATGGGGCGTGCCCTGGGCGACCACCTTCCCCCGGACGAAGATCGCCACCCGGTCGCACACTGCCTGGACCTGGTGGAGGAGATGGCTGGCGAGGAGAACGGTCACCCCCTCCTCCTTGGCCAGCCTCTGGATCAGGTGGAGCATCTCGACGACCCCTTCGGGGTCGATGGCCGTGGTCGGCTCGTCGAGAATCAGTATCGAAGGGCTCTTGACCAGGGCATCGGCCACCCCGAGACGCTGCTTCATGCCGCGCGAGTACTCGCCGGACGCCTGATCGGCCGCCTCGGCCAGACCGACCAGCTCGAGAAGCGACTGGATGTGCCCCTCGAAGTCGTCGAGACCGTTGAGACGGGCGGTGAATCGAAGGTTCTGCCGCCCGGTCATGGTGTCGTAGAAACCGACGGCGTCGGGGAGGTAGCCGACGTGTCGTTTCACCTCCAGCGGGTTGCGCCGGGGATCGAGGCCGAGCACCTTGATCGACCCCTTCGTCGGCTCGACCAGGCCGAGGAGCATCAGGATCGTGGTCGTCTTCCCGGCCCCGTTCGGCCCGAGAAGCCCGAACACCTCCCCGGCGCCGACCTCGAGGTCGAGCCGGTCGACCACGGTGTGCTCCCCGTAGGTCTTGGTCAGCCCCTTGCTTCGGATGCTCGAGCTCATGTCAACGCCGACCGAAGCGGCGGAAGACCCAGGCGAGTCCGGCGAGGGTGAGGGCGATCACGGCGATGCCCACGAAACCCCAGACCGCGGAGGGATTCACCGTAGTCCGGATCTCCATCGAGTCGTCGGCCTGCTCATGGGTTGCGGTGAAGCTGATCTGGTAGTCACCGGCCACCGCCTCCTCGGAGGGGGTGATGGTGGCTGTGACCGGCACCGTCTCGCCGGGGCCGATGGCCACTTCCTGGTTGTCGAAGGTGACATCCCAACCGCTGGGTGGGGTGACCCCGACAACCACATTGTCGAGTGGCGCCGTGCCCGAGTTGGTGAGCAGGATACGGAATTCATTGGAGCTGCCCACGGTCACCTCGGCATTGAGTCGCTCATCCGGGGTCGACATCTCGAGGGCGTATGAGCCGACCACCTCGACGATCATCTCCGTCTCCACCGTCGTCCCCGGACCTGTGGCCTGGAGCGTGATGGGGTACTGGGCCGCCTCGGCCTGGAAGGGTGGGGTCACCTCGACGTTGATGGTCTCCGTGCCACCGGCCTCGACCTGGACGGCGGAGGCCTGCGCCTGCCCCGACAGCTCGGCGGTCACATCCCAACCCGAGGGGGCGGTGGGGGCGAGCTCGAACTCGAGGTCGGCGGGTGTCTCGTTGGACAGCTCGACATCGAAGGTGACGGCCTCGCCGGCCGGTGTGCGCAGACCGGGGAAGTTGGGGGTGAGGGTCACCTCGCCGCCCGCCTGGGCCGAGACTCTCACCCCGAGCGGGACCCGCACCGATTCGCCGCCGCCGGTGGCGGCGATGGCCAGGTCGAAGGCCTCTTCGGGGGTGCCGGCGGGCACCGTGACGTCGAAGGTGAGCTCAGGCTCCAATCCGGGCCCGGCGGTCACCGAGTCCACCTCGAAGCCGCCGCCACGAAATGCTGCAGTCCATCCCTCGGGCACGCCCTCGGCGACAAGGGCTACCTCGACCTGTGTCGGCGCCCGGACGGAGAGCGCGAAACTGACCTGGTCCCCGGGCTCTACTGCGACCGAAGGGAACGGTGTGCTGACGGTGAGCGCTGTGACGGGCGGAGGGGTCTCCTCCTCGGTTTGAGCCAGGGCCGTCGGTGCCAGGGCCAGAGTCGCCACCACGGAGACCACCACCGCCAGATGCCTCTTCGACGCCAAGTTGATCAGAGCTCCTTCACTATGTCGGTTTTTGGGCACAAACACTCCATCGTGGCCGCACACCCCCTAAAACGATGATAAATCAGGGAGGAAAACGCTTCCTAATGCATGGCGTCACGGATATGAGACGCATTGCATAAAGAATGGGGCAGGCTACTGGTCCATCTCGGAAAGCCGTGTCCTGCTGATCCGCACCTCGACCCCGAGCTCGTGAGAGACCGTTTCCTCGCCCAGGAAGGAAGCGACGTTCGAGGAGGAGCCCCGTGAGGCGCCGGATGAGGTCTCGGTCAGACCTGACTCAGGGGGTGGCCGGTGTCGGAGCGAACCTGGGTGCCACAGAGCTGGCAGTTGCGCAAACCCCGTGCCACCTTCGACTGGCACGATGGGCACTCGACGACCTGACTCCGCACCTGGCCGTCGGCAACCCCGTCCAGAAGGTCGATCTCCTCGATCTTGGCCTTGAGCTGGTCGGCGGTCATTCCCTGCGCTTCCAGCAGCGCCCACATGGCCCGCACGATCATGAGCAGCTTGTCGATCCGCTCGTTGAGGTCTTCGATGCGGTTGGTGTGAAGTGTGCCGCCGGCCACGGCAGCGCTGCGGGCCAGGGAGGCGTTCCTGGTGGCCGATCTCTCGCCCATGCTGTAACCGAGGAAGAACTCCAGCATGACGCTGATATCGGTGTCGACCGCTTTCTGGTGAAGACCCGAATCGAACCCCATTCCAACCCAACCCAGGATGCCGTACGCTCATCTCGAGTAACGAATGAGGACGAGAGATGGCTGAGGACTACCCCCCGATCCTCGACGCGGCCCAGGTAGCGGAGTTGTTGGGTATGAACGTGCAGATGGTGAGGCGCTATGCCAGGGAGGGGCGCTTGCCCGCTTACAAGCTCCCCGGTGGCCGCACCTTCAAATTCTTCCGGGACGAGATCTACGACTTCGTCCGGTCCCATCCGGTCACCACGGAGAGCGACGATGTCAAGACCGAGCGTTAGACCGGACCACGGCCACGATGAGCCGGATCGGGACGACGATGGTGCCCCCGTCCTGGGACAGCTCGACATGGTCGGTGGCCACCAC
>JBOGET010000152.1:0-2229 GCA_050741975.1 Acidimicrobiia bacterium
GACTCGGTTTGGCCCAGGTTCCCATGGCCTTCACCAGGTCAGCCCTGGTGGCCGCCCACCGAGCGCCGGCCAGCGACGACCTCCCCTGCTGGGAAGACTCGATGCTCATCGAGAAAACCGGTGGGCTGGTGGTGTCCGTGGCTGGGTCGAGTCGGAACATTCATGTTGTCACCCCCGACGATCTGGACGTTGCCCGAGCGCTTGCGGCACAGACCCTGCACGAGGCGAACGCCGAGTAGGGCAGGCCGAGCCGCAGAGGGCACCACAGAGGGTGGCTGAGCCGCAGAGCGGCCTCGCAGCGATCTACCGCGTGGGGTTTGACTACGGGTCGCAGGGGACAGCGGGGCCGCCTCGCCATTCGAGTGCTTCTTGTCGGACGTGTCCAGTCACTCCGTGCCAGTGGCAGAACGCGTCCGTTTGCACCTGGACGCGGAGATCGACGATGGTGCACTATGGATCGGGCCGGGGCTAGGTGCGAACGGTCTCGAACATTTATCGTCTGGTCACGCCATGGTCACAAACGCCGCGTAACAACCCGGTGAAATCCGTCATTGGCCGACCAAGAAGAATCGCCTTTGGCCTGGTCAGCATGCCTCTGCGGCACCCAGCGACACCGGCCGGAACCCCGGATGTTGGAGTTCGAACCCCGCGACGCTTGGCTCCTCACGGTTGTGTGCTGCTCGGCTCCCCCCCGAAGACGAGATGGGTTGGCTCAGTCGGCGTGCAGGAATGTCCGCAGGCAACCCTTGAGAGACCGAGGACCTCGTTTCTTTGGGCCACGCCTAGGCCACGTCTGGGCCACGAGACAGGCAGAAATGGTGCGAAACGACGTAAGGCACCGTGAGACGTCAGACGGTGGTGGGATAGCCGTTTCCCCTGGTAGGGCCACAAAATCCCTTCAATATGTTGGAGCCGGGTGCCGGAATCGAACCGACGACCTGCTGTTTACAAGACAGCTGCTCTACCGACTGAGCTAACCCGGCTGGGACTCAGATTCTAAGGTACGACGCCCGTCGTCGACTCCCGGCGCACCCGCAACACTTCGAAGCAGGCCAGGGCGGCGGAGACCGAGGCGTTGAGACTCTCGCTTCCGGGAGCCATCGGGATCGAGGCCAGCAGGTCGCAGCGCTTGGCGGCGAGAACGCTGAGACCCGAGCCTTCCGCCCCGACCACCAACGC
Source organism: Acidimicrobiia bacterium (assembly GCA_050741975.1). Taxonomy (GTDB): domain Bacteria; phylum Actinomycetota; class Acidimicrobiia; order Spongiisociales; family ZC4RG35; genus JARDZU01. The sequence continues at coordinate 1,180 of JBOGET010000152.1, forward strand.
CGCCGGCTCGGTGAGGATCTCGAGGCCAAACAGTGAGGTGGTGGAGTCGGGCTCGAGCCCGACGATCCACACTCCCCCGTCCTTGAGCCGGTTCAGCGCCTCGGGGATGGAGCCGACGACCGACACCGGGAGCATTTCCAAGGCACCGGCCGCCGACTTGAACGCAGCCGCCGACAGCGGGGCGGCCCGCTTCGAGGAGACCACCATGCCGGTCATCCCCGACGCCGACGCACTGCGAGCGATGGCGCCAACGTTGTGCGGGTCTTCGACGTGGTCGAGCACGACGATTCCAGCCGCCGCCCCTGCCAGGTCATCGATGGAGGTGGGGACGATTGGGGTGCAATCGGCGACCAGCCCCTGGGGGGCCTCCGTCTCGGCCATGGAGCGCACATCGGGCACCACATGCACATGGGGCTGCCCGACGCCGTCCACGATCGACCGGACCTCGGACCTCTTGAGACGACCCTCCTCCACCCAGAGCTTCCGCACCCGACCGGATGCCGCCGCCGCCGCTACCGCATGGAGCCCCTCGACCCTATTTCCGTAGCCAGCGAGTGCCATCCGGGCCGTCCTCCAATATGACCCCGGCCCGCTCCAGACCTTCCCGAATGGCGTCTGCATCGCCGAATCGCCGGTCCTCTCGGGCCCGGGCCCGCAGCTCGACCAGCTTGTCGACCACATCGGCGCCATCACCTTCGACACCGAAGCGGCGGGGAAGGTCCCCCAGGTCGAGGACCGTCTCGGTGGGCAGCGAGGGGTCGTCGAGCCCGAGGACTCCGACAATCGTCTCCACCGCCCCGGCGACGGCCGAGGCATCGCCGTCCTCGTCGAGGATGCGGTTGCCGTCGCGGACCAGGTCGAACAGCAGTGACACCGCCTGCGAGGTTCCGAAGTCGTCGTCCATGGCCTCCTTGAACCGGGCGACGGCCTCCGGGTCGGGCTCCCCCACCGTGGCCCGGTCCCGGAAGCGCTGCAAGCGGTCCAGTGCGTCCTCCGACTCGGCGAGGAGCTCCTCGGAGTACTCGATCGGCGACCGATAGTGGGCCCGGA
>JBOGET010000153.1:0-38570 GCA_050741975.1 Acidimicrobiia bacterium
TATCGGAACCCCGTGCCCAACGGTACGATTTGGCCTGGAATCGGGCGAGTGGCGGAATTGGCAGACGCGCAGGATTCAGGTTCCTGTGATCGCAAGATCGTGGGGGTTCAAGTCCCCCCTCGCCCACTGTCATGTCAAGGGGGGCGACCCCCCTTGTATCCCCCCGACGGGGTGAGGTGGGTCGACGGGTACCCTGCTTCGAAGGGAGAGGTGGGTCACGGCGATACGTCTCGGGGGGCTGGGTCGTGCCCAGGGCCCTTCGTACGCGCGGTGACTTAGAAGGGTTTTATGGTTCGCGATCCATTCTGTAGATCCTCCACGTGATCCTCGAACCGCCTAGACCGAGAAGACGGGTGGTGGGCCGCCTTCTCTGGCCGGCTGTCATCACCGCCGCCGCCGTGGTCGCCGTTGTGGTCTCCGGGGCCGGTGCGGACACCCGGGCCGAGCTCGAGTATCTCGACGCGATGCACGAGACCGCATCCGAGCTCTCGATGGGGGGCGACACCCTGCGGGTGGTGATCTCCCGACTCTCTCGCATCGAGCGGACCGAGCTGGTCACGGCCACCGATGGGATACGGGAGGATCTCGAAACCGCCTTGGAGCTGGTCGAGGGCGGTCCTCCCTCCGAATCCCTGGTCGCGGCGAATGCCGTCTATCGCCAGGCGCTAGAGGCCTGGACGGTTGGTGTCAGCGGTTTCACCTCCGGCATCCTCGCCGCGGCGGACGATCCGAGCAGCACCGTGGTGGTGGACAACATCGCCAATGCTCTAGCCGAGCTGCGAGCCGGCGACCGGCTCTACACCGATCTGGTTCGGGAGCTGGGCATGGAGGAGGTGCCGGAGCCGGTGGGGCCGATGCCAGAGGTGGTGATGCTTCCGGCAGAGGGGGAGCTGCTCACCCTGTCGCTGGCCTACGTCGAGGCGTCCCGCTCGGTGAATTCCGGGATCGCATTGCGACCCGGGCTCAAGGTGACCTCGATCAGCTCTAACCCGTTGTGGAACGTGAACCCCGACGACCGGGCGGTGGTGCCGTCCACCGGGCTGGTCACCTTCTCCGTCGTGGTCAGCAACGCGGGCAATGTGGCCAGTGAGTCCGAGCGTCTCGAGCTCACCGTAGGTGGCGCCTCCGAGCCGGTGGTGCTCAGCGAGACGGTGCCCATCCTCGAGCCCGGGGAGCAGACTGCGGTGCAGTTCGTCGATATCCCTGTGGTGCCGGGTGGGCTCTACGAGGTGATCGCCGGTCTTCCCGAGCTGACCAACGACATCGATCTCGAAGACAACGCCTTGAGCGTGATGTTCGAAGTCCTCGAAGACGAGGGCGGTTGAGAGGGCGCCCGGTACCATCCTCGCCCTCATGATCGACCCCAAGCTGCTCCGCGAGGATCCCGACGCCATTCGGGAATCGCTGCAGCGGCGCGGTTCGAAGATCGATCTCGATGCGCTCATCGATCTCGACGCCGGGCTCCGGGCGGCTCGGCAGTCGGCGGAGGAGCTCAGGGCGCGGCAGAAGGAGTCGGGACGTGAGATCGCCGCACTGAAGGGATCGGCCAAGGAGTCGGCCATTGCCGGCGTCGCCGATCTCGCGGCCAAGGTAAAAGAGGCGGCGGCCGAGGTCGACCGGCTGGAGTCCGAGTTCGACACCGCTCTTCTCGAGGTCCCCAACCTGGTTGCCGTTGACGCCGCCGACGGGTTCACCGAGGGGGACAACGTCGAGATCAGGCGGGTGGGTGAGCCGCTGACCGAAGGCATCGATCATGCCACTCTGGGCGAGCAGCTCGGGATCATCGACACCGCCCGTGCAACCCGGGTCTCGGGGAGCCGGTTCGGCTACCTCAAGGGCAAAGGGGCGATGCTGGAATTCTCGCTCGTCCGTTGGGCGATGGATCGTCTCGAGGCCGGAGGCTTCACTCCCATGGTGCCCCCGGTCCTGGTCCGTGAGGAGGCCTTGGTCGGCACCGGTTTCTTCCCCGAGGCCAGGGAGCAGGTCTACGAGATCCCCCGTGACGAGCTGTTCCTCGTGGGCACCGCCGAGGTCCCCCTGGCCGCCTATCACACCGACGAGATCCTCGCCTTCGACGACCTGCCGCTTCGCTACACCGGGTTCTCCACCTGTTTTCGCCGTGAGGCCGGCACCTACGGCAAGGACACGGCTGGGATATTCCGGGTCCATCAGTTCGACAAGGTGGAGATGTTCGTCTTCACCACTCCCGATGACTCGGTGGCGGAGCACGATCGCCTTCTCGCCGTCGAGGAGAGGCTGGTCGCCGAGTTGGAGGTCCCCTATCGGGTGGTGAATGTGGCTGCCGGCGACCTGGGGGCATCTGCGGCCAAGAAGTACGACATAGAGGCGTGGTTCCCCGGGGAGCAGAGCTACCGGGAGATCACCTCCTGCTCCAACACCACCGACTTCCAGGCGAGGCGGCTCAAGGTCAGGATGAGGACCGAGAGGGGGAACGAGGTGGTCCACACCCTCAACGGGACCGCCTGCGCCGTGGGTCGGACCATCCTGGCCCTGATCGAGAATCATCAGCAGCCCGATGGCTCGGTAGTGATCCCCGAGGCGCTGCGGCCCTACACCGGGTTCGACGTCATCGAGCCGTGAGTGAGGTCTCCGACCCGATCTTCACCCGGATCGCCGCCCGCTACGACCTGATCAACCGCATCCTGTCCCTGGGCCAGGAGAGGAGATGGCGGGACCGGGGCGTCGCCATGCTGGAGCCGGGGACGGTCCTCGACCTGGGCTGTGGGACCGGCAACACCGACTTCGCCGGGAGGGCGGTGGTGGGTCTCGACCCGGTTTTCGAGATGCTGGCGCTGAGCCCGGTTCGGGCCCGGATCGTGGGGGTGGGGGAGTCGCTCCCATTTCGGGACGACTCCTTCGACGGTGTGTTCAGCGGGTTCGTCTTCCGCAACCTGACCTCGATCGACGACACCCTGGCCGAGATCTATCGGGTCCTCACCCCGGGGTCGGTCGCGGTGGTCGTCGACCTGGCCCGGCCCCGGAACCGGGTGCTTCGGGCGCTCCATCAGGTCGGAACCGCCATCCTCCTCCCCCTCGTCGGCCTGGTCTTTGCCGCCGCCCCTCGCGAGTACTGGTACCTCCACCGCTCCCTCGACTCCCTCCCCGCCCCCGAGACCCTCTTCGCCGGCCACGCCCTCTTCGTAGAGGAGATCTGGCGCATGGGCCCCTTCGGCTTCGTCTACGGGGTGCGGTTGCGAAAACCCGATTAGGAAGGCGGTGATCGTGCCCCCGCCTTCGAGACCGTGTGGCACCGTCGACGAGGGGCGTGGGCTCGGGTCGGGGTGGTCTGCGTCACCCGGAACGGCCCACTTAGGGCTGCTTCCTTCCGGATCTGACCCGGTTCGTGGTGCTCCGCCGCGCAGGACCCGACCGTCAACGTCTCGTTTCCACCGTCAGGGCGCGAGGCCCCGGCGTCACGTGGCCCCTCGGGCGGGGAACTCAGCCCCGCATGGAGAGGATTTCGGGTTCAGGGCACCCCTAGCGCCCCGCCTATCACGATCGACGATCAGAGTACCGAGGCCGAGTCCCTACGGCCACAGCGTGACTCAACGGGCCTGTTACCTTCCTCCGGCTGATGTCCACCGCCCGCTTCGGCCCCAACTTCGGGAGGGTCTTCGCCGCCGCCCTCCTCCAGGAAATGTCCTTCATCCTCATGGTGCACTTCCCGGGGTATCTGGACGGGTTGGGGGTCACCGAATCCCTGATCGGAGTGCTCTATGCCGCGGCCGCGGTCCTGGCTCTCAGCTTTCGCCCTGCCCTGGGCCGAATCCTCGATCTGTCCCACCGCCGCACGGTCCTCCTCGTCACCGGTCTGCTCAATGCCACCATCGTCCTCGCTCTGGCCACGACCGATGTCTGGGGCCCCTACCTCTGGTCCCTCTTCCTCTCCCAGAGGGTGCTGCAGATCGCCCTCTTCACCACGATGCTCACCTACGGGGCGGACTCGGTCCCGGTCGACCACCGCACCCAGGGTCTGGCACTGTTGGGTCTCTCCGGCCTGTTCCCCATCGCCCTGGGCGGTGTGGCCGGCGACCTGGTGATCGAGTCTTTCGGCTTCGCGGCGCTGTTCCTCGTCGCTGCCGCCTCGAGTCTCGGCTCCTGGCTCCTCGTGTGGCGACTCCCGGTGCTACCGATCCTGGGCCGACGCCCCAGACGCGGGTTCTGGGCCGCCCTGGCTCAACGCAACCTCCTCCCGCTGTGGTGGATGACCCTTTTCTTCAGCATCGGCATGGAGACACTCTTCACCTTCACCAGGACCTACGTGGACGACCGTGGGATCGGCTCGACCGGTCTCTTCTTCGGGGTTTACGGGGTGGCGGCCGCCTCGATGCGGATCTTCGGAGGGCGGCACTATGACCGGATACCACAGCGACCATTCGTGGTCGCCGCCCTGGTGTCCTATGGAGTCGGTCTCGGGCTCTTGGCTGTGGCAGGATCGGTGCCGGTGATGGTTGCCGCCGCCCTGGCCGGTGGCCTGGCCCACGGTGCCGTGTTCCCCATCCTCACCAGCCAGGTGGTGACCCGGGCCCGCACCGCCGAGCGGGGGTCGGCAATGTCGATCTTCACCTCGATCTTCGACATCGCCCTGCTCCTGGCGGCCCCATCGGTCGGGGCGCTGATCGATGGGTTCAGCTATCGCCTCGCCTTCGCCGTCGTGGGGATGGCGCTCGGAATCGGGGCGGCGGTCTACACGTTCTGGGACAGACGACTGGCCGGTTCCGAGTTGACTGTCCCGGTTTGAGTCAGCGCAGGCCGGCGAAGAACTCCGCAAGCAGCGTCCCGCATTCATCGGCGAGGACCCCGTCGAGCAGCTCGACCCGGTGGTTCAGTCTCCGGTCCTGGGGGATGTTGTACAGCGACCACGCCGCACCGGCCTTGAGGTCGGGAGCCCCATAGACGATGCGATCGAGACGGGCCAGCACCGCCGCTCCGGCGCACATGACGCAAGGCTCGAGGGTGACCACCAGGGTGTGGCCGGGCAACCGCCAGTCCCCGATCTCCCGGGCCCGGGCCGAGATCACCAGAATCTCGGCATGTGCCGTGGGATCCGACAGCTCTTCCCGGCGGTTGTGATCGACCGCCACCTCCCGTCCGGAGGCATCGAGAAGCACGGCTCCCACCGGGACATCACCGGTCGCGGGAGCCTCGGCGGCAGCCTTCAGCGCCACACGCATGGGGTCGATGTACCGGCCAGGCGATATCGGCTCGGTCATGGCGTCGATTATCCTTTATCTGCCTGCCGGGTCCGGCAGACGCTCCGGAGGGATCGCATAGTCTGGTCTAGTGCGCGGCACTGGAAATGCCGTTGGGGGTTCAAGCCCCCTCGAGGGTTCAAATCCCTCTCCCTCCGCAAGGCGCCGCCGTCGGCGGTGCCGGCACTCACAACCGACAAGAGCCGAGCGAAGCTCGGCCCCACGGAGGGGTCGCATAGTCCGGTCTAGTGCGCGGCACTCGAAATGCCGTAGGGGGCTGACGCCTCCTCGAGGGTTCGAATCCCTCCCCCTCCGCCAGGGCCGCCATGGGGCGGCCCCTGCGTCGTGAGTGGTGGCCGATGCCCTCGAACAGACCTGGTAGGACCGAAGCGCTCACGACGTATAACGTGGACGGCGGCGCCATGCGCCGCCCCGGAGGGGTGGCCTGGCTCGAATCCAACCGCCTGCCTCTCGTGGAGTCGGGTGATGTTTGGCGGCTGGTGATGGGTACCGGCCTTCGAGCTGTCACCACAGCGCTCGGACCGGACATGGATAAGGTGCGTCACCACCTTGAGGATTGGGTGCGCCGATCCGAAGTCACAGAGGTCGACCTCGACATCATCTACGCCACCGCCACCAAACCGGCCGTTCACCCGATCAGAACCTAGGAGAAGAGGAGCCAATCATTTCCCACGAAACCGTCGTCACTGAAATGCTCGGCGCGTTCAACGAGCGTAAGTTCGCCGACTTCGCCACCTCCTACACTCCCGATGCGGTGATCACATACCCCAATCCGGAGAGCGGATCGTGGGACGGGACAACATCCTCGCCATGGTCCAGGCATTCCCGTCTCCACCGCGGTTCACCGTGACCGAGGTGCACTCGGCCGGGAATCTGGTGGTGGTGGAAGCCGATGTGGACTACGGGGAAGGATCGCCATGGAAAGGCGCATTCATCTACACGATCGAGGGACGCCTGGTGGTCTCCGAGAGCGCCCACTTCGGCGCGCCGTTCGAAGCCGCCGATTGGCGGGCCTCGTTCCGAGAACCCTGAACGTCCCAACCGAATCAGCCGCTGTATCGAGGTCGGCTGCTCCTACTCCGAGATGTACGTGGAAATGCATGACGACGGGCCCGGAATCGACAGTTCCGACGTCGAATCAGTCTTCCTCCCGTTCGAGCACCGACGCCGAATTCCGGAAAGGCCCGGATCTCTCGGATTGGGATTCACCGTGTCGGGTACGCGAACCGAAGCACCTCCTTCGTCCAGGTCGGTGGGCCGAGGACGAGGAGCCTGGGAACGGACTCGTGCTTGAACAGCGTGGCTACCGGCCTTCTTGATTGATCGTGACGCCACTGGCGGTCGGAGCACTCGGCCAGGTGCAACGGGGCGGTCTCTTCTTTTCTCTCTGGCTTTTCCCTGGGGCCGCTTAGGAGGCGACCGGCTCGGGGAGACTGGCCGGTGCCTGGTCCCGAGCCGGCGGGAGCACGAGCTGGAACGTGGTGTGCCCGTCGACTCGCCGGTGTGTGACGTCTCCGCCCATGAGACGGGCAAGCTCCCGGGACACATGGAGCCCGAGACCGACCGAGGCGGGCTGGCCAGATGCCTCGTGCGCCCGGTAGTAGGGCTCGAAGATGCGCTGCTCGGACTCGGCTGGGATACCGGGACCGTCGTCGGCCACCTCGACGATGGCCATACCACCCTGCTCGGCCATTCGGATCCAGATTCGCTCACCCCCGTATCGGACCGCGTTGGTCACCAGGTTGCGGAGGATCTGCCGCACCCGTCCGGGATCGGCCCAAGCGTTCGCCTCACCTTCCCGGTCGATGGTCCGACCCGATGGGAGGCGGAACCCCTTCAAGGTTGAGGCCAGCTCGTCTGAGAGGTTCACCGGTTGGCTAACGACTACCACACCGCCGATCTCGCTTCGGGCCGCCACCAACAAGTCTTCCACGATGTAGGCCACCTCTTGGGACTCGTCGGCGACCAGTGCCAGCAGGTCGTCGATGTCGGCCGGGCTGAGCCGGGAGCGGCTATGTCGGAGCTCTTGGGCGAAGCCGACCACAGCGGTGAGTGGCGTCCGCAGCTCGTGGGAGACAGAGGCGATGAACTTGTCCTTTGAGCGGACCAGCCATTCGAGGCGCTCCTGGGCTTCCCTTTTATCCCAGAACGCTCCCACCATTTCGGAGGCGGTCTTGAGGAGCCGGATCTCGTCCTCCTCCCAAATCCGTTCGGTGGTGGAGTCGGAGAACCCGATGATGCCGGCCCAGCGGCCCTCGCTGAAGATTGGGATGTCCAGTTCGGAGAGAATCCCGGTCCGCTCGTAGAGGGCGCGCTCTTCTCCTTCCAGGTCACGGGTCAGAAAGGAGAAGGCCTCGCCTCGTGACAGCCGAGCGTGGGCGGCCGGCATGTCCGTCCAGGGGACCAGATGCCACTGGTCGGGGTCGGGTGTGGGCTGGCCAAGGGCCTGTCGATGGACCCGGCTGCTGTACAGTTCCCCCTCGGGATCCTCGACATTTCTCTCCACGAACACCGCCTCGGCGCCGGTGGCCATGACCAGCGCCTCGAGTGCACTGTCCATAGCGTCCTCATCGGTTCCTGAGAGAAGGGCCTGGGAGCAGGAGGCGATGGCCTGCTCGTAGAGGATCCGCCGCGCCTGGGTAGCTACCAGATCCTCCAGCCTTTCGGTGGTCTCCTTTCGTTCGGTGACGTCCTCGGCTTGGACGAGGATGTGCTGGGGTTCCCCCTGGGCATCCCGCAGGACCGAGGCGCTCACCGAGCTCCAGATCATCCGGCCGTCGCCGCGGATACAGCGCTTCTCGGTTCGCAAGGCGGGGACCTCTCCTGCCACCACCGATCTCAATCCCTCCAGGGTCGGCGGCACGTCGTCGGGGTGGGAGAACTCCGACCAGGCCCTACCCGATAACTCCGTTTCCGAATATCCCAACAGATCGGAGAAAGCCTGGTTCACCTGAACGAACGTTCCCCCCTCTGGATCGATCAGGGCCATCCCGACCGAGGCGTCATCGAAGGCTCTCCGGAACCGCTCCTCGGACACCCGCAACGCCTCTTCCGCTCGAAGACGGTCGGTCACATCTCGTACCAGCACCAGACGGGCGGGCCTCCCCTGGAACTCCACCGGCTGGGATGCAACCTCCACATCGATCAACGAGCCGTCGCAGCGTCTATGCCGCCAGCCCCCGGAATGCTCGTAACCGTCGCCAGTCCGGGCGAGGTTGTCGTCCAGGCGAGGAAGGTCCGCTTCGAGCCTGATGTCTGCGATCGTCATGGAGAGGAAATCCGCCCGCTGGTAGCCGTAGTGGACCACCGCCGCCTCGTTGACTTCGAGAAACCGCAGGGTCTCGAGGTCATAGACCCACATCGGCTGAGGATTCCGCTCGAAGAGAACCTGGTATCGGGCTTGGGTCTGCTGGAATCGACGGTCTACCGCCTCCCGCTCTCGCACCTGTCGGGCGGCGGCGGTGAGAAGGGCGGCCATCTCACCGAAGAACACCGCCACTGCGATCACCGACAGCACCCACAGCCGGGATGAGGCCATTGCGGCACCGGTCCCAGCGCGCTCTGCCAACAGGACGAGAGCGATCCACCCAGCCAGGTAGGCGACGACCGCCCCCGCCCTCCTCGGTGGGAGCAGAAGCAGCGCCGCGGTGACCAGATATGCAACCGGAGCGACCATGAGAGTCGTGGGCAGCCCGGCGAGGAGCATCGCCATCCCCACCGCCGTGGCGTCGAGCAATACCGGCATCCAAGCGGAACGACCCGGATGCCGTCGTCGGCTGATCGCATCGACAGTCGCTACCAAAGCCACGGCCGCCACCACCAACCCCTCGGTCCATCCCCAGGCGAAACCGAGCACCATCGCCGCCGCAGCGATCACCCCGCTCGCGGCCGCTCGTAACTGGTGATAGATCCGACTCAGGTCGCTGTAGCCGACCAAAACGGCCGGCTCTTCCTGTTCCGGTCGGGCCTCGGCCGCTGCGTCTTCCGGCAGAGGCTCTCGGGTGAGCGATGTCACAAGTACGCTGTCCTCCATGAGCAAAAAGGGGCTTCCCTGATATCGGCACCATGGGCGCGGCTCTGTAGAAGCGGCCAGTTCGCCAACCGGGGGTCTGCCGGCGTCTTCGGAGAGATGGTGATCAGACACCGGTGGTGTTTCTCACCGCCCGCGGCCACATTGAGGACCGGCTCAGCGGTTTCACCAAAGGTAAATGCCGACCACGTGTAGCCTAAGGGTGCCCCCACCCCACCCAGGGTGGGGTTATCCAGGGGTGGCGAGCCGATAGGAGACACGAATGAGAGAAGGCCACAAGAAAGGGGCCCTCAACCGCTTGAAGACGGTGCGCGGCCATCTCGACGCGGTGATCGCCATGGTCGACGAAGAGCGCTACTGCCCCGAGGTGATGAAGCAGGTGTCTGCCCTGCAAGCCTCACTGGAGAAGGTCAACCGCATCCTGTTACAGAACCATCTGGAGACCTGCGTGCCCGAGGCGGTAGCCGAGGGAAGGTCGACGCAGATAGTCGATGAGTTGATGGAGACATTGCGTTACACCGACGCCGTCACCGGCCCGTCGGTCCCACATCACGAGACCGAGGAGGTGGTCGCATGACCGACCGTTCCCTGACCGTACCCGACATCCACTGTGATCATTGTGCCTCGTCGATCGAAGGCGCAGTCGGAGCCATCACCGGTGTCGACGCGGTGAAGGTCGACATCGCCAGGCGGACTGTCGACGTCGCCTATAACGAGGCCAGCGTCGATCTCGATGCCATCGTCACTGCCATCGAGGGCCAGGGATACGACGTGGCCGGCACATCGTGACCAACACGCTCGACCAGACTCGACAAGAGGCCCGCTTCGATGTGGAGGGGATGAGCTGCGCCTCCTGCGCCCTGCGGGTCGAGCGCATCCTGTCCAGACAGCCAGGGGTCTCGGAGGCGTCGGTCAACTTCGCCGGGGCCGAGGCGCGGGTGGTGTTCGACCATGCCCAGGCCGATGCCGAGGCGCTGGCCGAGGCGGTCCGCAAGATCGGCTACGAGATCATCGAGGTCAGCCCCGAATCCGGCGAAGAGCATCAGCTGGTGGCCGCTCGATACGCCGAGGAGGCCCGGGCCCAGCTGCGCAACGTGATCGGGGCCGCCGTCCTCACCATCCCCGTGGCCGTCCTGGCCATGGCCGGAGTCGATGCCCCCTGGAGCCGCCTGCTGCAGTGGGTGTTGAGCACCCCGATCTTGTTCTACTTCGGATGGCAATTCCATCGCAGCGCGGTGCTGCGGGCGCGATCGTTCGACGCCAGCATGGACACGCTGGTGTCACTGGGAACGGTGGCCGCCTATCTCTTCTCGGTGTGGTCGCTGTTCCAAGGTGAGCATCTCTACTTCGAGACCGCGGCGATCATCACCACTTTCATCCTGCTCGGCCGTTACTTCGAGGCCGTGGCCAAGGGCCGTGCCTCTGGTGCGATCGCCCGCCTATTGGAGCTGGGAGCCAAGGAGGCTCGGGTGCTCCGTGAGGGCAGAGAGATGATGATCCCGACCGATGACGTGGTTCACGGTGATCTCCTCGTGGTCAAACCGGGGGAGAAGATCCCTGTCGATGGTGAAGTGGTCGAGGGGGCGTCGTCGGTTGATGAGAGCATGCTGACCGGCGAGTCGGTTCCGGTCGACCACGGTCCCGGCGACCAGGTGTTCGGCGCCACGGTCAACCAGCAGGGCCGCGTCGTGGTTCGGGCCACCCGTGTCGCCAGTGAAACCGCCCTGGCCCAGATCGTGCGTATGGTCGAGGAGGCGCAAGCGTCGAAGGCGCCGGTGCAGCGGCTCGCCGACCGTGTCTCCCGGGTGTTCGTTCCGATCGTCATCATCATCGCCGCCGCGACCTACCTGGTGTGGATGCTGACCGGATCCGATTCGACCGCCGCGTTCACTGCCGCGGTCGCGGTCTTGATCATCGCCTGCCCTTGCGCTCTCGGTTTGGCCACCCCGATCGGGATCATGGTGGGTAGCGGACGTGGAGCGGAGATCGGGGTGTTCTTCAAGCGGGCCGAGACATTCGAACGGTCCCGGCAGATCGACGTCGTCGTCTTCGACAAGACCGGCACTCTCACCGTAGGTCTGATGGCGTTATCCGACGTGGTCACCGACGAGGACGACGACCGGTTCTTGTACCTCACCGCATCGGTGGAGGCGGCCAGCTCCCATCCGATCGGTAAGGCAGTGGCCCTGGGCGCCGAAGAGCGGGATATCGTGCTCGGCGCAGTCGACGACTTCGCCAACCACGCCGGGTTGGGGGTGATCGGTACGGTCGACGGTACCCGGGTGGTGGTGGGCAAGGCCAAGCTGGTCGCCGATGCCGGGTTGCTCATCCCTGCGGTCTACCCCGAGGCGATGGAGAGGTTGGAGGCGCAGGCGAAGACAGCATTCCTGGCTGGATGGGAAGGCGAGGTGCGAGGCGTGATTGCGGTCGCCGACACGTTGAAACCGACTGCAGGAGAGGCGGTGTCGGAGCTGAAGGGCCTCGGCGTCGAGGTGGTGATGCTCACCGGCGACAATCAGCGCACCGCCGCCGCCATTGCGGACCAGGTAGGGATCGATCGGGTGCTCGCCGAGGTGATGCCGGAGCACAAGTTGGAGGAGATCCGCCGGTTGCAGGCCGTGGGTCGGATGGTCGCCTTTGTCGGGGACGGGGTCAACGACGCCCCGGCCCTCACCCAGGCCGACCTCGGCATCGCCGTCGGGACCGGCGCCGACGTCGCCATCGAGGCGGGTGACGTGGTCTTGATGTCTGGTGACCCGGCGCTGGTGGTGCGGGTGATGCGACTCGCCCGCCGCACCTTCCGCACCATCGTCCAGAACCTGTTTTGGGCGTTCTTCTACAACGTCGCCGCCATACCCCTCGCCGCTCTCGGTTTGCTCAATCCGATGATCGCCGCCGGTGCGATGGCCTTCTCCAGCGTGTCGGTGGTGGCCAACAGTCTCCGGCTTCGCCGATTCGGCAGATGACGGTGATCCGATGCGTTCCCGTCGAAGGATGGGCTGATGCAAGTGGATGAACATGCCGGCAGCCGGCGACGGTCGTCCTCTGTCGCACCTCAGCATTGGGCAACTACCACGAAACCGTAGCCCCCTCGGGCCCTGGCTGGGGGCCGTTCCCGGCTCATAGATCTAAGCGTGCTGCGGCTCTGAGCCGTCCCCTGACCTCAGTCGACAGTTCTCGAGATTCAAGGAGTATCAATGAAGACACTGTTCAAACGCGCCGCGCTCGCGATTGGCGCAGTCACACTGTTGGTTGTGGCCGCCTGCGGCGGCGACAGATCTGCCACGACGACCACCAACATGGCCGAAGAGGGCATGGAGGGAGAGTTCCCCTTCGGTGAGCCGGCCGACCCGGCCGACGCCGACCGCACCGTCGAGATCACCGCCTCAGACGACTTCACCTTCAATCCGGCCGCTGTCATCGTCACCCAAGGGGAGACGGTGACGTTTCGGGTGATCAACGACGGCCAACTCCCCCACGACTTCATCCTGGGGGACGGGGCGGCTCAGGACGAGCACGAGGATGAGATGTCGGAGATGGATGGGATGATCATGCCTGACGAGCCGAATGCCATCACGGTCGCCGCCGGGGAGACCAAATAACTCAACTGGGGGTTCACCGTGCCGGGCTCGATCATCTATGGATGTCACCAGGCGGGGCATTATGCGGCCGGGATGCTGGGAGAGATCACCGTCGAATCATGAGCAAACTCGCGGTGGCAACGAAGGTGGCGGCGGTGCTGACCGTCGCCACGTTCCTCAGGACTGCTCAACGGAGGGAGGAACCCCACGCGGTCCCCCGTTGCCGGATCTCGACCAGGAACGCGGATGGGGACCCGCGACTGCTGAAGGGAGACACGAGCGCATCGTGCCGGGTCGGCGTGAGGGTCTGTTCACTCTGAGCCACATGTTGGGCAGGGAATAATCCCGCACGAGCAGCCGCATGAGGGGCATGGTTCGTTCGCCATCAGTTCTCACCTCCTCCGGCACCAATGAAGTGAACGTCGCAGGGCCAGGGCCAGGGCCGATCGTCGGTACCCGAATCCGCAGGCAGGATTTCTAAGAGGTGTGCCATTTCTCCGCGTAGTCGTTCAAGGCTTGCGATCTGTTCGTCCAGGTCGACCAGGCGCTTGTTGACCAGCTTGGCGGTGTGCCCACACGGACACACTCCGTTGTCACGGATGCTGAGAAGCTCCTGGATATCCTTCAGTCTTAGTCCCAGGCGTTGTGCGCCACGGATAAAGCGAAGACGCTCGACGTCCCCGTCGTTGTAGGAGCGGTATCCGTTGGGCCTGCGGTTGGGCAATGGGAGCAAACCGACCCGCTCGTAGTAGCGGATGGTGTCAGTTCGGATGCCTACTGCCGCCGCCACTTGGGAGATGGATGCGACCATGCATGGAGCGTAAACCATGGACCATGGTCCAATGTCAAGCCCACCCACGCCCGAATCGAACTCTGCCAGTGTCTGTTGTCGGCGGCTTGTCTATTGATGACTCGTGCAGCCCTACCCGGCCGGATTGGCGAGAAGAAACTCGACATTGAGCTGCTGGCGGATCGAGAGCAGGAGGAGGACGAGAGCGGGGATGATCCACAGCCAGGGCCGCCAGCGGATGCGCAGGTTGAGCCATCGGCCGGTGACCCTCCCATAGACCGCCCGGGCCATGAGGCCGATCATGGTGGGGAGGACGAGGAGGGACGCCGGGTTGAACTGCCAGGCCCGGAAAAGGTCGCCGCGGGTGGTCCACATCACCCCGCGGGTCATCCCGCAGGTTGGCCCCATGATCCCCAGATAGTGGAGTGGTCCGTGGACGTCGCCCGGAGGTAGCCCGAAGAGCGCGAGCAGCACGACGAGTGGGATGCTGACGAGGGCGAGGCGAGAGACGGTGGTAAGCCGGTCGTTGCCCTCCCAGCTGATAGCAACGGCCGAGGGATGGCTCCTATCTCGGGATGCGGACATCATCTGCTACTCCACATCGTAGAGGAGCACATCTCCGCCTAACGCGATGTGATCACCTCCAGAAGCGGGCGAACCTCTAGCTATCGGCGAGGCCGAGGAGGTTCTCTACGGCGGCAAGCAGTTCGGCTTCCGATGCCACGTTGTCGAATCGTTGGACGATGGTCCCGTCGGCGTCGATCACGAACACCCACGGCTCGCCGCCTTGTGTCTGCGGTGTGGGTGCGATCCACTCGGCGGCTGCCGGGTTCAGCTGGTTGGCTGCGAAGTCCTGCCACACCTCGAGGTGGATGAACTCCATCCGGTCGCCGTATTGGAGGGCGAGCTTGTGGATGCTGTCGGTGATGGGCCCGCAGAACCTGCTGACGCAGAAGGTCGGTGTGGAGACGACGATCATGGCGGGGCGTCCGGCGGCGATGGCATCGGCCACGGTGAGGTCGTGGAGCTCGGGATCGGGGACGGGAGTGTCGCCAGCGGCACGGGAGTCGATTGATTTGGGATCAACGTCCGGGTTGCCGGCCAGCGGTTGACGTGTCCGAGGGGCGGGTTCGCCGACGGCCGGCACGTCTGATGTGGCCAGCACTTCGAACGCTCCCGTGGTGGTTTCCGTGCGGCCATCTACTTCGGCTGTGACCGTCACGTCCCAGAACCCGGCCCGCTCGAACTCGACATCGGGTGCGGAGTAGACACCTGTAGCCACGGAGCCGCCCACCAGTTCCGGACCGGCGGTGTCAGGATCGGGTTCCTGGCCCGGGATGGGGAGGAAGGCGGCATCCACCGACCCGAGCGGTGGCTGGCCGCCCGTGTCGGTCTCGTCACGGTCGCCGAGGTAGGTGAAGGTGAACGAGACGGTGCCGTACGCGAGGGTCCGGCTCTGGTCGGCGGTGTACAGACCGACCATGAACCTGGCGGGCCGATCTACCACCAGGTCGTAGCTGGCGACGGCAGCGACCAGGTCTCCGGGTTCGGTCGCATCATCGGCCCCAGACCGGGCGCAGCCGCTCGTGGCCATTGTTGCAACGATCGCGGCCACCAGTAGCCTGGTCGGCCCTTGGCGGGATGCCGTATCCGGCCCTGCCCTGCGGCCGATCCGACGTCGACCCATCACGAGCCCTGTCCGCCTGCGCACGGCATCGGGTTGTGACCGGTTGCGGTGAGGGCCTCGTCGGCCGCGGCCACCAGAGCCTGAAAGTACTCGCCCAGCCCCGACTGCCGAGTGTCGAGACCGGATTCGACCGCCTCTTTGGCTTCGAGGAGGCGGGCGGCTATTCCCCGGTCGACCTCGGTGACCTCGGCGGCGAGATCGTGGAGTGGCTGGTGTGCAGTGTCATAGAACTCTTCACCGGCTCCGTCGACGTCGCCCATCTCGGCCTTGCTCGACGCCTCACACAACCCAGAGGCTGCCGTCTGGTAAGCATCGGTGGGGTTTGATCCCCCGCCACACGCGGCGGTGGTGATCACCAAAGCGATCAGGGTGGTACCCATTCTCCGGGTATGGGCGGTGCCGGGGCTCATCTGCCCCCGACCTTCTGCCACGATTCTGCCGTATCGTCGCTCCGGTACAGGGCGCGTGGCTGCTCGGTGACCAACCACTGCTCCTCCCCATCCGCCGCCAGGGCCACGGGCTGTCCCTCCACCCCATCCAAGGTGGAGCTGATCTCCCAGGAGCCACCGGCATCGTCGCTGCGAGCCAAACCGGCGGCAGTCAACACCCAGACCACTTCCGGCGCCTGTTCGTCTACGGCGACCGCACCTGAAGGCACCTCGAATACGCGCTCGAAGCTGCGTCCACCGTCCACGGAGCGATGCACCCCGCTCTCCGGTCCCACCATCACCACTGTGTCACTGTCCGAGCCGGTCACGGCCAGCCCGAAGACATCCCGGGGGATCGAATCGATCGACGCTCTTGCCTCCCATGTCTCACCGGCGTCACGACTGGCGAAGAGACCGCGGCCGACCACAAAGGCGTACACCGCCCGAGGGTCGGCTGGCGACTGGGCGAAACCGTGGATGTCCATGCCCGGGAGGTCGGACGGGGTCAACGGCGAGAAGGTGTCTCCACCGTCATCGCTGCGGTATAGGACCTCGTGGCCGGCCACAAACACCAGCTCCCCGTCCCCGGCGGTGGCTATGACCATGGCGTCCTCCCCGCTGAGCCCCAACAACTCCCAGCGGGCACCATCGTCGCTTCGGTATAGACCCCCGTGCAGTCCCAACAGAAGCCCGCCGTCGGCGGCCACCGCAACACTGTGAACATGCTCACCCGTCGGCATTCCCTGATCCACAGGAACGGCGCAGGCGCTCAACATCCCGATCAGAACACTGACCACAGCGGGACGAGCTCTCAAGTTTCCAGGGTCCTCTTGCGCTCGTCGAACTCGTCGAGGTCGATCTCGCCACGAGCGAACCTCTCCTCGAGGATGGCCATCGCCCTCGACCCGCCCCGGTCACCACGGTCGCTGAGAGATCGGACCAGGAACACGATCCCGACCACCAGCACCGCCAGAAACAGCAACCAGGCCAGAAGCCACGCCCAACCCATCATCGGCCCCATCGTCATGTCCATGTCTATCGGCGTGCTTTCGGTCATCGGATCAGATCGGCGGCCACCCCAACCGCGAGAAGGCGCGCTGGAGGGGAACGAAGAACGTCTGCCATCCACCGGTGACGAAGAGCACGCCCACTCCGACCAGAAGGGCACCGGCCACCTGCTCGACGCGACGGGAGTGTCGCTGCAGCCAGGCCACCGAACCACGCATCCGCTGGAACCCGAGGCCCAGGACGACGAAGGGGATGCCCAAGCCCACCGAATAGAGGGCCAGCAGCACCGCCCCCCAGGGGGCGGTCTGAGTGGATGCGGCCGTGGCCAGGATCGTGGCCAGCACTGGGCCGATACAGGGAACCCAGCCGGCGGCAAACGCCATACCGAGCGGAAACGCCGCCTTCGACCCCGGACGACCGCTGCCCAGGACGGGTCTCCACTCCCGGTACAACCAGGGCATCTTGAAGACTCCGACCATTCCCAGGCCCATGAGGATGATCCCCACGCCCGCGACCCGGACGATCAGTGGCACGTTGGCGAGGAGAGCCGAACCGATGAAGGCGAACGACGCACCCAGGGCGGTGAACACCACGGTGAAGCCGGCTACGAACAGCAGAGACGCTCGCAACGTGATCGCCCGTGCCTGACGTGTCCCCAGGTCTGCGATCGGCAACGCGGTCACATAGGACAGATAGGAGGGAATCAGCGGGAGACAGCACGGCGAGGTGAACGAGACCACGCCGGCCACCACCGCCAGGAACGGGAGCACCATCACTTCCATCAGACAACGACATACTATTGGCCGTCGTAGCTACGTCTAATCAGGCGGGATATCACCATGACCGACGAACCCGGCTCGCCAGACCCGGAGCTGGAAGCCGATGAACAGCCCGGTCTCGCCCCGGGCCCGGCCTCGAAACTCCTGTCGAGCCGGGGACTCCTCCATGTCACACTGCTTGTCATTGTGGCTTTGCCTGTGGCGGCTTGGCTGTTCCGCCCACAGCCCGCACCCCAAGAAGCGGTGCCTACCGGCCAGGACGTGGGCGAGACGGCTGCCGACTTCACCTTGGAGCTATTCGACGGCAAGGAGTTCACTCTCAGCTCACATCTGGCCGAGGACGGTCGGCCGGTGGTCCTCAACTTCTGGGCATCATGGTGTGTCCCCTGTCGCGTCGAGATGCCCGCCATCGACACCATGGCCCGTCAACGGCCCGACATCCTGTTTCTTGGGATCGCGGTGCAGGACACCGCGACCGCAGCCCGTGCCTTTGCCGACGAGGTCGGTGTCGGCTATCCGCTGGGACACGACAGCGACGGGACCATCCTGGAGAAGTACCCCATCCTGGGACTTCCCGCCACATGGTTCATCACCGCCGACGGCATCGTGGCCGAACAGTGGTTCGGCCAGCTCGATGAGACCACATTGCAGGAGCTATTCGACCGGCACGCGTGACACAGACCGGCTCGTGCGTCGCAGTCCCAAAGAGACCGGTGTCAAGCGTCTTCGTCGACCTGGAAGGGGCACTGCGCAGCCGGTTCGTGGCTGCGGTTGCCGAACTGCCTCTCAAAGCCGCCTATGACATCGCCGTCCACCACGTCGAGGAGAATGAGTTTGGTCCAGGCGCTGATTTCCACCGGAGCCGGGTTGTCGGGACGTGGGGCGACGATGATCTCGCCTCCGACGACCGGCCAATCTCCTCCAGTTCTTCGATCTGCTCCTGGGGGAGGCCGGGGTCGTATTGGACCACGATCGCGCCGTGCTCCATGCTGTGCAGATAGGCGACGTCGGGCACCGGCTGGCGGTAGATGCCACATGGTGCCTGAGTCCCCGAGTGGGGGCCGCTGGTCGGCGGATCCGAGTTGTACATCGGAACAGGTTCTCCCGGAGCGAGATGCTGACCACCCATGTCGGGGAAGGTCTCGACCGCTTCCAACTCGGGAGGAGATGGGGGCTCCGGCTGGGAAACGTCGATCGCCAAGAGCACCGCACCACCGAGGATGACGACCACCAGAACGATCCAGAGGAGCTTTCCGACCAGGCCGCGGGAGTGACCCTTCGTCGGCTTTGACGACTTGGCGGACATGAATCTCTCTAACTCAGGTTTTTCTGATCACGCCCGCGATTTGACCGCCGCCTGGGACGCGATCACAGCGAGCGATGCTAACGGCTACGCGGAGTAGTAGTTCGATTTCGTCAGGAGACCTGTGGACGTTTCGTCACAACCATCACGCCGAGGACGACGAGGGCTCAAACCAGACACTGACCAGGATGGGAAAGGACGAGGATCGAGACGTGGGTCGCCCAACTCACTACTGCCAGCGAGGTCACCATGGCGCAGCCGAATGCGACATATGCGCTGGCCAGCCTGCTTGAGAAAGGTGAAGGCTCCGCTGATTCCAGAGCTGAGATCCGGGCGGAGACCATCTCGGGGTCGCCGAAACCCGTCGCTCCTGACGCTCCGCTCAAACACGCCGAGAGCAGAGCTTTCCTCACGTCGTCGCGACCCTGAGGAGCAATGAGTGAAGCGTCTTCGTCGGCCCACCTCTCCAAGGAGAGGCGGACCGAGTCGACAGCTCTCCCCACCGGATACAGCCAACCGGCAGCAGACTCGACCCCTGCGGCCAAGGCGAGGAGCCGGTGATGCCGGTTGCGGGCGTGCACCCTCTCATGAGCCGTGATCACCTCGACCAGATCAAACGGGAGCTCATCGACAACTGCGCTGGTAAGCACGACCTGGGGTCTTCTGCCACCGACCGTGTACGCCATCCGCCGCGGTGAGGCGAGGACATAAAGGTCGAAGCCCTCACGCCTGTCCGTGGGAGCGATAGCGGATTCGATGCGCAGACGGCGCTGCGTCCACAAGACCCCCCACCAGCCCGTGAACATGGCGCCGCCCAACCAGACGGCCCCAAGTCCGGCGATCACACCTCCTGCAGTCCCTCCCAGAGTCGGCCCGCCGAGGATGCGACGGCACACCTCCGCCAGATCGACGAGCCCGACGATATCCAGTAGAACCGGAGTCGCCCACAAGATCAGACCCGCCTCGGCAACGAACAGACCGGTGAGGAGCGCTCCCAGAGTGAGTCGAACACGATGCACCGGGTGGAACCGATCCCCAATCACGGCGCTGATACCGGCAGACACCAGCACGGCGACACCGGCGATGGTGATGAATACGAGGATCATTCCTCGATCCGAAGAAGTCGTCGTAGCTGATCGACGTCGCTTTTACTCATGTCGGAGACGAAGTAGCTGAGTGCCGCCGACCGATTGTCGGCAACCGCCAGCAGCTCACCCATCCGCCGCGCAGTCCACTGCTCCCGTGTTTGCACCGCGTGATAGGCGTATGCCCGGCCGTCCTTGTGACGCTCCAACAAGCCTTTCTTCCACAGCTTGACCAGGATGGTCATCACCGTCGTGTAAGCCAGTTGGCGCTCGCCAGTGAGGGCGTCGAGGACCTCGCGGGTGCTCAGCCAACCACCCTGATCCCAAACAACCTCCATCACCCGTGCCTCCAACTCTCCCAAACGGGGAAGCTGGGAACGATCCAAGGGATCCGGGGAAGCATCCGCGGGTGAATGTGGTGACATGAGGTCCGAAAGCGTACCAATGAGGAAGCGACACCCATCGCCTCAACTACGACGTAGGATCGTTGGTCGATGGTCAACCTTCCCGACGACGAAAACGTCCGTGCCCAGCCCAGTGGACAGGGTTGTCTGATCCGGCTCGCCGGCGCCGCCGGGGTCCTGGCGACAGCGGTACTGGCGGTGGCGCTGACCTCGCGGTTCGGCACCGACCCCCAGCTCGTCGCCAGCCCGCTCATCGGTCAGCCAGCACCCGAGGTGACCCTCCCACGTCTGCGTCGCGACGGCGACCTGTCGCTCGACGATCTTGACGGGCACGTCGTTGTGGTGAACTTCTGGGCGTCGTGGTGCGTTGCCTGTCGGGCCGAGCACCATGACCTCCTGGCCACCGCCACCGCCTTCAAGGGCGACGGCCTCAGATTCCTCGGTGTCGTCTACCAGGACGACCCCGACCAGGCGGCAGGGTTTCTCGACGAGCTCGGCTGGGGCGAGAACTACGAATACGTCACCGACCCTGGGTCCAGGGCCGCCATTGCCTTTGGTGTCTTCGGGGTGCCCGAGACCTTCTTCATCGATCGTGACGGCACCATCGTGGGAAAGATCACCGGCGAGTCAGACGCCCTGCTGCTCGGAAGCACGATCGACCAGATCCTCAAGGGTGTCCGTCCCGGAGACCACACTGCAGGCACCGTCCAGAGCGGACCGGGAGACTGAGCGGACAGGTCGGAGACTCTCCCACTGGCTCCGATTTGTCCCGATACTGCCGGCTGAAGACCGAATCGGCCTTCGCAAAGCCCTCGCGGCGGTGTCAATTCAGCCGAAACGCTCCACGAAGTCTGTCCGGGTTGCTGTTCTTCAGTAGGCGATGGTTCCGTAGCCCTGTTCGATTTCGTTCTAGGCGACATTGAGGAATCGACGCAAGGCCTCTCGAATGATCTCGCTCGTCGTGGTCTGCTCGGCCTCGGCTCTGGCCTCTATCACTGCCTTCAGCTCGGGATCGATTCTTACCGGAACGACATCTGCCGGACCTGACCCCATTGGTGGTCGACCACGGCGTTGCGTCTTGACGGCCTCGACGTCGTACTGGGTCTCTTCGACCTCGGTGGCGAGAGCCTCGATGTCGTCGTCGGTGAGCACGCGGCCGCTCTTCGTGTAGTGGGTGTTCGGTTCGCTCATGCAATGTCTTCGGATGAATGGGGGAGTCGTAGAAGGTTGGGCGCAGTGGCATTGCGTGGATCACGAGGTTGATATCCTTGGCGAGTTCGAGCCAGATGATCTCGAACAGGTTCTCGGCGCGATCGGGTCCGATGGCGAGGATTTTGGGGCGAGTCTGCTTCCGGTTCGAGATCGACGACGGTGATGGCATGGTCGAGAGCGTGGAGGATGGCAGCGTCGTCAATGCCGTGTCTGTACGCCGAGCCGTGTATCCACATCAGAACCACATATCGTAATACGAAATTTCAGGAGACGCGGTCGAGTCGATGTCCTGCGACGGCGGCTGTCAATCGCGGAAGCCGCCACCGAGGTGTCGGGTCGGCTGGTCTTTGGTGAGCCCAAGACGCATCGCCGCCGACTCGTGCACCTTCCGGCGTTCGTCGCCGAGGAGTTGGCCCAACATCTCCGGGACAGGCCGTCCGAGCCGGAGACCCTGATGTGGGTGGCTTCCCGAGGTGGACCCCTGCGATACAATCCCTACCGCAACAGAGTGTGGGACAAGGCAGTCGCCGAAGCGGGACTCGAGGGTGTCACACCACATGCCCTCAGACACACCTGCGCCTCGCTGATGCGGGCCGCCGGCGCCGACGTCAAGGAGATCCAGGCGCAGCTGGGACACCGGTCCCCGGTGGTTACCCTGAGCGTCTACACCCACCTGTTCGAGGACGCTTACGACTCCGTGATGGACCGTCTCGACACCGACCACCGCGACCTGGTGCGGCCCAAGAGCGGCCCAAAGGTTGTCGAGCTTCCCGAACGGAGGTCGGAAAGGTCTCTGACCAGGGGGTTTAGACACCTGGAGGGGTGTCCGAGCGGTCTAAGGAGACGGTCTTGAAAACCGTTGGGCCCATTCGGGTCTCGTGGGTTCGAATCCCACCCCCTCCGCCCGACCCTTGCTCACCAATGGACCACTGGACGTGTCGCTGGCTGAGGGCCACTGGCACGACCGATGATTTCTCTTTGAGTGCCTGGTCTGTACACGTGACGGAAGGAGCTCGTGACCGGAGGGACCTCATGACGAGTGACGTGACTTCAGTGGATCGGACCCGGGTTGCCTTCGACCGCTTGGGTGAAGCCAACCCGTCGTCGCAGTGAGCGGCATGTTCTGCGACCGGCAGACGACTCAGGGACTGGCCGAGCGGCTGGCACAAAGAATGGCCGTATACCGACGCCGTCCCCCCGGCCTCGGTGATCAGTGCGCCGAGGTGTCCGACCTTCCGGGTGCGGGGCCTGCTTTGAACGCGGCGGCCAGCGGGGTTGCCGATCACCCGGCTCATCCTGCACGAACCGCCATACGGCCCCGACGACGAGGTGAGCAAGCGCGAGGCGCGGGACCTCGCAGAGGGCGTCCGGGTGGCCATCGCCGAGGAACGCCGTGCGGACGCGATCAAGCTGTTGTTCACGGCCGCGGGCGCGCCTGCGGAGATGGTCGAGGGGATGAGCAGCGAAGCGAAGATGCAGGCGCTGGCTCCGACGATGCCCTATGACTTCGAGGTGTTGGGTGACATCGGCCGAGGTGGCACGATCCCGGAAGACCTCGGTCCGGGCCATTGGCGTCCCGACGCTCGTGATCGCCGGCGGGGCGAGCCCGGAATTCTTTCGGGACACCGCCGCCCGCATCGCGGAGGTCTTGTCGAACGGGAAGCACACGGTGATGGAGGGGCAGGACCACGGTGCGCCCGCAGAGGTGGTCGCACCGGTGGTCGCAGAGTTCTTCACCACCAGCTAGCCGAGGGGAGATAGCCGAAATAGACGGCTCCGGTCAGGAGAGACGTTCCGTGCGCACGTCGGCCGACCCCTCCGCAATCAGAACGTGACTGGTGGCGCCAGGCAGAAACCCTGCGCCCATCGCACTCCGATCTTGTCGAGGATCTCGAGGTCTTCGAGGTGCTCCACCCGCTCGGCGATGAGCTCGATGCCCGCCTCCTCGCACCAAGCGGCGCATTCGGCCAATTCGAGGCGGGCCATCGGGGTGTCGGCGAGCCCGGTGAGGACGTCAACCTTGATGAAGGCGGGTCGAAGCTCGAGAAGGACGGCGCGAAGGACATGGGCGCCTTCCAGTGGAACATCGTCGACCGCGATCCGTGCCCCCAGATCACGAAGCAGACGGAAAGGCTCGTCACGCTGGGGACGGGGGAACGCCGAGTGGTGGACATCGATTATGAGCCGCTCGCCGAGCGTCTCCGGGACGATCTCGACCAGGTCGGGCACCGTGTCGAGAGAAGCGTTCACGCAAAGGAATGCCACCTCCGACACACGTCCCAGCGCCTCGATCGCGGCGCTGATGGCGGTCAGCTCCAAGTCCCGGGAGAGACCCAACTCCCGAGCCGTCCGGAACCACACACCGGCGGGGATCGCGGGGGCGGCGGGGAATCTGGACAATGCCTCGAAGCCAAGAACCACGGGCATGCCCGCCAACAGTCGACAGATGGGCTGGAAGATGATCCGGATGTCGGTCTCCGCGATCACCCGCGGCAGCTCGTGCTCGACGGTCCGCTCCCACTCCCAGTACCGGGCCAGGGCCATGAGGTCGCCCTGGGAGGCCCGAGCGTGGTGCGGGTGGGCCATGGCCGTGCTCACCCACCGGTAATCGACCACGGCGCCGCAGAACTTGAATCAACCAGGGCGCGGAAAGGCTCCCGATCCGGAGCGGGTAGTGGTTCGGGTCATACTGCCGTCTGGGATATGGAGCGCACAGGGGTCTCCAGACCCATCCAGGGGAGGACGGCTTTCGGTCGATAGGCATTGGTGTCCTTTTTTCAAGTGAATAGCGGCCGCAGGCAGCAGGAACGGGACCTGGCGGCCGAGCTGGAGAGGGAGAAGGAGCTGCGTCGCAAGAAGGACGCCTTCCTCGACGCCGCCTCCCATCACATCAACACCCCGCTCGCCGCCGTCGTCGGCTTCTCCGAGCTCCTCCGTGACCGGACCCGGGACTTCAACGCCGGGGTCAGGAACGAGATCATCGAGCTGCTCGCCATCCAGGCCGTCGAGACCTCACACGTGGTGGACGACCTTCTCATCGCGGCTCGTTTCGATCTCGATGAGATGGAGCTCGACTCGGCCGCGGTCGACCTGCGGGCCGTGGTGGAGACCGCCACCCACGACTGGGCGAGCAATCAGCGGTCACGTCTCACCGTCTCGGGCAATGCGGTGGCCCGCGCCGACGGGCATTGGGTGACCCACATCGTGCGCAATCTGCTCAGGAACGCCTCGGCATTTGGCAAGGGCAACATATGGGTCCGGATCTCCGCGGGTTTCAACAAGGTGGTGGTGGAGGTTGTCGACGACGGTGAGGGGATCGCTCCCGACGACGTGGAGACGATCTTCGAGCCCTACTACTCGAGCTTGCAGGCCGGCCGTCTCACCCCGTCGCTGGGTCTCGGTCTATCGGTGGCTCGCCGTCTGGCCCGGGCCATGGGAGGGGACGTTCGATACCTGCGTGAGGATCATCAGACCGTGTTCGAGCTCGACCTGCCCAGATTGAGTCTCGAGTACGACAGCTTCGCCGATGTGCCGGACGTGGTGATCGACCCGATGGCGGGTCGCCCGTCCAAGGAGGCCATAGGCCAAGTCCTCGCGGAGGGCGGCCCGGAGATGGTCTATCAGCAGATAGTCGACATGCGTGCCCACCGCGGCGGTGAGGCGCGGGTGATCGGCTACGAGGGGTTGGCCCGCTTCCCCTTCGCCTCACCTCCGGAGTGGTTCGAGGTGGCAGGCTCTGCGGGGTTACGCCTCGATCTCGAGCTGGCGGCGATGCGCACCGCCATCTCCGGGTTCGCCCCAACCAACCATGACGGCTTTCTCGCTCTCAACCTCTCCGATGCCAGCCTCACCTCCTCGAGTCTGACCGATGCCTTGGCCGGTCTCGACCCGGGGCGGGTCGTCCTCGAGCTGTCAGAGGTGGCGGTGATCAAGAGCTACGAGGTGACCAGGCGTTTCGTCGACTCGCTTCGGGATCGGGGCATTCGGCTCGCCGTCGACGACGTCGGGGCGGGCGAGATCGATCTGTGGCACATCCTCAGGCTGGAGCCGGCCGCGATCAAGGTCGACATGTCCCTGGTGCGAGACATCGAGCACACGCCCCGCAACCGGGCTCTGATCCGGGGGATCTCGGCGATGGCCCAGGACCTGGGGATCATGGTCGTGGCCGAGGGCATCGAGGCTCCTGAGGAGGAGGAGGTGCTCCTCGAGCTCGGGGTCCAATACGGTCAGGGATATCTGTTCGGGAAGCCCGGGCCCCTGGAGTGGAAGACAAAGGTCCTCTCCGACTGACCCCCGATGCCGCAATCGGGTCGGCTAGGTCCGCATATGACCCCTGTGCAACCCAATCACGGGGTTCTGCCAACCGTTCGCCCCGTTTAACGTATCAGGTGGTGCCACCCCCGGCACCCTGGAGAGGTGGCCGAGTGGTCGAAGGCGCTCGCCTGCTAAGCGAGTAGGGGGTGTAAAGCCTCCTCGAGGGTTCAAATCCCTCCCTCTCCGCCAGGGCGGTCTATCGGCCCCCTGACTCGATCCAGCTCTCTACCACCTCTGCCAGCAGGGGAAGGGTCATCCCCCCGCTCGTGAGCAGCGTGTCGTGGAACGTCTTGATGTCGAATCTGGCACCGAGTCTTCTCCCGGCCTCGGCCCGAAGACGCATGATCTCGAGCTGGCCTATCTTGTAGGAGAGGGCCTGACCCGGCATGCCGATGTAACGGTCGACCTCCTGTTCGATGGTGAGACGTCCGATCGGGGTCCACTCGAGGAGCCAGTCGATCGCCTTCTCCCGCGACCAGCCCAGTGCGTGCAGCCCGGTGTCCACCACCAGACGGCCCGATCGCCAGGCGTCGGCGCTCAACATCCCGAGACGGTCCACCTCGCTCGAGTAGAGACCCATCTCGTCGGCAAGACGCTCGGCGTAGAGACCCCACCCCTCGGTGTGGGCGTAAACCTGGGTGTAGCGACGGAACATGGGGATCCCTTCCAATTCGCTGGCCAGGGAGCGGTCGAAGTGATGCCCGGGTATGGCCTCGTGGAAGTGGGTGGCCTCGTATTCGAATCGGTCCCTCTCCTCCGGCTTGTAGGTGTTGAGGAAGTAGGTGCCCTCACGGGATCGGTCGGGCGGAGGCTGCATGTAGTAGGCCGGGGGCATGGCCGGGGCCATCGAGGCGGGGACGGGGACCACCGAGCAGGGTGTCTCGGGGCGGGCCCCGAACCATTCGTCGACCGCATCCCAGGCCCGGCCGATGGTGGCCCGAGCATGATCCAGCATCTCCTCCTCCGAGGTGAAGCGGAATGCGGGGTCGGAGTGGAGTCGCTCGAAGATCTCCTCCATACGGGTCAGGCCGAGGGCGCGCTCGCCGATGGTCGACCACTCCTCGGGCAGGATGTGAGTCGCCCATTCCAGGCCGACCCGATGGATGTCCTCCGGTTGGCGGGGGAGCTGGGTGTACTTGTGGACGAGATGGGCGTAGATGGCCTCGCCGTTGGTCATCCAGGACAGACCTGATTTGTCGGTCGGTCGCGCCTGTGGGGCGACGTGCTCCACCAGACCGGCCCGGTATTCGGCAAAGGCAGGTCTGATCGCCTCCTGCACCACGCGCTCCGCCCGCTCCCGCCACCCTTGCCGATCGGAGCCTTCGGGTATCCGGAGCTGGAGGAAGGGATCGGTGTCGAGTGACGAGGCGAGATAGCCGTCGAGCTGGCCGATGATCCGGTCCAAAGCAGCACGAGGTGGGGTCATCCCCTCGGCGCAGTTAGCGCGGATCAGGTTCAGGGCACCGGTCAGATGGGTGCCAACCTTGGCGTAGCGGGAGAGCAACGCCTCTCCCTGCCCGGCGTCGGTGACGGTGTTCTGCTGGGTGTCGGAGAGAAGCCGGCTGTGGGCCCCGAGAAAGGGGTCGACGGCGGACACCATGAACCGGTCCTCTATCTCGTCGGCCCAGACACCCGTCTCGTGGATCAGCAGGTCCCGTGTCACCCGATCCTGGAGACCGAGCCGATGCGGGTCGATCGCTTCGGCCGCGGACCTGATGTCTCCGAGCTCCCCGGCGACCCGTCCCAGCCAGTCGTCGTCATAGGTCGGCAGCTGATCGTCGAACCGGTGCTCGCCGCGAACCGTGGCCAGGGTCGGCTTGTACTCGGAGTAGACCAGCCAGAAACGGTCGGCGAGGTCGGTGAGGGTAGAGGCAGCGGGTTGCTGATCCATGGGCAGGGAGACGGTACGCGGTTGGCGAATCTGGAGCCCGGGTAAACCAGAGGAGGCCCAGATGCGTGTCAGGGAGTAGGGCCCAACAGCGATCAGGAGTGATTCCCATTCGATTCAGAACTCGTTTCTTCGTGCTTGCGACTGCTCTGGGCGTCCTCGCCTCGTGTGGGGGGACACCGAACGGCGGCCCTGCATCTTCCCAACCCCCGGCGCCTCCGAGCACCGGCACGACTGCTCCCGTCACCCCGACGATCGTCGAGACCACGACGACAACGGTGCCCGTCATCACCACGAGCACGATCGATCCCGTCGACGAAGCGGTAGCGGCGTTCCAGGCGTGGGTCGGTGCCCTGGCCGAGGGCGAGGTGGAGACCGCCTGGGACCTGATGGCGCCTTCGTCCCAACAGGCGCTCGGGTCCTTCGAGCGGTTCGATGACATGCGCACCGGTCTTGCCGAGGGCTGGGGCTCGTGGGTGGCGGTAGAGGACCCCACCTATGCCATCGAGGAAGACGAGGCGGGTCGAACCCTGCTCATCGCCCGTGGCACCATCCATCCTGAAGGCCACACCGAGACTCGTGAGGTCGGCGTCCCGCTGGTCAGACAAGACGGGGCCCTGTTGGTCTCGCCGTTCGAGGAGTTCGGCAACGTGGCCAGAGGTCTGGAAGAGGAGGCCGCCGGGGCCGAGCAGCCGCCGGTGGCGGCAGGGTCCGGAGAGGGTCGTCGCATCGTCTACGCCAACACGACGCAGCGGCTCTGGATGGTCGAAGCCGACGGGTCTGTGATCGACACTTACCTGGTGTCCGGGAAGAGCGGTGTCCCCGAGCCCGGCGAGTACGAGGTGTTCTCCAAGTCGGAGCTCGCCTTCGCCGGCCACGATGACATCACCATGAGCCACATGGTCCGCTTCGCCCACGGCCAGAGCCTCGACATCGGGTTCCATGCAATCCCCAACGACGGGAGCGGCCGGCCCCTGCAGACCGAGGATGAGCTCGGCGAGTACCGCAGCGCGGGATGCGTGCGGCAGAGCCCCGGTCACGCCGCCGCCCTCTTCGAGTGGGCAGAGATCGGGACCCGGGTCGTGGTCATCCCCTGACCGGTCGGCGGAGAAGCGATCCAAGGGCCGGCGGTGAGCAAGACAGAGGCGAACGGTGCCTGGTTCGTTCATCCGCGTCAGACACGTGTTTCGAGGAATCCGCCGGCTCAGCCCTCGTCGACCGACTCGAGCCAATCCGTCCAGTATTGCTTCCACCGATCTACCTCTCCGGGGGAGGGCAGCCGTTCATGTGCGATCGTGATCTTGACCCGGCCCTCGGCCTGGAAGTCGAGGGCTATCTGGGCGACTCCGGGGCCGATGGCGATACGGAGCACCTTGGCCGTGGGTTGCGACCGAAGCTCGGTGTCGAGACCGGGGAAGAGATCGGCGCGGCCGGTGTCGTCGAGGAGCATTCCACGTAGCCGGGCGGCATCTGCGGTCACGGTCCGCGACTTTCCGGCGCTGAACGTGCCGTCGGGCTGCTGGTAGGGGAGTCTGAGACCGGTGATCCGCTCGTAACCCACGGTCACGGTCTGAGCCCACCATGAGTCGACACCGTGTTCTCCCTGAAGGTGGGAGGCGATGGCTGTGTGGCCCCCGGTGTGACCCGGCCAGGCGTCGATGACGTCGCACCACTCGTCCCATCCCCGGCCGGTGGCCGAACGCACCGAGTCGTCACTCATCTCGGGCTTCGCGGCCCATGATCTCTGCTCTGAATTCGGGGTCATCTCAGCTGCCGTTCCGTACCTTTGTCGTGATCGAATGCCCATTCGGGCTCACGGCCCGGGCCGTATCTGGCCAAGCGGGCGGCGCGCGATTCGAGATAGCGGCGTTCAGGGAGGCTGAGGGTACGCCGGGCGGCCAGGCGATAGTGGGTGCCCGCTGCCTGGTAGTCACCGGCCATCTCGAGCAGATGGGCTCGGACCGCCTCCACCCGGTGATGCCCGGCCAGGGCAGGCTCGCCCTCCGATGCGGCAAGCTCTTTCAGCCCCGCCTCGGGGCCATCGACCATGGCGATGGCGACGATGCGGTTGAGGGTGACCATCGGCCCTGGGGCGAGTAGGTCGAGCAAGTCGTAGAGGGCCAGGATCTGCCGCCAGTCTGTCTCCTCGAAGGTGGCGGCCTCGTCGTGGACGGCAGCGATCGCCGCCTGGACCTGATAGGGGCCGAGCGGCTCCGAGGCCAGGGCTTCGACGATCAGGTCCACGCCTTCGGCGATGGCCCTGGCATCCCACAGACCGCGGTCCTGCTCGGCCAGCGGCACCAGAGCACCGTCGCGGGACCGGGCGTCGCGACGGGCATCGGTGAGCAGCATCAACGCCAGCAGACCCGCTACCTCGCCATCCTCGGGCAGCTGCTCTCTGACCTGTCGGGTCAGGCGGATCGCCTCCGTGGTGAGGCCCGGACGCTGGAGTGCGGGCCCGGAGCTGGTTGTGTATCCCTCGTTGAAGATCAGATACAGCACATGCAGCACCGTTGCCAGTCGCCCGGGGAGCTCCTCCGGTGGAGCCATCTCGAACCGGGCACCACTTGCCTTGATCGATTGCTTCGCCCGGCTGATCCGCTGACCCATCGTCGCCTCCGGGACCAGGAAGGCGCGGGCTATCTCCGCAGTTCTCAACCCGCCGACGGCGCGCAAGGTCAGGGCGACCTGGGATTTCGGGGTCAGGGAGGGGTGACAGCAGAGTAGGAGGAGGGTGAGGGTGTCGTCCTCGGCCGGGACCGTCGCCGGTTCCGGTGGCGTCAGGGCGGCGGACGCTTCCTCCCGACGCCGGCGGGCCGTCTCGCTGCGCCATCGCTCGGTTCGCCGCCGGAAGGCGACGGTTGTCAGCCAACCCTTCGGGTTGTCCGGTATTCCCTCCCTCGGCCACTGGATCGCAGCCGCCAGGAGCGCCTCCTGCACCGCGTCCTCACACGCGTCGAAGTCGCCGAAGCGTCGCATGAGGGTGCCGAGGGCCTGCGGCGCCAACTCCCGGAGGAGGTCGTCGATCGCAGCCGGTGCGCTCACAGCTCGAATGCGCTGAGGTCCATGACCGGACGCACTTCGACCAGGCCGAATTCGGCCTCCGGGATCCGCGCCGCATGCTCGACTGCACGCTCGATACTCTCGCAATCGAGGAGGTAGAAACCGGCCAGGTGCTCCTTGGCCTCGGCAAAGGGCCCGTCCGTGGTCATCATCCGTCCCTCGACCACCGACACCGTCTTGGCCAACGATGGATCGGCCAGGGCCTCGGAGACGATCAACTCCCCTGAGGCATGGAGGTCATCGTCGAGAGCCGCATAGGCGCGTAGGCCCTCGGCCCGCTCGGGGTCGGTGAATCCCTCCCAGAGCTCCCTGGTAGGGGGGTTGCCGTGGATCAGGATCATGTACTTCATCGCGGCCTCCTCTGCCTCGACATTCTCTCACCCCCATGTCGAAGCCGGGCCTACACCTTCTACATCCCCACGACAGGAGCCCACGAAGGGCGCGGCTGGCAGAGCGGGATGATCACGATGTTTCATATGGCAGAGGGGATGATCGGGCCCCGGTTCCGTCTGATCCTGGCAGCGATGTTCAGTGTCACCGTCTCAACTCTCGTGATGGTGACGGCCTGGGGTCTCGACACCCGTCTCGGGGCACCCACCTACTGGACTTGGCTGTTGACCGGGCTACAGGTGCTGGCCCTCTGGGGAGCCGGGGACAGGCAGTGGTGGGGCTGGCTGCTCGGCGCCGCAGTACAGCCCCCATGGATCGTGTACGCCGTCTTGACCGCTCAGCTCGGGTTCATCCCCGGCTGCGCCGTCTCCGCTGCGGTGCAGACCTTCAGCTATCTACGTGCACACTTGAATCCGAAATCGGTCGGCCACGGGAGTGGCGGGAGCTACGCCCATGCGTCATCCCAACAGTCGGTGCTCCATGGCATACACCGTTGCCCCGGGCCGGGTCGACACCCCGATCTTGGCGTAGATGTTCTCGACGTGGCGCCCGACAGTCTTCGGGGAGATGAAGAGCAGCTCTCCGATGTTCCGGTTGGTGTAGCCGCGGGCGAGCAACCGCAGCACCTCTAGCTCCCGGTCGGTGAGTCCCCCAGGGTTGGTGATCACCGTTCGAGAGATCGTTCCTCCGGCGGCCGAGACGACCCAGGCCACCGCGGCCGGGTCGAGCCGTCCTTGCGCCGCCTCTTCCTCGAGCACCAAGGCAGCGTCATCGAAATCGAGTGCAGGGCGGTGGGGGCGCTCGGAGGTGAGTGCGTCCAAAACGTCGGCGGCGGTGAGAATCCGGGCCAACCTGGAGATCTGCTCTCCCGTTGCCTGGCGGTGGTATCCGGATCCGTCGAGGCGCTCATGGTGACTCGAGGCGACGTCGACGAGCCCGGCCAACGACTCACATCTGGCGAGGATGCGCCCGGTCAGATACGGGTGCAGCCTGACCTTCTCCCACTCGGCGGTCACCAAGGGCCCGGGCTTGTCCCAGATCCCGTTCTCGATCCCCACCCTGCCCAGGTCATGGACCATCGCTGCCCTTTGCAGATGAGAGCGTTCCGGCTCCGTCAGTCCGGAGAGTCGGCCCGCAATGGCGGCGAGCTCTGCCACTCGGGGGGAATGACCTCGGGTCCAGGGGGATTTGAGATCTACGAAGTCGGACATCACCGAAAGGGCCAGATCGAGATCGACATGACCTGTCGGCGGCGGCTCGGCGTCGATCACCTCCTGCCACTCCACCTCCCGGTGTGGTGGCGCCAGACGGGTGTACACGTCGACGACATGAGGGTCGTACGACTTGCCCCGCCGGCGTTTCAGCAAGAGGGTCGGGTCATCACCAGCCCTGGCGAAGAGGTCGGCGTCCCGGGCCACCACTGAGACTCGCACCTCGAGTGGGATCTCTTCACCTGTCAGACCTGCCGGCTGCCCTTTGCCGTCCCATCGCTCATAGGAATGCTGGAGGGCGATGACCACGTGCTCACCGAGATCGAGACGCCGGGCCAGCATCGCTCCTACTTCACAGTGGGCGGAGAGGCTCCTCGCATCGGCTCCGGGGTCGGCGAGGGCGGCTGCCACCAACTTCGCCCTTCGCGGGAATGACTGCCCGACACCCATCGCCCTCACCATTGCCCGCAGCGACTCACCGGTCTCTCCCATGGCCACCGGTGCCATTGCCGACATGAAGGACAGCTCATCACCCCCTGCTGCTCTGGCGGTGTCAGCCGCGTCGGCGACGCAGCCGAGGAAGCGGATCAGGGCCACCTGCTGGACTCGGCGGACCTCGTCGGGCCCGCACCCCAACTCCCGAGCCAGGGTCACCGCAAGCAGGCTCGTGCTCAGACCATGGCCCAGCGGTTGGCCCGTGCCGAGATCGGTGGCGAGCGACAGCGAGGCAAGCAGCTCCGTTACCGGGAGCTTGGCGGCGACCACGCCCCGACCCTACCGCCAGGAGTCGGGGGCTCGCCGAGGTCAGCCCGGTTCGAAGATCGGTGGCGACGTCCTCTCGATGGAGTCGGGAACATCGGCCTGGCGGACGGCCGGGGACAGCGCCCCGAACCACACGCCGGCCATCACCAGACCGGCGCCAATCGCTCCGTGAACGGTCACCGGCTCGTCGGCCAGCCAGGCCTCGAGGACCATCGTGACAACAGGGAACAGGACGAACATGTAGGAGGTGGCGGAGGCGGTCCAATGACGCACCACCAGCAGGACGAGGACGAACAGCCCGACCGAGCCGACAGACACGAGATAGACGATCGACCACACTGCCTCTGGTAGCCGGGGGAGTGTCCATACCTCCCCGACGAATGCCGACATCCCGAGTAGGGCCAAGGCACCGATCATCATCCCAACCGCGTTGGTCACCGCGGGATGGTTGCCCGACAGCTTCTTGCTGACGATCACGCTTTGTCCGGCGCAGAGCGAGGCGGCGAGCATCGCCAGCAATGCGGTCAGCGGCAGCACCACGTCCTCCGCCGCCATCACCATCCACACGATCCCGGCCAGGGCCAATAACGATCCGAGGAGTGCCTGCCACCTGAGAATCTCCAGATGTTGCGCCGTGGCCAGCAAAACGGTCACCAGCGGCACCACGGCCATGACCACCGTGGCCACACCGGCCGTCACCTGCACGAGGGCCCAGTACATCAGGGCGTAGAAGAGTGCGAAGCTGAGGAACCCATAGACGGCGGTGAGGAGCAGCTGCCGGCCACGAGGCCAGGGCAGCTGCAGGGAGAGGACGATGATCACGAAAAGCGCGGCCGCCAGGCCGAAGCGCAGACCCGCTCCCCAGAACGGATCCAGCTCACGGTTGCTGAATCGCACGGCCAGGAAATTCGCTCCCCCGATGGTGACCGCCGCCCCATACGCAGCGAGCACGAGACCACCGGCCCGGGTATTTGCCGTTTCCATGAATCACCGCCCTTTCGGCTTTGGGTCAACAGTCCTCATCCAGGACATAATGCCCAACCTCGGGTCTCATCGCATCGGGTGAACACCCCATTTTCGGAACGTGTTCGCATCGATCGGGGAGCGCGACGACACGGCGAGAGGTGCGCTCGAATAGGGTTGTGCGGCGTCGAAGGAGGAAGACGATGGCAGCCAAGAGTCACAAGATGTACGTCGATGGGAAGTGGGTCGACGCCGCCGGTGGCAAGACCTTCGAAGACCTGAACCCGTTCACCGGCGAGGTCTACGCCAACCTCCCGGCAGCGAGTGCAGCGGACGCCAAACTCGCCATAGAAGCGGCACAGGCGGCCTTCCCGGAGTGGGCCGCCTCACCCCCCGGGCTGCGGCGGCAGATCTTCCTCAAGGCAGCCGACATCATGGAAAGCCGTCAGGACGAGCTGGTCAAGGCCATGATGGAGGAGGTCGGGGGGACGATCGGCATCTCGATGTTCCAGATGGGCTTCGTCCCGGGTCTGTACCGGATGGCGGCGGCGGCGGGCTATGACGTCAAGGGCGAGACGATCCCGGCGGACCATGCCAACTCCTTCTTCATGGCTCTCCGTCAGCCGGCAGGGGTGGTGGCGTGCTTTGCCCCGTTCAACGTGCCCTACATCCTCGCCAGCCGGTCATTCGCCCTGCCCGTCGCCTACGGCAACACGGCCGTCCTCAAGCCGTCCGAGGAGGCGTCTGTGACGGGTGGCGTCCTTCTCGCCGAGATATTCGACGAGGCGGGCCTGCCCCCCGGTGTGCTCAACGTGGTCACCACTACCCGCGAGGGCGCCGTCGAAGTCGGGGACGTGCTGATCGAGCATCCGGCCGTGAGGCGGATCTCGTTCACCGGTTCCACCGAGGTGGGACGGGTCATCGCCGAGAAGGCGGGCCGGAACCTGAAACGAGCCGTGCTCGAACTGGGGGGGAAGGACCCCCTCATCATCCTGGGAGATGCCGATGTCGACTACGCGGTGGACTGTGCGGCCTGGGGTGCGTTCCTGCACCAAGGTGAGATCTGCATGTCGACCGAGCGCATCATCATCGAGAAGAACATCGCCGACGAGTTCACCGAGAAGCTGACGGAGCGCGCACAGGCCCTTCCGATGGGGGACCCGACCAACCCGGCGACGGCGATCGGGCCACTGATCAACCAGCGAGCCGTCGACAAGGTCCACAGCCACGTGGAGGAGGCGGTGGCCGGCGGAGCGGAGCTGGTGACCGGCGGTCAGTACGACAACCTGGTCTATCACCCGACCGTCGTCAGGGGCGTCAAGCCCGAGATGAGGCTGTTCAGCGAGCAGACCTTCGGCCCGGTGGCCCCCATCGTGGTGGTGAGCGACCGGGAGGAAGCCCTGGCCGTGGCCAACAACTCCAAGTACGGGCTTTCGGCGGGGATCCTGACCAATGACTTCAACCAGGCGTTGGACATCGCCCTTCGTCTCGAGACGGGAATGGTCCACATCGGGGATCAGACGGTCAACGACGAGCCACAGGCGCCTTTCGGTGGTGTCAAAGGAAGCGGTTACGGGCGTTTCGGTGGACAGGCCGCTCTCGACGAGTTCACCGAGCTCCGGTGGATCAACGTGCAGCGGGTGCCCCGGACCTTCCCCTGATCGGACCCTCTAGCCGAACGGGCCGTGCCCGCGTAGCTCCTCCAGGGCCGCATCGAGATCTCGGCCCCGGTTGTAGCCGCGGGCGGCGATTGCCCGGACCGCGTCCTTGGCTGTCGACCAGGCCGCCTCATCGGCCACCTCGCCCAGAGCACGGAGGTCGTCGGCGTCGGTCGGTCGCTGCCGATCGTCCCGGGCCAGGAGTTTCATGGCAATCAGATGCCCGATGGTGGCAACCGGGATGATCAGGCCGGGGAGGACCTCGATCATCTCGGCGGCTGCGACGATCTCGCCCTCGATTCCGGATGAGGCAAAGAGGAGGTCGGTGACCACACCCGGGTCACGGGGGTGGCTGAGCCGTATGGTGGCGAGGCGGCCCGTGGCCTCCTGTTCCACGATCGTGCCCGGGACGTAACCGGCCACGACCAGGTTGCGGACAACCTGTTCGGCTTCGAGGTCGTCGGCCACCGCCAACACGAAATCGGCGTCCCGAGTCAGACGTGGTTCGGCCCTGACCGAGACCGCCAGCCCGCCGACGAGGGCGAATCCGACGCCCAGGTCCTTCAAGTCTGCGACCCGTCGCCGCAGGCTGGTCTCGAGGTCGATCAGCTCGTCCTCGGCCATGCCGTCACCCTGCCCACGGCATCGCCGTCGGGAGCCATCGAACGGTCGGAGAGCCAGGCCAGCACCACGGC
This sequence comes from Acidimicrobiia bacterium, assembly GCA_050741975.1. Lineage (GTDB taxonomy): Bacteria > Actinomycetota > Acidimicrobiia > Spongiisociales > ZC4RG35 > JARDZU01. Next base: position 36,486 of record JBOGET010000153.1, read on the forward strand.
CCGAACCTCGTCCTCGGAGGCATCCGGTCGTTCACGACGGTGACGTTGGGCCCGCATTCGGGCCCCCAGCTCCACCATCTCCACGGCAATCCGCAAGCCGGATTTCACCCAACGATTCTATCGTTCCGACCTCTGTCGCCCGGGCGCGAGCCTGCGGCGTGACGCGGTGGAGGAGGGCCTTCGTCGGGCGTGTCTCACCCATGCCTTGACACCGCCGGTCACGCCGGGGTAGGTTCGCAATGCCTGGCAATCGTTTGGCGCAGACGACGGGAGAAGAGTTCGATGGGTGACAAGCAACGCATCAGCTACGTGCCGCTCGAGGACATGACCCCGGAGATGCGCGCCGAAATGGAGCGTTGCGCCCGGGAGGGCACACCGCGACCCGAGAGCTCGGCGATTCGGGCCCACGTCCCTGCCGCCTTCTGGTTCTTCGCCAACGGCTGGAAGGACCTTTTCCGCGAGGGGATACTCGACCACGGCATCAAGGAGCTGTGCCGGGTGTATGTCTCCCGATCGGTCAAGTGCGAGTACTGCGGGAACCAGCGCTCGGAGAAGGGGAGAGCCCTCGGTCTGTTCGAGGGCCAGTACGACGACCTGCTCAACTTCGAGAGCTCCTCGGTCTACGACGAACGGCAGAAGGCGGCTCTGGCCTGCGCCGAGGCCATCGCCTGGCATCTGGACACCGACGACGTCTTCTGGGAGCGCATGCACACCCACTTCACCGAGCCAGAGCTGGTCGAGCTGGGGTGCTTCATCGGGCTCACCCTCGGCCAGCAGAGCTGGCTTCGTCTGCTCAACATCGAGCATCACGAGGTCCTCGACCAGGGTGCCGCGGCGATGGCGCCAGGTTTCGAGACCGCCGAGGCACTGGCCAAGACCAAGGCGGCGGAGGACTACTGGGCCAAGGTCTGAGCTCCAAGCCAGCAGAGCTCGGTTTCGACGGCAGACTCAAGGGCCCACCTGCCCGCTGTTGGGGTCGACCATGAGTGAGGAGACGTCGACCGCCTCGAAGTCGGTGCCTTCGATTACGTCCAGCTCGTGGAGGATGTCGTTGTCCCACCGCTCATCGGGCGCTCCGGAGATGTACCAGGGTGAGCCGTTGTCGGCGAGGATGATCCCGTAGGTCTTCATCGCCTCCAGGATGACCCGAGCCTGCCAGGAGAACCCGGTGGTGTCGAAGGAGGCCTCGAGCCGGAAGCGCTGGCCCATCGGCGGGTAAGTGGGGTCGGTGATGCTCGAGGCCTCGTGCCGGGCGGGCCAGGTGTAGGCCGATTGTGTGTCAGGGGCGGTGAAGCGGATGGTGTGACGGATCACGCCGGCGGCGACCTCGTCGTAGCGGACCAGCCCGGCATAGATGGGGAGCCCGGCCGCGTCGGCCGAGGTCCATCCGGCCGGGCGCAGCGCGTTGGAGCGCAGGTCGTAGCGGGCCCCGTTGGCAGCCCGCCAGGTGCCATCGCCATTGGGGAAGGCGTAGAACAACTCGTAGAGCGCGCAATCGGCGCTGTCGACCACGATCACATGACGGTCTCCCAACGCCGACGGGCCGCCTTCGATCGGGGCAGTGGCCGGGATCGGGTACGGGCCCGGATTGCTCTCCCCGGGCCATGACGTGAATTGCACGGCAACGTCGGGCTGACCCGACCCGACGGTGACAAAGGGGATCCCGATCGGGCTGGTCGACCCGGGTGGCCACACACCGCTGCCGAAGTCGGCGTGAACGTTGGAAGTTGCTCCGATGCTGGCCACGTACTGGGCGGACCGGGCGTGGACAGGGAGCGTGTCGACCCGGGCATTCCAGATGTTGTCGGCGGGGAACACCGGGCAGCCGGTACCGGGACCGGTGCCAGGGAGCGCTCCGTAGTCGCCGGAGACAGGGAGCCATGGCGCCAACCCAAACGGCATTGTCTCGTCGGCAACGCCTTGGGTGTTGGTGTAGCGGAAGAAGAAGGTGGAGTTGGCGGGCCGGAAGATGGCGGGGCTGTCGACATCGTCGATGACCCCCCAGTCTCCGGCGACGAGCCGGTCTCCGGGGTCTCCGAAGAAGAACTCGGAGTCGGCCACCCCCTGGGTGTGGGATTGACGGAA
>JBOGET010000154.1:0-9030 GCA_050741975.1 Acidimicrobiia bacterium
GCGTGGGACAACGCCAAGAAGTACATCGAGGACGGCAACCACGGCGGCAAGGGCTCCGAGGCCCACAAGGCGGCCGTCATCGGCGACACCGTGGGAGACCCGTTCAAGGACACGGCCGGGCCTGCCCTCAACCCGCTGATCAAGGTGATGAACCTGATCTCGCTGCTGGTCCTGCCGGCGGTCATCGCCCTCCAAGACTCCTCCGCCCGCTACGTGATCGCCGGGGTCGCCCTGGTCGTCCTCCTCACCGCCATCACCTGGTCCAAGCGCCAGCCGAGCGTCGGGGCCATGACCGCAGACCAGGCCGAGGCGCAACGACGAAGCTGAGCTTCCCAGGCCCGTATATGAAACGAACGGTCTCACGTTCGGGATCGGTCCGGAGCCGACAGCGAACCTGAGACGGTTTGGCCCATATCCGGGCCGCAGAACCTCAGCTTCCCGGTTGCTGGCCCCGCAAGGTGGCCAGGTGAGCGGCGAAGTCATCGGGGATCCGGCGGGGTTTGCCGGCAAGGTCGGTGAACGCAGCCGACAAGGTCAGACGGGCCACCTCCTCGTCACCCCGCAGCATCATCTGCTTCCAGGTGGATTTGACCCGGCCCACCTCCTCGATCCAGGTGTGGATGACCAACTCCTCACCGAACCGGGCCGCAGCCGAGAATCTGGCGTGCAGTTCGACGACCACCAACTGCCAGCCATGCTCCTTGAGCCGGTCCAGACCCCAACCCATGTCGGTCAGATAGTCGATGCGAGCCGTCTCGAAGTAGGAGAAGTAGTTGGTGTGATTGACGTGGTCATAGGGATCCAGCTCGTAGAAACGAACCCGGACCGACGAGGTGTGCACCTCGCGATCGGTTGGTAGCTGGACGGTCAATCCCTCTCCTCGGCTCGGACCGCCCGAGGCTACCCTCGCCGCGATGAAGGCCTGGCAGCTCACCGACATCAAGGGGATCGGGTCTTACGCCCTCAACGAGGTGGATGAACCAGAGCCGGGGCCGGGCGAGGTGAGGGTCAAGATAAGTCACTCGGCGCTGAACCACCTCGACCTCTGGGTGTCCCAAGGACTTCCTGCTCCCAAGCACCTCCCCCACACCACCGGGGCCGACGGCGCCGGACATGTCGACGCCATCGGGGAGGGGGTGAGCGGATTCGAGATCGGGGACGAGGTGATCATCGACCCCTCCTTCTCCTGCGGGCAATGCGCCCACTGTCGCGACGACGACATCGTCTACTGCGATTCGTTCCAGATCCTGGGCGAGCATCGCCCCGGCACCTTCACCGAGAAGATCGTGATCCCCACCATCAACGCGGTTCGAAAGCCCGAGGCCATGCCCTGGGAGGTGGCGGGCTCGTTCGGTCTGGTGACGGCCACTGCCCTTCGCATGGTGGAGCGGACCGGTCTCAAGCCGGAGCAGACCCTCCTCGTCGTCGGTGTCGGCGGAGGGGTGTCGGCAGCGGCCATGCACCTCGGCATGGCGATGCGGGCCCGGGTCTATGTCACGTCCAGATCGAAGGACAAGATCGATTGGGCCCTGGAACAGGGGGCGCTCGCCGGCTTTGACTCGGAGGGCGAGTTCGGCTCGGAGATGAGCGAGCTGGGCGGAGCCGACGTGGTCATCGAGAACGTGGGCCCGGCCACGATTAGAAAGTCGATGCGGGCAGCGAAAAAAGGCGGGCGCATCGCCATCTGCGGCTCGACCAGCGGCCCCAAGATGGAGTTGACGATCCCCACCCTCTTCTTCCGGCAGCTCGAGCTGATCGGATCCTCCATGGCGAACCATGCCCAGTTCGCCCGGGCCGCCACCTGGGTCACCACCGGCGGAGCCCAGGCCCCGGTGAGCAAGGTCTTCGACTTCACCGAGCTGCCGGCAGCCCTGGAATACCTCGATTTCGGAGAGCAGACCGGCAAGGTGGTGCTCCGTCACCCGGGCTGAGCGATGCGACTCTCCAACCTCCTGATCGTGGTCGGGGCCGGCATCGTCGTCGTGGGTGTGATCCTGCGCTACTTCCCCTGGCTCTTCTCCTGGTTCGGAAATCTCCCCGGGGACATCCGAAGGGAGACGGAGAACACCCGGGTTTTCATACCGATAACCTCGATGCTCGTGGTGAGTGTGGTGGCCACGGTCATCCTCAACCTCATGTCCCGGCTGTTCCGGGGTGAGTGAAGATCAGGCGTCTGAAGGTTCGGGGATGCGTCCGGTCATGACCACCCTGTCCGAGGCTTCCGCCCCTTCGTCCTCGTCCTCCAGGGTCACCCAGATCGAGGGATACTCGGCGAGCGGCACTCCGGACCAGAGAACCACGGGTGCGTCCCCGCCGCGGAGATGGAAGGTCCCGATGCTCACACCCTCCCCATCGTCGCTCCAGACCCAGCCTTCGTAGTAGCTGCCTTCGGGCGCCGGAGGCAGACCGGTGACGTCGAGACGGATCCACCAGCCGGCTTTGGTCGGCCTCACCGCGGCCTGGCCCTGAGCGGCGACCTCGAGCTCGGTGCCGCTCATGGCGACCAGGATCTCGCGCTCTTCGTCGACGACGTTCACCGTGCTCAGGACGAGGGCAACCACCGCCACCAGCCCCCCGGTCAGGGCCGCGACTAGGGGCCAGCGACTGGCCTGCTCTGGCGGCGCGGTGCGACCAGGGACCGCTTCCTCGGCTAGGGCGGCGAGCAAGCCGTCGGCCACCTGCGGGGGCGGCTCCGCCCAGGTGGCCTCGTTCGCCAGCACAGCCCGGATCAGATCCAACCGCTCGTGCTCTTGTGGGCCGTCGCCCGAACCCGAGGCGAGGTACTGCGCGCGAGAATCGTCAGGTGTCGTCATTCACTGCCTCTACGTCCCCCAATCGGCCGCGGTTCGCATGTGTCACGTCTCCTCCACATGCCGAAGCAACTCAACCAGTCTGCGATGAGCCCGGTGCGACCGGGACTTGACCGTGCCCACCGGGATGTCGAGACGCTCGGCGATCTCGACGTGGGTGAAACCGTCAAAGTGGCTCAGCTTGACCACCTGCCGCTCCTCATCAGGGAGTTGGTCCAGTGCCGCCCGGACCTCGAACACCTCCCACACCGTCTCCAGCCCGGGTGGGAAGGTGACGACATCGACCTCGTCGCTCACCACCACCCGGGACCTCTTGCGGTAGAGGTCGATGGCGGTGCGACGGGCGATGGCGTAGATCCATGGGCCGAAGCTCCGGTCGGCGTCGTAGGTGGAGGCGGCACGCCACGCCTTGATGAAAGTCTGCTGTGTGGCGTCCGCGGCCAGACCGTGCTCGCCCAGGATGCTCATCGAAAGGGCGAACACCGGTCCCCCGAACCGGTCGTAGACGGCCTTCACCGCCGCCTCGTCACCGAGCCGAAACCGTTCCAGAACGTCGCGGTCCACGACCGGATTCTGCCAGGTCGTGAACCATGAGAAGACCGGATGCGTAATGAACGCAGAAACCGAGGAGAAATTATGAGACGCCGCACTCTGACCCTGCTCGTTGCCGGTTTGATGGTGATTGCCGCCTGCGGGGCCGACACCGAGGAGGGAACCAGTGAGACCACAGGGGCCGACACCGGAGATACCACGACAACCGCCGTCGTCGAGGAGGAGACCACCACAACGACCGCAGGAGGCGAGGAGACCACCACGACCGCCGTTGAGGAGGTGGTGGAAGGCGTCCACGCCGCCGAAACCGACCTAGGCACCATCCTGGTCGATACGGAGGGATTCACTCTCTACGTGTTCACCAACGACACCGCCGGGGAGAGCACCTGCAACGAAGGTTGCATCGATACCTGGCCCGCCGTCCCCGGTGACACCGCCATCGGGTCCGACCTCGACGCCACGCTGTTTGGGACCACGACACGCACCGACGGGAGCGAGCAGCTCACGGTGAACGGCCAACCCCTCTACCGCTACACACCAGACGCCGCCCCCGGAGATGCCAATGGCCAGGGAGTGGGCGGGGTCTGGTTCGTGGTCGGGACCGATGGGAATCTGATCGGCGGGCCAGAAGCCGCGACACAGACGACCAGCCTCACCGGCTACGACTACTAGCAATCGGCTCGATCGTCTTCAGGGACGTCTCCCAGGTGCGACAACTGGGAGACGTCCCTGTCGCGTCTGGGATCCCCCCTTTCCTAATTGGGATCCTCAGGTCTGCATATGACCCCTGAGCAACCCAATTAGGCAGGTCTTTAAGCTCGCCCGGTGAATCGAGACAGGATCGCGGAGCGTCTCCGCGGCAAGGAACGTGCGATCGCGGTCTCCATCTCCACCGCCCTGGTGATGATGGGTCAGGGCATCTTGGGCCCGGTCCTCCCCCTCTTTGCCCGTGACCTCGGGTTCGGCGCCACGGCAGCCGGGGCCGCAGTGGGCGCCTTTGCCCTGGCCCGGCTCTTGTTCAACGTCCCCCTTGGCGTCCTCTCCGACGCCCGGGGGCGACGGCTTCTGATCGTCGGAGGCCCCCTGGTGGTGGCGGTGGGAATGGTGGGGTCGGGTCTGGCCGACAGCATCATCACCCTGATCATCTGGCGTTTCGTCGCCGGGCTCGGATCCTCGATGTACATGACCGGGTCACTGGCGTACCTCGTCGACATCGCCACAGAGACCAATCGAACCCGGCTCCTCGCCGTCAACCAGGCCGCCTTGCTCATCGGCGTCTCGGTGGGCCCCTCGCTGGGAGGGCTGGTCGCCGCAGAACTCGGCCTCCGGGCCCCGTTCTTCGTCGTGGCGGCGGCGGCGCTGACTGCGTCGGTGTACGGCTATTTCCGGATGCCGGAGACCTTGACCCACGACCCGGACTCACCCCGGCCCGGGTATAGGTCGAAGACCATGGCCGGGCTGCGCGCGCTGCACTCGGCGCCCTTTCTCGCCATCGCCGTCGCCAACTTCGCCTACTTCCTCACCCGGGGCACCGCCCCCAACACCCTGTTGCCGCTGGTGGCCGTGGACGTCTTCGGGCTGAGCGTCGACCAGGTCGGCCTCCTGCTGGGGGCGATGGCCCTGATGAGCCTGCTCCTCCTCCCCTTCGCCTCCTCCATCGCCGACCGCTGGGGTCGGGCGCAGGTCATCGTCCCCAGCTTGGTGCTCACCTCGGTCAGCCTGGCGATCATCGGTCTCGCCACTGGCACCGGAGTCTTCGTCTTTGGCTCACTGGTGCTCGGGTTCGCCTCCGCCGTGGCCGGGCCCGCCCCCGCCGCCTATGCGGCCGAGGTCAGCTCGCCGAAGGATCGGGGCTTGGCGATGGGCGCCTTCCGGACCGCGGGGGACCTGGGGTTGCTCCTCGGACCGCCCCTGCTCGGGGCGGTGGCCGACACCGCCGGCTACCCCTGGGCGTTCGGCGTCGACGGGATCATGGTCCTGCTCTCGGCGCTGGCCCTGGGCGTCGTCGCCCTCGGCCGGCCCCGCAGCCGAGCCGGTCAGGTGTAGGTTGCGACGTCTAGGAGGCCGTCATGAAACGAAACCACCTGATCCCGATTCTCATCTTCTGCGTCTTCGTCCTCGCCGCCTGCGCCCCGGGGGCGAATCCCCAAGTGGGGGCGGCTGCCGACAGCGAGGTGGCCGGCTTCTTGCTCGGCCTGTGGCACGGCTTCATCAGCCCGATCACGTTCATCATCTCCCTGTTCACCGACAACTTGAACCTCTATGAGGTGCACAACAACGGGAACTGGTACGACTTCGGTTTCGTCCTCGGCGCCGGCATCCTCTTCGGCGGCGGATTCGCCGGGGCCCGCCGCTAGCCGCCCGCTACGGGACGGGGCAGCTTGACGAACGGGATCGTCGAGGCCACCCGGTCGATGTTCTCGGCCACGGTCAGGGCGGGGTCAGCGAGCATGAAGCAGGCGAGTCTGCGAAACGCTCCTGAATGCTGTTCGGCGTAATCGGCGAGCACCGACCTTGCCACATCCTCCTCGATGACCTGAGCGTCGGTGCGGAATCGCTCGAATCCGCAATGCACCATCACCTGCGGGTTGGCCTCGATGTTCTTCAGCCAATCCGACTCGGCGGCCCACGCCGCTGCCACGTAGAGCGCGTCCGGGGGGTTGGCCACCACCTCCAGCACCGTCCGCCGCAATTTGCCCGTCTTCCGACCCCGATGCTCCAGCATGAGGAAGCGATGCCCGAGCAGGAAGCCGAGCCCGACCCGGTAGAGAGCGATCGGGGCGCGTTATCCGAGACTGCTCAGGCCTTCGGCGACCCGGCGGCCGCGAAGCGCGACCCTGCCATGGCCCGACTCAAGAAATCAGGCGTCGGCGTTGCCAGCCGCATTCGGGCACGGGTTCAGCTCAATCAGGCCGGTAGGGCGGCATCTTCGACATGCGGGGCAGCGCTCCCCGGTCGGCGATCACCTGGTCGATGTGACGGACGGCACGGTCCAGCAGTTCCACCAGCACGGGGACATTGATGTCAGCCAGACGCCTGATGTAGATGGCGGACTTGGCGCGTCGATGCTTGCCCAACCTGGAGAGCAAGTCGTCGTAACCGACCATCCCGGAGATGAGATAGATGGTGATGCTGTCGCTACGAGGGGCGAATCCGATCTTGTAGGTGTCTCCGCTCCTGCCGGAGTCATACCGGAAGTGACAAGTGCCGAACCCGAGCATGTTCGACGCCGATAGCTGCGGCGGCTCCCCGGTCACCTCGTTCATGATCTCGATGAGCTCCCGGCTGTCCTCTCGTTGCATCGGGTCTTCGATCGACTCGACCAGGCGAGAGACCTCCTCGTCCATCTGCGGCCGCCGCGACATCGGCTCAAGCTATCCGGGTAGAGCACCTCGACATGATCTGAACCGATCGGGGACCTGGGACGTAATGTCTATTGGGAGGCGGCATCCGGGGTTGGGGCGCGACATCCGAAACGAATTGGAGGCACCATGTTGCGCAGACTCCTCAAGATCGGCGTGGCTTCGTTCCTGTTCGTAGCCGCCCTCCCGATCCCCGCCATGGCAGACGACGCCGAGTTCGGGGCGCGCCTCAAACCCAGTCAGGAGGTCCCACCAACCGACTCGGACGGTGACGGTGAAGTCGAATTCACCCTCCGCAGAGACCGCGTCCGTTTCGAGCTGGAATGGGAGGACCTGACCAGTGACGTGATCATGGCTCATATCCACTGCGCCCCCGCCGGGGTCAACGGTCCCGTCGGAGTCACCCTCCTGATGGAGACGAGAGACCCCGATGATCGGATCAGGGGATCCTTCACCGGGCCCGACGCCGACAACGGCTGTGGGTGGGCCACTCTCGGCGATGTCATCGCCGCGGTCGTCGACGGCAACGCCTACGTCAACGTCCACACCACGCAGTTCACCGGCGGCGAGATCAGAGGCCAGCTCAAGATCCGGCCGCTGGAGCTGGAGACGGAGATGGACCCGAGTCAGGAGAATCCACCGACCGCCTCAGAAGGCGAAGGCGAAGCGGACATCAAGGTGCGACGCGATCAGGCCAGGTTCAAGCTGGAATGGGGAGACCTGACCAGTGACGTGATCATGGCTCACATCCATTGCGGCGTCGTTGGGATGAACGGTCCCATCGGAGTCACCCTGCTCATGGAGCCGAGAGACCCCGATGATCGGATCAGAGGCTCGTTCACCGGCCCCGATGGCGATAACGCCTGTGGGTGGGCGAGTCTCGGCGATGTGGTCGGCGCAGTCGTCGACGGCAACGCCTACGTCAACGTCCACACCACGCAGTTCACCGGCGGCGAGATCAGGGGACAGCTCGAGATCGACTGACCGCTCGGAAGCGGCACCCTCGGCTCCGCCCTGAGGAGGGTGGAGCCGGAGGTGCCGGTCCTCGGTCCTGTGTTGCGTGCAAGCCGCTGTCAGAATTCGAACAGCGGAGGGATGATCACGTAGCGCAGGTCTTCGCCCAAAGTGACGAACGTGGCGAAGAGGGCAATGGCCGCTCCGACGAAGGCGAGGTTGCGCATGAAGATGAGCTGCTGGGTCTGCTTCTGCGGTTCATCGTCGTAGCGCCACCAACCGTGGATGTAGTAGGCGGTTGGTATCCCCCAGAGGGCGATCATCAATGCGCCCAGGTCCGGCCAGATGCCGAGCGACACCGAAAGAGCAGCGGCCGTGAGCCAGAGCCCGGCCGGCCACCCGCCCAAGGCAGCGCCGGGGGCGCCCATCGCCCGGGCGTAGTTCACCATTTGGTCCCCCACCTTGAAGTGGGCAAAACCTCCCGAGAAGAATTGGATCGAGAAGATCACCCGACCAATCAACAACACGATGGCTGCAGCTTCACTCATATCGGAAACTCCTATCCTTCTCTAAGGGAAGCCATATTACTTCCCGCGCAGAAGAGAGGGGATCGGACCTAAGTCAGTGAGGCCGATGCCGGTACGGTGAGGATGCATGGAAGGTCGAGACGAGCCCGTGGCTTCGGATCTGGCGGAAGGCGACTGCCCTGGAAGTCGGTGCTTCCAGTTGCTGGGGAAACGTTGGAATGCCTTCATCGTCTGGGCCCTGCTCGAGGAACCACGTCGTTTCACCGATTTGTTGGAGATGATCGACGGAGTCTCGGACAGAATGTTGACGAAACGTCTCCGGGAGCTGGAACAGGCGGGCGTGGTGTCCCGCCGCCGCTACCGGGAGATCCCTCCCCGAGTCGAGTATTCGCTCACCGACGCAGGTCAGGCGTTGCGACCGATCATCGAGGCCATGGAACAGTGGGGAAGCCGCTGGATCGATCCGATGCCCGCCCCTGCGGCCGAGGTACAGCGGGACGACAACGTGGACGCCTCCTGGTTGGCGAGGAACGATCGACGCGACTGATCGTCCGGACGGAATCCCCGCCCAGGTTGAGCAGGGACCGGCTATACCTATACTTCCCCGGTCGCCCGGAACCCATCGGAATCGGCGACGTCCCGGGGGCGTAGAACAGCCTGGAGTGTTCGCCGGCCTGTCAAGCCGGAGGTCGCGGGTTCAAATCCCGTCGCTCCCGCCCACCGAATCCATCACCGGGTTCGGTTGGAGGTCAGGTAGCTCAGTCGGTAGAGCGCCGGTCTGAAAAACCGGAGGTCGACGGATCGACGCCGTCCCTGACCACCATC
>JBOGET010000155.1:0-13121 GCA_050741975.1 Acidimicrobiia bacterium
ACGCTCACCGGCTTCGCCACGCCTTTGAGCGTGACCGTCCCGAGCGGCGTCAGCTTCAGGTCGTCTGGGACCGTTACAAGGGCTCCCTCGGCGACCAGCACCTCGTGGGGGCTGGCCCGGTCGGCGATCCTCGCCGCAACATTCACGGTGCGGCCGAAGTAGTCCCCGTCGCTGTAGACCACCGGCCCCGAGTTCACCCCGACGTGGGCGTTGGGCAGCCCGAGGCCAGGGATCGCCTCGATCAACTCCAGCCCGCATCGAACGGCTTGGCCGGCGTCGACGCACCGTTTCGCCGGGCGGGACACCGGCCCCGTCCAGGGCCTCGGTGACCCGGACTCGTTGCACGTCTGAAGGCCGGAACCCGGCCTCTCCCGGCTCGAGAACGCCCAACTCGACGAATCGCTCGATTCGCTCCTTGCTGGTTCCCGAGCGTTGGGCGAGCTCGCCCGCACTGAGGTCACCCCATAAGTGTTTCACATAAACAGAGCGAGGAGGCACCGCCTCCTCGCTCTGTCCCGGTACCAAGTATCAAGGACGATCAGCCTCCGCTCGATCCCTCCCGGAACATCTCCCCGATGGCCGCCACGCTGCCCAGGACCCCGCTGGTGTCGAGGGGGAGGAAGATCTTGGTCGCCTGGCCGTTGGCGATCTGCTGCAGCGCCTCCAGGTAGCGGATGGCGATCAGGTCCGGCGTCGGGTTCCCGGTGTGAATGGCCGAGAAGACCCGCTCGATGGCCTGGCCCTCTCCCTCGGCCACGGTGAGCAGCTGGTACTGCTCGGCGTCGGCGACCCGCTTGATCGCCTCGGCCTGACCGGTGGCCTCGAGGATCTGGCTCTGCTGGACCCCCTCGGCGCGGAGGACGGCCGCGGCCTTGGCGCCCTCGGCCTCGGTGACGGCTGCGCGGCGCTCACGCTCCGCCTTCATCTGGCGGTGCATGGCGTCGGTGACGTCGGCCGGTGGCTCGATCCGCTGCAACTCGACCCGGACCACCCGGACACCCCACTTGTCGGTGGCATCGTCGAGGATCTGGCGCAGCTTGGCGTTGATGACCTCACGTGAGGTCAGGGCGGCGTCGAGGTCCAGGTCACCTACGACGTTCCTCAGGTTGGTCTGGGCCAGCTTCGTCGCGGCCAGGATGAAGTTGCCCACGTTGTACTGGAGCTTCACCGGGTCGGTCGCCTCGTAGTAGATCACCGCGTCGACCGTCACCACCACGTTGTCCTTGGTGATGACCTCCTGCGGCGGGACGTCGACGACCTGCTCCCGCATGTCGACCTTGGTCAGGCGCTTGACGAAGGGCAGCACCCATCTCAGACCCGAGTCGACCGTCCGCTGATAGCGACCGAGGAACTCGATGAGCCCCTTCTCGAAGGGCCGCACCACCCGGAACCCGGCGGCGGCGATGAGGATCAGCGCCAGCGCCAGCACGGCGAACAGGATGATCACAGCTTCCATTGTCTCTCCTTTCTCCTAATCCTTGCCTGGCTCTCTCACGACTCCAGCTCGAGCGGCTCCACCACGAGACGGGCCCCTCGAACATCGGTGACGATGATCTTCTGACCGGCCGACACCGGCTGTGGCGCGATCGCCCTCCATTCTTCGGACTCGACCTTCACCATTCCGCGCCCGCTCACCGGGTCGATGTCTGCGATCACGATGCCTTCCATCCCGATCCAGCGATTGGCCCCCACCCTGGGCTGTTCGCCTTCGTCCTGGCGGCTGATGAAGCGACGGAGATAGGCGAGGGCGAACACCGACACCCCGAAGAAGACCAGCCATTGGGCCAGGACGCCTGTGCCGGCCCAGGCCAGGATGGCGGCGGCGCCGGCCCCGATGGCGAAGGGGAGGAGAAAGAACCCGGCGGTGAAGATCTCCCCAATCCCCATCACGACGGCGAAGACGGTCCACAACCATCGCCAAACTTCATTGTCCACGTCGTTACCTCCTTGTCCGGCAACGGCAACGGCGGCGATCACCGCGCCCATGCCCACTCCGTAGAAGATCAGGTCCCTTCTGGTCTTGCGGACCACCGCCGCTTGACCGGTCTGCACCTCGCGCCAAGCTGCGGTGGAGCTCCGGCGCTCCCGATAGGCGGCGGCCCAACTCTCGGCGAAAACGGCCGGATCGTTCCCGACCACGTCACTCACACTACGACCATCCGCCCGGGCCAGGGCCAGATGCTGCTCCAACTCGGCGCGCATCCCGACGACCGCTGTCTTGGGCACACCTGTCTCCAACCAGTAGCGCTCGATGCTGTCCACGACGCCGGCATGGTCAGTCATGGCCGTCTCCCTTCAGCACCTCGTCCACCGAGTCGCGGAACTCGGCCCAGTCGTGTCGCCATTGTTCGAGGGCGACCCGGCCGGATTTCGACATCCGGTAGTACTTGCGGGCCGGGCCCTCGCTGCTCTGGAGCAGATAGCTCTCGATCATCCCCTGCTTTTGGAGACGAGAGAGGAGGGGGTAGATGGAGCCCTCACTGGCCAGGTTGAGACCACGGGCCCGCAGCTTGCTGACCATCTCATAGCCATACGACGCCTCCTCGTCGATGATCGACATGAGACACATGTCGAGCACTCCATGCAGGAGCTGCGTTCCTCGGTCCTGTCCGGTACTCCTAGGTACCATGCTTAACATACTACCAGGCTGCGCCTGGAACTGCAAACCTAATGCTTGGCGTCACGCATCCGTGACGGGTTGCATTGAGAATGGGCGCCGGCCGGGTTCCAGGTCGGCCAGGCGATGTCAGCGACTCAGCCCGTCCCGGATCTCTCTCAGCAGGACCACTTCCTCGGTGGGCTCCTCTGCGGCCTCTTCCTGCTGGGCCCGCATCCGGTTGTAAGCCTTGACCACCAGGAACATCACGAAGGCAACGATCAGGAAGTTGACGATCGCCACCAGGAAGGCCCCGATCCTTATGTCGGCGACCACCCAATCGGCGAGGTTGTCAAGGGTGAAGATCTTGGCGATGATCGGGTTGATGATGTCGTTGGTCAGACTGGTGATGACGGCGGCGAAGGCGAGGCCCATCACGAAGGCGACGGCGATGTCTACGAGACTTCCCCGATTGATGAAATCCTTGAACTCTTGGATCACGACGATCTCCGCTCTGGGGTGGGGCGGACTCTACAGAACGGGGCTCGCCGCTTGACCGACGGGACCATGGCCCACCAGGTCACGGCAATCGCCGAGCCGAGATGCCAAACGGCATGGGGCTGGAGAATCGAGCCCGGGTCGCACAATGGGGCGCCGGTAGCGCCGAGCCGGCCGAAGACGGCGACCACCGCCAGCAACAGGAGAGGCGCCAGGGACGTAGCTTAGAGGTCGCGACGCAGGATCGACAACAGGGCCAGCGCGGTCAGGGAGAAGGCGACCGGGTCGGCCAGCGCCGGAAACAGGGCGAACAGGGCCCCAAGGGCGAGCAACGCCGGGACATGGGTCAAGCGCTCCCAGCGGGCACCCATTCCGGCCACGATGGTGATGAGCCAGGCGAGGGACACGTCGTGGGCCCACTCGTTGCCGGGTGGCATCGGCCCGTGGAACAGGAACGATCCGATCCCGGTGGCGAGGAGGCCGAGCCCGATCCAACGCCGATCTGAGCGCCGGCTCATGATGACCGCACCGGCGATGACGAACCCGACCGTGGTCAGGGCATTGATCGGCTGACCGAGGAACCCGGCCCCGATCGTCTCGCAATCGGCGGCGGCGCCCATCCCCAACCATTCTCGCGCGGAGATATCGACCTATAGGCCGATATCTCCGCGCCAGAACGAAGGTGGGGTCAGAAGAACTGGGGGCCGAGACTCACCACCTGGGAGATGGCCTTGTCCCCGTTGACCCCGGCGGGGGTGAGTTGGGCCCGGCCCTTGCCGTTGCCCGGGATCTCGAGCTCCACCACCAGCGCCTTGCCCGCCACCGCCGTCCCCTTCAGGGTCTCCAGGGTGCCCTTCCAGCCACCCATCTCGGGATCGGTGACGAGACTGGCCATGCCCGTGGTGAGGAGGATTCCGTCATCACCTCCCAGCACGCGAACCGGGCCCTGAAACGAGTCCGCCATCATCGGTCCTCCCCGATGACCTTTCGCACCTCGGACCGGAGGACGAGATCGTGGCGATACGACCTGTGCAACTCCTCCAGCCTTCGCTCCGTCTCCTCTTCCAGATCGTCGAGCTTGTCACGCAATTTGTCGAGCTTCCGCTTCAACGTGCGGTTCTCCTCCTGGAGGGCGAGGACCCGGCGCACCCCCTCGAGGTTCAGGCCCTGGCTGGTCAGCTCCTGGATGAGCTGCAGACGCTCGATGTCCTCCTGCGAATAGCGGCGAGTGCCCCCCGGGGTTCGGTAGGGCTCGAGTAGCCCCTTGCGCTCGTAGATGCGGAGGGTCTGAGGATGCATTCCGGCCAGCTCGGCCGCAACCGAGATGACAAACACCGCTCTTCTCGTCTCGCTCATTTCGACCTCATGATCTCAGATGGGATCGCACGTCGTCGGTTTCCAGCGCAGCCAAGTCCTCGAGCAGCTTTTTCTCCTCCTTCGACACCTTGGAGGGGACGGCCACCCGCACCGTGACCAGCAGATCGCCGTTGCGACCACGATCCGGGGTGACCCCCCTCCCCCTGACCCGGAAGGTCTTGCCCGAGGGAGTTCCTGCCGGCACCTTGAGCTTGACCCCACCGTTGAGCGTCGGGACCTTCAGCTTCGTCCCGAGCACTGCCTCGGTGTAGGTGATGGGGACGGTCAGAGTCAGGTCGTTGCCCCTTCGACCGAAGGTGTGGCTCGGCGCCACCCTCACCTTGACCAGGAGGTCGCCATTGGGGCCGCCGTTGCGCCCAGGCCCGCCCCGGCCCGGGATGCGGAGGGTGTTCCCGTCCTGGACACCGGCCGGGATACGAACCTTGACCTCGCGGGTCCTCGTCTCCGACCCGGTGCCACGGCACACCCGGCACGGCGTCTCGATGAGCTTGCCCGCCCCCCGGCACTGTGGGCAGGGCTGTGAGAAGGAGAAGAGGCCCTGATTCTGAGCCACCACGCCCCGTCCGCCACAGGTGGGACAGGTGGTGACCGGTGTCCCCGGCTCTGCGCCGTTGCCGCCACAATGGGAGCAGGTGGCGGCCCCGCGCACCGTCACCGCGGTCGTGAGCCCCTTGACCGCGTTGTCGAAGGTGATGGTCAGGTCGGCATGGGCATCGGGCCCCTTGGCCGGGCCCGCCCCTCCCGAGGTGCCAAACCCGAACAGGTCACCGAGACCGCCGAGAAGGTCCGACAGATCCTCCACCCGGACCTGCTGACCGCCGAAGCCACCGAAGCCGCCCCCAGGGCCGCCGTAACCGGCGAAGCCACCGGTCTCGACCATCCGCCGCACCTGGTCGTACTCCTTGCGCTGCTCGACGTTGGAGAGGGTGGCGTAGGCCTCGGAGATCTCTTTGAACCTCTCCTCGGCCTCCTTGTCATCCGGGTTGGCGTCGGGGTGGTAGGTCTGCGCCAGCTTCCGGTACGACTTCTTGATCTCGTCGGCCGTCGCCTCGGGGCTGACCCCGAGGATCTGATAGAAGTCCTTGTCGACCCAGTCGCGGTTCACTCTCGCGCTTCCAGCATCACCATGGCGGGGCGGATGACCCTCCCCTTGAGCCTGTACCCGCGTCGCAGCTCCTCGGACACCATCAGGTCGGTCGCACCACCGGGTGCCCCTACCGGCTCGTGGATCTCGGGGTCGAACGGCTCGCCCACCGTGGGCACGACCTCGAGACCCTCCTGCTCCAATGCCTTGAGCAACTGCTCACGGGTGTTGATCATGCCGGCCAGTAATTGTCGCTCGGCTTCGGTCTCCGCCGTCGTGCTGAGGGCCGCATCGAACGAGTCGAGGACCGGCATCAGCCCGAGCACCACCCGCTCGGCGGCCCGATCCAGGACGGTCGCCTGCTCCCGTGTGGTCCGTTTGCGATAGTTGTCAAAATCGGCGGCAACCCGTTTCAGATCGTCGAGATAGGACGACGCCTCGTCCATCGACTGCTCGAGACGGCCGAGGAGGACCTCGACCGCTTCGTCCCGATCCCCAGGGAGGTCGATCCCCAGCGCGGCGGCATCGGTCGGGCCCTGGGCCTGAACCATCTCGGGTTTGTGATCACTCATCTCTCACCACCCAGGAAGTAAGCGCACAACGGATGGGCCTAGGCCTCGTCATCATCCTCGATGATCTCGGCCTCGACCACATCGTCGTCGCCGGCCTCGGCCTGGCCGCCACCGGCCGCCGCCTGCTGCTGGGCAGCCTGCTCGTAGAGCCGGGTCGCCATCGCCTGGCTGGCCTGGATCAGCTCGTCCATCCGGGACCGGATCTCGCTGGTCTCGGCGGCCTCGTTCTCCAAGGTGAGCTTCAAGGCGGCAAGGGCGGTCTCCACACCCGACTTCTCGTCGTCGCTCATGTTCTCCGCCTGCTCTTCGAGCAGCTTGTCGGTCTGGTGGACGAGCTGGTCGGCCTGGTTCCTGGTCTCCACCGCCTCTCGCCGTTTGGCGTCCTCCTCGGCGTAGGCCTCGGCGTCCTTGACCATCCGGTCGATGTCGTCCTGAGCCAGGGCGGTGCCACCGGTGATGGTCATCTTCTGCTCCTTGCCCGTGGCCAGGTCCTTGGCGTGGACATTGACGATCCCATTGGCGTCGATGTCGAAGGTGACCTCGATCTGCGGGATTCCCATCGGGGCCGGGGGGATCCCGGTGAGACGGAACTTGCCCAGGCTCTTGTTGTCGCTGGCCATGGCCCGTTCCCCCTGGAGGACATGGATCTCCACCTCGGGCTGATTGTTCTCGGCCGTGGTGAAGATCTCCGACCTCTTGGTCGGGATGGTCGTATTGCGCTCGATCATGCGGGTCATGACCGCACCCTTGGTCTCGATCCCGAGGGTGAGGGGGGTGACGTCGAGGAGGAGGATGTCCTTCACGTCGCCCTTGAGCACACCGGCCTGGATGGCGGCGCCGGCGGCCACCACCTCATCGGGGTTGACCCCGCGGTGCGGGTCCTTGCCGGTCAGGCTCTTGACCAGCTCCTGGACCGCCGGCATCCGGGTCGAGCCACCCACCAGCACCACGTGGTCGACGTCGCCGACCGGTATGCCCGAGTCCTTGATCGCCTGGTCGAATGGCCGCTTGGTCCGTTCGAGCAGCTCCTCGGTCAGCTTCTGGAACTCGGAGCGTGTCAGCTTTCGCTGGAGATGGAGGGGACCCTCGGAGGTCGCGGTGATGAAGGGGAGGTTGACCTCGGTCTCCGAGACCGTGGACAACTCGATCTTGGCCTTCTCCGCTGCCTCCTTGAGACGCTGGAGCGCCATGCGGTCCTTGCCCAGATCGACGCCGTGGTCGTTCTTGAACCCCTCGATGAGCCAGTCCATGACCTTCTGGTCCCAGTCGTCCCCACCGAGCTGGGTGTCGCCCGAGGTGGCCTTGACCTCGAACACACCGTCGCCGATCTCGAGGAGGGAGACGTCGAAGGTCCCACCGCCCAAGTCGAAGACGAGGATGGTCTGGTCGGACTCCTTGTCGAGGCCGTAGGCCAGTGAGGCGGCGGTCGGCTCGTTGATGATGCGCAGGACGTTGAGACCGGCGATTTGCCCTGCTTCCTTGGTCGCCTGCCGCTGGGCGTCGTTGAAGTAGGCGGGGACGGTGATGACGGCATCGGTGACCTTGTCCCCGAAATACGATTCGGCGTCCCGCTTCAGCTTCATCAGGATGCGGGCCGAGATCTCCTGGGCGGTCAGCTTCTTGCCGTCGACCTCGATCGACCAGTCGGTCCCCATGCGACGCTTGACCGAGCGAACGGTCTGGTCGGGGTTGGTGATCGCCTGTCGTTTGGCCACCTCGCCAACCAGGACCTCACCGTCCTTGAACGACACCACCGAGGGGGTGGTTCGACCTCCTTCGACATTGGGGACGATGGTGGGGTCGCCACCCTCGAGCACCGCGATGACGCTGTTGGTGGTGCCGAGGTCGATGCCTACTGCACGTGCCATGGGAATAGATCCTCCGAATCAGGTTTGAGTGTGTTGCGATGGTACAACCTGAGTCGGGTATTGTCATATTCCCGTGTCCCTCGGCCGGCATGAGTCGCTGGCTCAGCCGAGCGACTTGATGTATTCGACCAAGTCGTTGATCTCGTCCTCGGTGAGGCTGTCGGAGTAGGTGGTGGGCATGACCGCTTCGAAACCGGCCACGATCTGTGCCACCGGGTCGACGATCGAGCTGAACAGATAGACGTCGTCGGCGGTCACCGACTCACCGGTCTCGAGCGGTCGACTGGCCCCGGCCAGACCCTTCCAGGTGGGGCCGATTCCGGAGGTGCCGTCGATGGCGTGACAAGCCAGGCATCCGGTCCCCGCAGCCAGCGCCTCCCCCCGAGCCGCCGACTCCGGGTCGAATGCGATCGGGGTGGTCGAGGTGGTGGTACCGGCACCCAGCGGCTGGCCGCTGAACATCCAGAGACCGATGCCGAGCACGACAGTGACCCCGAGCGCCAGCAGCGCTTCAGACCAACTTCTCATCGGCGGCAACCGTAGACACCGAGACGGCCAATCCTAAGGTTTGAGATAGCGTTGGCACCGGCTACCTGAAGTACGCAGCGCCATGTATGGCGCCACCAGAACCGAGAATGAAGCAAACCTGGCTTCTCGAGGAGGAGACATGACCGGCATCGATATCGCCCTGCTGTTGTTGAGGTTGTGGGCAGCGCTCGTGATCATCGCTCACGGGGTGAATCACGGTCGGACCCAGGAGGGGACGACGAAATGGTTCGCCTCCAAGGGTTTCAAATCGGCCCGACTCAATGCCCGGATCTCGGCTCTGAACGAGATAGCCATCGGTCTCGCCCTCATCGCCGGCCTTCTCACGTCGGTGGCGGCGGCCGGTCTGGTGGCGACCATGTTCGTCGCCTTCTGGTCGATCCACCGGTTCGCCGGCTTCTTCAACTTCCATCGTCCCGACGAGGGATGGGAGTACGTGGCCACCCTGTCAGTGGTCGGGGTGGCATTGGCCATCGCCGGCCCTGGTCGCTATTCGGTCGATCAGGCCCTGGGCATCGCCGGCACCATGGACGAATGGGTCGGGCTGGCCATCATCGGTGGTGGTCTCCTGGTCGCGACGGGTCAACTTGCGGCCTTCTGGCGCAAGCCGTCCGGGGTGGGGAGCACGAATTGAGGCTCGGCCCGCTCCCTGACGACTTCCAGTTCGCCCGGGACCAGCTGCATCAGATCGCCTTCTACGCAGTGGCTCCGGCCCGCTACGCGGTCGAGGGGCGTATGGGTCTGCGGGCCACACCGGGCGGGTTCGGGACCCCGGAGTACGACGGCCGTGTGTCACGAGTAGAGGGACATCTCCTGGTCCATGAGCAGGGGGGGAACATCGCCACCCAGACCATCACCACCATTCGCGCCGCCGCCGAGTTCTTCGGCGTGGTCTATGACGTGGACTGGTTCACCGACTTCAGGGACCCGCTGCCGGCGATGAACCCGGACGGGCCCCTCAAGGTCGGTGAGCCTCCGGGCAAGGCCCTGGGCGACTGGTATCGCTTCGGGTTCGACGTCCTCGAGGAACTGCGCGGTCATGGAACGGAGACGGATGAGGTGTCCGAGGTCCAGCTCTGGCCCGAGCATTTCGACGCGGCGACCGAGCTGGGGAGCAGCGACCACGGGCGGCGGGCGACCTATGGCGCCTCGCCTGGGGACAAGGGCCACCTCGAGCCCTATCTCTATGTGTCGGCGTGGTCCGACATCGACAGGGCCAACCTCTACTGGAACGACCGTCATTTCAACGGCGCCAGTCTCCCCTTCATCACGCTGCTCGAGGCCGAGGACCAGACCCGGGTCGCCCTCGATTTCTTCCTCCAGGGTTACCGGATCCTCCGCTCCTAGCCCCAGCCCTAGCCTCGGGCTAGGGGCGGCTGTGCTCCACGAGCTCGGCGATGAGCCCCCGGGCCGCCGCCCTGACGATGCGTACCGTCTCGTCGTATCCGGTTTGCGGCCCGCCCCACGGATCGGGGACCTCGTCGGTCTCCGCCGTGTGGTCGTAGGTCCGGAAGAGCCGGGCCCGGGCCTGCGCCTCCCGGGAAGGGGCGAGAGCGAGGAGGTCGCGGAGATTGGCCCGGTCCATGGCCAGGATGATGTCGAAGCGATCGAAGTCGGCCCAGGTCACCCGTCTCGCCCTCCCTTCGATGACGAGACCGACACGGGCGCCGGCGGCCACCGCCTCCGGGTGAGGTTGCTGGCCGATGTGCCACGTGCCCGTCCCGGCCGAGTCGACCGCGATCTCGAGGTCTGCCTCGGCTGCTGCCTCACGTATCGCCGCCTCGGCAGCCGGGGAGCGGCAGATGTTGCCCGCACACACCGCCAGGATCCTCAAACCGCCTCACCTTCGAGACGGGTGCGGGCAAGCTCGACGTAGACCGGATCGGTCTCGATCCCGACGTAATGGCGGCCGGAGCGGATGGCTGCGACCGCGGTGGAGCCGGATCCCATGAACGGATCGAGGACCAGGTCGCCCTCGTAGGTGTAGAGCTCGATCAGACGTCGGGGCAGAGCTACCGGGAACGGGGCGGGATGGCCGATCCTTCGTGCGCTCTCGGAGGGGATCTCCCAGACATCGAGGGTGGCTTCGAGGAACTCGTCGGTCTCGATGGTGGCCCGGTGGGGGAGACCCTCTGCCTCCCGACGGGCCCGGGCCAGGGCACGGTCGAACCGCCCCTTCGAGGCGATGACGACCCTCTCGGTGACATCACGGAGGACCGGGTTCTGAGGAGAGCGGAATGAGCCCCAGGCGCAGCTTCCCCCCGCACCCCTTGCCTTCTGCCAGATGATCTCGCCCCGCATCAGCATGCCGAGGTCGTCCTGGAGGATGGAGATGACATCGGCCGAGAGCGATCGGTATGGCTTGCGCCCGAGATTGGCCACATTGATCGCCATCCGCCCACCCGGCTCCAGCTTGTGCAGACACACGGAGAACACTTCGTGGAGCATCTCGAGGTACTCGACATATGACGACGGGACGTGGCCGGCGGCGAGATCCATCTCGTACTCCTTGCCGGCGAAGTAGGGGGGCGAGGTGACCATGAGCGCCACCGACCGGTCGGCAACCTGGTCGTCGCTTATGGCACGGGCGTCGCCGTGGAAGATGACGTCCCGGGCCACGGGAGGCTCCACCCTCTCGTCGGGTGAGAGCAGGGGAGAGGCGAAGCGCTCATAGAAGGGCGTCGAGTCGTGAGACTCCCGCTTTCCCGAGCCGAACCGGGAGGTCGCCGTTGCCGTCCGCTGTCTCGCCATTGCCGGGAAAGCTACCCGCCGCCCTCATGGGGTCCCGGTTTAGCCTCGCGCTCGCGATACTTGCCATAGCAAGCATCTTCGAATGACCAGCAACGAGCACGACCAACCGGTGATCCAGATCCGTCTCTATGACGGGGCCATCGCCAACCTGAGACCGATATCGCCCCGGGACCGTGAGCTGATCGTCGAAGGGCTGAGCCAGATGTCCCTTCAAAGCCGGTTCTCCCGCTTCGGGTCCGGCGTCTCGAGTCTCAGCGCCGCCGAGCTTCGATACCTGACCGAGGTGGACCAGGTGAGCCATGTGGCCTGGGGGGCGATCATCGACGGTGAGCCCGCCGGAGTCGGCCGCTACATACTGGAGTCAGGCGCCGAGGCGGAGATCGCCGTCACAGTCGTCGACCGTTTTCAGCGGAGAGGTCTCGGACGCGCCCTGTTCGAGGCCCTGGCCGCCTCGGCCCGGGCGGCCGGCGTCGAGTCGTTTCGGTTCTCCATCGAGCCCTGGAACCGGAGCGTGCTCCGGATGCTGCCCGATGTCGAGGTCGGGCTCGACGAGGACGACGGGATGCTCACGGGGCGCATCGAGGTCGCCGAGGTCCCCGAAGGGGAACACGAGAGCGAGCTCGTCACTCTCCTCGACAGGTACCGCCAGGGGCGGCCCTCCCCCTGAGTCTCTCTACTCCGTGGGCTCCAGGTCGAGCGAGCCGGAGTTGATGCAATAGCGAAGACCCGTCGGGTTTGGCCCGTCCTCGAAAAGATGGCCGAGATGGCCGCCACAGTTGGCGCACTTCACCTCGGTCCGCACCATGCCGTGTGACAGGTCGCGGGATTCGTCGATCCGCTCCGGCTTCAGTGCCTCGTAGAAGCTGGGCCAGCCCGATCCCGAGTCGTACTTGGTGTCGCTGGAGAACAGCTCCTCACCACATCCGGCGCAGCGGTAGGTGCCGTCGGTCTTCGTGTCCCAGTACTTGCCGGTGAAGGCACGCTCGGTGCCGGCCTGCCGCAGGACCTGGTACTGCTCCGGGGAGAGCTTCTCCCTCCATTCCTTCTCGGTTTGGGGCATCTCTGTCACGTGGTCACTCCTGTTTGTCACACTCCAGTCAAGCGCCCGCTACCCGTCATTGTTCCCATCCCGCGCGAACGAGAGCAGCCGGTCGATGAACACACCTTGGGCCGGGTTCAGCTTGACCCGTGCCTGCTCGGGGCTCATCCATTCGACCCTGTCGATCTCCGGGAACGGGCGACGCCCGATGATGATGAGGCCGGGGACCATGGTCTCCGGGTCGAAGCTGGACTCGACGGCGAAGGCGCTGACCACCTTGCGCGACTTGAGCGTGGTCTCCCCCAGGTCGATCCATGGCTGGGGAGGTGCCGGCCACCCTGTCTCTTCCTCGAACTCACGGGCGGCAGTCGCCAGATCGCTTTCGTCGGGTTCGACGATGCCCTTGACGATCGACCACCATCCGTTGTCCCTTCGGGCGAAATAGGGCCCTCCGGGATGGGCGATCAGGAGGCGCAGCTCGCCGTCCAGGCGGTAGGGGAGAAGACCCGCAGATCTCAACGGGCCCACATTACGCTTGCCCGGTGACTGTGATCCAGGCCACCGACCGCCTCACCGGAACGGTGGTCCTGTCCCTGCCCGCCTACAGGCTGCTCCCCGACGAGCCGTTGGGGGTCGGTCTGAAGCGGCTCAGTGTCGAGTCCATCGACGAGGCGATCTCCGGCTTCTACGACGGTGAGGAGATGTTTGGAGAGGCGGTCCACACCGCCCGGAAGTCGATGAAGCGGATAAGGGCCCTGCTCCGTCTGGTCCGCTATGAGATCGGTGAGAA
>JBOGET010000156.1:0-3142 GCA_050741975.1 Acidimicrobiia bacterium
ACCTATAGGTCGAGATCTCCGCGCCAAAACGAGAGGTCTTCGCGGCGGGCCAGTCACTGAGGGCCGTTCCCGTGTTTCTTGGGAGGGAGGGTCTCCCGTTTGGTGCGGAGGACGTCGAGGGCGCGGATCAGCTTGTAGCGGGTCTCCCGGGGCTCGATCACCTCGTCGACGAGGCCAAGCTCGGCGGCGACGTAGGGGTTGTTGAACGTCTCCTCGTAGTCGGCGATCAGCTCGGACCGCACCTTCTCCGGCTCGTTGGTGGCGCCGATCTCACGCCGATGGATGATGTTGACCGCACCTTGGGCGCCCATCACGGCGATCTCGGCCGATGGCCAGGCGAAGACCAGGTCGGCCCGCACCCCCCGGGCGTTCATCACCAGATACGCCCCGCCGTAGGCCTTCCTGGTGATCACCGTGATGCGGGGCACGGTGGCCTCGCAGTAGGCGTAGAGCAGCTTGGCCCCGTGCCGGATGATCCCATGATGCTCCTGCTCCACGCCGGGGAGGAACCCCGGGACGTCGACGAAGGTGACGATCGGGATATTGAATGCGTCGCAGAAGCGGACGAACCGGGCCGCCTTCTCCGAAGCCTCGATGTCCAGGGTCCCGGCCAGGACCGCAGGCTGGTTGGCTACGACACCGACGGTGTGGCCGTCGAGACGCCCGAAACCGACGACGATGTTCTTCGCCCAGAGCTGGTGGACCTCGAGGAATTCCTCACCGTCGAGCACGGTCTCGACCAGCTGCACCATGTCGTAAGGCTGGTTCGCCGAGTCAGGGATCATCGAGTCCAGGGGGTCATCGATTCGATCGGGCCGGTCGGTGGGAGCGAAGTGTGGGGGGAGCTCCATGTTGTTCCGGGGGAGGTACGACATGAGATACCTCACCGCCTCCAAGGCGTCGATCCCGGTCGGGTACACGAAGTGGGTCACGCCCGATTTGGAGGCGTGGGTGGCGGCGCCGCCCAGCTCCTCCATGGTCACCTCCTCACCGGTCACCGCCTTGATGACGTCGGGGCCGGTGATGAACATGTGACTGCTCTGGTCGACCTGGAACACGAAGTCGGTGAGGGCGGGGGAGTAGACGGCGCCACCGGCGCAGGGCCCCATGATGACCGAGATCTGCGGAATGACCCCCGACGCCCTCACGTTTCTCTCGAAGATGCGCCCGTAACCGTCGAGGGAGGCGATCCCCTCCTGTATCCGCGCCCCGCCCGAGTCCTTGAGCCCGATGACGGGTGTCCCTGTTTCGAGCGCCATGTCGATGACCTTGCAGATCTTGTCGGCCACCACTTTGCTCAGACTGCCCCCGAACACGGTGAAGTCCTCGGCGAAGACGAAGACGTGCCGACCGTCGATGGTGCCGTGACCGGTGACCACGGCGTCGCCGAGAGGCCGCTTGTCCTCGATGCCGAAACCCGACGACTGGTGACGGACGAATTGATCGATCTCCTGGAACGACCCCTTGTCGAGAAGGGCGTCGAGCCTCTCCCGGGCGGTGAGCTTGCCCTGCTCGTGCTGACGGGCGATGGCGCGCTGGCTCCCGGCGTGCAGGGCCTCCTCGCGAAGCTCTCTGAGTCGCTCGATTCGCGCCTCGGTCCCCAAAACTCCTCCGTAATCTCACAGTTTCCGACTCGTCGGGAGACGAGATGGCTACACCCTATTTGCAACTGAGCGTAGAAGAGGTCCCATCCACCCAGGACCTGGCCCTGGCGGAGTTGGATCGTCTGCCGGTGGTCGTCGTCGCCCAGCGTCAGACCGCCGGACGGGGCCGAGGCGACGCCGACTGGCTCACGGCGCCGCGGGCCCTGGCCGTCTCCGTCGCCTTCCGCCCCTCCGATGATGACCGGCGCCCCTTCTCCCTCATGGCGGGTGTGGCGGCGGCCCGCAGTCTCGACGGCGTCACCCTGAAATGGCCCAACGACCTGATGGCCGGTGAGCTGAAGCTGGGCGGGATCCTGGCCGAGCGATCGGGGGATTTGGTGGTTGGCATGGGGCTCAATCTGTGGTGGCCCGACCCTCCCCGAGGCATCGGGGCCCTCCACGAGGAAGACCCGGGCCCGGAGGTGCATGCCCGAATCGCGGGTCTGTGGGCGGCCGAGCTGCTCCGCATCGTCGAGGATGATGGCTGGCCCGCCGGGGAGTACCGGGGTCTATGTGCCACCCTGGGCCGCGAGATCACCTGGGACCCCGAGGGCCGGGGTCGGGCGATCGACATCACCGACGAGGGCGCCCTGGTGGTCGAGGTCGACGGAGCCCGCTCACTTGTCACCTCCGGTGCCATCCGCCACGTCCGGAGCTAGTGGAGGGCTCAACCCAGATCCACTTCCACGGCCGGCGGAAGAGTGGTCTTGAAGAACTCGACGAGACGGGGGCCGGCGTCGGCCGCGGCGTCGGCGTTGTACGAGTCGGCCTCGATGTCCAGGAAGAGGTGCCCCGCGCCCTCGTAGAGGAGCCACTGCCCGTGGTCATTGCGACGCTGCGCCTCGTCGACGGTCGAGACATCGATCAGCTCGTCGTTCGCTCCGTAGAGACCGAGCACCGGCACCGGGAGATTGTCCAGATAGCTCGCCACCTGGAACTGCCGATCCTCGTCCCCGGTGAGCGGGGTATAGGCGACCGCCAGCGACTTGACCCAGGACCGTGTTGCTGCCGCCACTATCCCGAAACGACCGCCGACGTCGATCCCGAGGATCCCGACGTCACCGCTGACCGCCCAGGTGACGTCGTCGGACTCGATGAACTCGTGGATCTCGTCGAGGTCGGCGATCGCCCGGCGGTCGGAGAGGGCGTGGTAGGCCTCCATGGGATCGCCCGACTGACGGTAGAAGTCGACTCCGATGGCGACCAGCCCCCAACGGGCGAACATCCGGCACAGGTCTTTCTCGAACCCGCCCAACCCGTCCAAGGTGGGGAGGACGAAGACGACGGGGAACTGGCCGGCGGCGTCGGGCCGGGCCAGATACTGGGTGCGGAGACTGGACCCGATGGGAAGGGGCCAGCCCCCGTACATGATCGAGTGCGTCCCCTCATGGGGCAGGACAGCCATGGGCGGGCAGAATAGGCCCCACCCGGCGGCCTGGCGCCGCCCCCCTCTTGCACCCGGGTCTTCCCTTCTGGCGCGGAGTTCTCGACCTATAGGT
>JBOGET010000157.1:0-4358 GCA_050741975.1 Acidimicrobiia bacterium
CGGTGACCCCGGCGACCTGGTGTTCACCGGAGACTGGGATGCAGACGGAGACGACACCCTCGGTCTGTACCGGCCCTCCAACGGGACCGTCTACCTCCGCAACACCAACAACACCGGCACCGCCGACCTCAGCTTCGGGATCGGTGGCGGGATGCAGCTCTCCGGGGGCGACTTCTAGATGAAGGCCCGCATCGTCCTGGTCACGGCGCTGGTCGTGATCGGCGCCCTTCCCGCCATGGCCACCGACACCGCCGGCGTGGTCGACCCGTCCACGGGCCAGTGGACGTTGCGTGACGTCAACACCAACACCAAGACCATCGGCTATGGCAATCCCCAGGATGTGCCCTTCATGGGCGACTGGGACTGCGACGGGGTCGACACCCCCGGTCTCTACCGTCGCTCCGACGGTTTCGCCTACCTGCGCAACAGCAACACCACCGGGATCGCAGACATCAGCTTCCTCTTCGGCAATCCCGGCGACCTGCCCCTGGCCGGCGACTTCGACGGCGACGGCTGCGACAGCCTCTCCATCTACCGGCCGTCAGAGGCCCGCATCTACGTCATCAACCGTCTCGGGACAAACGGCGGCGGGCTCGGCGCCGCCGACTTCTCCTACGACTTCGGCAATCCGGGGGACATCCCGGTGACCGGCGATTGGGACGGGGACGGCACCGACAGCGCAGGGCTGCGTCGGCCCAGCGACGGATTCGTCTACCTCCGCAACTCCAACACCACGGGGATCGCCGACATCTCATACTTCTTCGGCGACCCCGGGGACCTGCCGGTGGCCGGTGACTGGGACGACGACGACCTCGACACCTTCGGCCTGTTTCGGTCCTCCAACGCCACCTTCTATCTCAAGAACACCCACAGCACCGGAGGGGCGGACGACAGCTTCGTCCTCGGTCCCTCGGCATCGATGCCCGTCTCCGGGAACTTCGATCTCAACCTGCCCCCACCTCCGCCTCCACTCGCCCTGCAGCCCGTTGCCTCGGGTCTGAGCAGCCCCCTCCTGGTCGCCTCGCCTCCGGGCGATGCCCGGCTCTTCGTGGTCGAGCAGGGCGAGGACATCGAGATCATCAGCGGCGGGTCGGTGCTGGGCACGCCGTTCCTCGACCTGGGGGTGACCAGCGGCGGGGAGCGAGGGTTGCTCGGTCTCGCCTTCCATCCCCAGTACGCCACCAACGGCAAGTTCTACGTCAACTACACCATCGGGTCGGTGTCGAGAATCTCCGAGTTCACGGTCTCCTCCGACCCGAACCGGGCCGACCTCGGGTCCGAGCGGGTCCTGCTCACCGTCGACCAGCCCTTCACCAATCACAACGGCGGGATGCTCCTTTTCGACGAGGCCGGGTATCTGCTCATCGCCTTCGGTGACGGTGGTGGGGGAGGGGACCCGGGCAACCGGGCCGAGAACCCGAACAATCTCCTCGGCAAGCTGCTCCGCATCGACGTCAACACCGCGTCAGGGGGCCGGCAGTACGGAATCCCACCGGACAATCCCTTCGCCCAGGGTGGCGGCGCTCCCGAGGTGTACATCCTCGGGCTGCGCAATCCGTGGCGGTTCGATCTCGACGCCGGGCTCCTCTACATCGGCGATGTGGGACAGGGGCAGCGGGAGGAGGTCACCATCCTTCCCGCAGCGTCGGCCGGGGCCAATCTGGGCTGGAACACCTGGGAGGGGACCGGTTGCTTCCAGGCGCCTTGCTTCATCACCGGATTCACCTTCCCCCAGGTCGAGTACACCCACGCCGAGGGCTGTTCGGTGACCGGGGGCTTCGTCTATCGGGGCAGCGCCATCCCCGGGCTGGCCGGGACCTATTTCTACGGGGACTTCTGCGCGGGGAGGATCCACAGCCTGGTCTACGACGGGGGCATTGTCAGCAAGCACATCGACCGTGCCTCCGAGCTCGGCGTCGTCTCCCAGCTCTCCTCGTTCGGCTACGACTCCTCCAACGAGCTCTACGTCACCTCCTTGGGCGGCCAGGTGTACAAGATCGTCGCCCGGTAGGTCGTCCGGGTCTCCTAATGCACTGCGTCACGTATACGTGACGCCCTGCATTAGGAAGGCGGTGCCCGCCCGGTACCCTGCCCCGATGACTGAGGGCACGCTGGTCGTTACGCCGGCCCACGACGAGGAGGGATCGGTTGGCGCGGTTGTGGAGAGGGTGCGCGCCCTCGGGCTCCGATCTCTGGTGGTGGACGACGGGTCCGCCGACAACACGGCTCTCGCCGCCGCCGCAGCCGGGGCCACCGTGCTTCGTCTCCCGGTGAATGTCGGTGTCGGCGCCGCGCTGCGGACCGGGTTTCGGTATGCCGTGGCTAACGGGTTCAAGAGGGTGGTTCAGGTCGATGCCGACCTGCAGCATCCGCCCGAGGCGATCCCCCGGTTGCTGGAGGCGGCCGATGACGGCGCCGAACTGGTGGTCGGCTCTCGTTTCGGCTCCGGTTACGAGCCGGGAGGGCGACGTGTCGCCATGCGTCTCCTGGCGACGTTGGTCAGCCGACGGATCGGGGTCCGGATCACGGATCCGACCTCGGGCTTCAAGGTCGTGTCCGAGCCCTTGCTCTCCGAGTTCGCCCGCTCCTATCCCTCCGAGTACCTGGGAGACACGGTGGAGGCCCTGCTCCAGGCCGGGGCCTTCGGCGCCTCGGTGGTGGAGGTCGAGGTCCCCATGCACCAGCGAGTCTCCGGCGAGCCCACCACGTTTCCACACGCTGCGGGGCAATTCGCCCGGGTGCTCCTGGCCATCATCGCCGGGAAGCCGGGACGCACCCGTCGGTGAGCTTCCCGGCCCAGGCCCTGGTCATCGCCATCGCCCTTGGCGCCGTGATCGTGGTCGTGGCCCTGGTGCGAAGAAGACGGCTCAAGGAGCGCTACGCCTTGATCTGGCTCCTGGTGGCCTTCGGCATGGTGGCGCTGGCCGTGGCTCGCCCCTGGCTCGACAGTCTCAGCCGGGCGCTTGGCATCCGTTCGGGGACCACCACGCTCTTCCTCCTGGCCACACTGGTCATCCTCGGGATACTCCTCCAGCTCTCGGTGTCGCTGACGGCTCTCGAGGAGAAGGTTCGCGACGTCGCCGAATCGGTGGCGCTGGCCGATTCAACCGAACCGGTCGAGGAAACGGACGACGGGTAGGGCGATGCGCTGCCACCACCGGAGCAGGGCATCGACGGTCCCGGTCCCACGCGGGGTCCGGATCTGGGGTATGCCCGAAAGACTGTGGCCCATCCCGGCGATGATCTCGGCGTCGCCGGTCACCCGGGTCGCGGCCACGAGTCGGCGTCCCTCCATCACCACGTCACCGGCTCGAGCCGCGTCACGCCATGCCCGCCGCTTCTCGGCCAGCCACCCGTCCCGGCGGGCGGTGAGGGTGATGCCGATCTCCACCAGCAGCAGGGCCGGTGAGAGCACGGCGAGAGTCCGTCTCCGATAGTTGGAGCGGAGCATCAGCCAGCGGTTGCGCTCCAGGTGGTACATCTTGGCAGGGGAGCGGCCGAAGTCGTACCGATGAGCCACCCTCGACTGCGGGACCCTGACGATCTGCTTCCCGGCAAGCCGCAGCCGCCAGCCGAGGTCGGTGTCCTCGTGATACATGAAGAACTGCTCACGAAACCCACCGAACTCCTCCCACGTCGTTCGGAGGATGGCGGTGGCGGCGCCCGAGGGAAAGGCCACGTCGACCGGCCCTGACTCGTCGGGGATGGGCCGGCCCATGTCGCTCACCCATGCGATCCCGAAATAGGTGAGGTGACCGCCGGAGGTGTTGAAGGTCCCCGGCTGGTCGGCGTCCTCGATGGTGGCCATCGCCACCCCGATCTCGGGATCGTCGAGGACGGAGACGAGCGGGGTGAGCCACCCCGGGCCGGGTACCGTGTCGTGCCCCAGGAAGACCAGGGCGTCGCCACCGGCGGCGCGGGCTCCGATGTGACAGCCGGGGGCGAAACCCACGTTCTCCTCCCGGGCGATGATGGTCACCTCATAGCCGGCGAGGACATCGAGCGTGCCGTCAGTCGAGGCACTGTCGACGACGATGACCTCACCGGGGCGGACCGGGTCCGAGAGCAGGGCATCGAGCACGGGAGGCACCAGGTGCTCGGAGTCATGGGTGACGATGACCACGCTGGTGGTTGCCGGAGTCACCGTCGTGCGAAGACCCCCCACCCGGGGAGATGCTCAGGGGGTGCCGGCAACGGGACGGTGGACGCTGCCGCCCATGGTGTAGGCAAAGTCGGCGGTGCCGGTGTTGTTGGTGTTGCGGAGGTAGACGGTCCCGTTGGAGGGCCGGTACAGACCGAGGGTGTCGTCTCCGTCTGCATCCCAGTCTCCGGTGAACACCAGGTCGCCGGGGTCACCG
>JBOGET010000158.1:0-3406 GCA_050741975.1 Acidimicrobiia bacterium
AGCATTTCTGGGAGATGCCGCTGTTCAAGGACTACAAGAAGTCGATCGAGTCGGACGTCGCCGACCTGAAGAACATCTCCGGCAGTCGCTACGGGGGAGCGATCACCGCCGCCCTCTTCCTCTCCAGTTACGCCGACGACGCCAGGTGGGCCCATCTCGACATCGCCGGGCCGGCCAGGTCGCGGGAAACGGCAGGGGAACAGGTCAAAGGCGCCTCCGGAGTCGGGGTGCGAACCCTGGTCGAGCTGGCCCGCGGCTTGGTCCCGACAAGCTAAAGCCGCCGTCTTTTCCTAGCATCACTCTCCATGCGCAAAGGGTTTCTGTTCTGGGTGGGGCTGGGGGACCTGGCCGCCCTCGCCCTCGCCGCCATGGGAGCCTCCGTCTTCGCCTACGGGACACCATTGCCCTGGGAGTCGGTCCAGCATGGGGGCGAGGTCTTCCCCATGCTCATCTTCCTCGTCATCTCGATGGCAGTCGCCTCCTCCCTCACCGCTCAGATGTCGGGTCCCGGTGTCCCCCGTCCCACCTATGGGCGAATGTTCGCCATCGCCCTCATAACCGGGGCGCTGACTCCGACGCTGATCCTCTTCACCCGAACGCCCTATTACTCGGGCTCTTTCCTCGTCATCACCGGGGGCATGTGGATGATCCTCGCCTCTCTCCACCGCGGCGTTCACCGTCTTCGACCGTGGACGGAGAAGATCGGGATCATCACCGGGGAGAAGGAGCTGGCCGAGGACCTCGCCGCCTCGCCCAATGCGGTCGTAGTCTGGGTGCTCGACCCCAAGTTCGACGGACCGCTCGAGCTGCCCGATCGAGACGTGAACATGGCGGTCGACCTGCGGGCGGTCCTCTCCGAGCGTGTCGCCCGCTTCCTCTCCTCGTGTGACGTCGCCGGCTACAAGATCAGACCTTTCTCCAGTGTGTACGAGGAGCACACCGGTCGGGTCCCCCTGGTCCATCTCGGTGAGGGTTGGGAGATATCGGCGCCGTTGCTCGAGGTGGCGCCCTGGCTTCCCGGGAAGAGGTTGTTCGATCTGGTCATCACAGCGGCGTTGAGCCCGATCTGGGTCGCAGTCGGTTTGCTCGTCGCCGGCTATATTCGACTGGCGACCAGGGGACCGGCCCTGTTCCGGCAACCCCGGGTGGGGCACGAAGGGCGGTCCTTCACCATGTACAAGTTCCGGACCATGGACGAGGACGCCGAGAAGGACGGCCCCAGGTTCGCCACCGAGCACGACGAGCGGCTGATCAAGGGGGGCAGCTTCCTGCGCAAGTCACGTCTCGACGAGATCCCCCAGCTCGTGAACGTGTTGAAGGGGGACATGAGCCTGGTCGGCCCCCGGGCGGAACAGGTCCCCTTCGTCGAGGAATTCCAACGCTACATCCCATTCTACGACCACCGTCACCTGGTGCGACCCGGGATCACCGGATGGGCTCAGGTCAATTACGGATATGCCGATGATGAAGCCGACACCATCGAGAAATTGACCTATGACCTCTTCTACATCAAGCACATGTCCCCGGTTATGGATCTCCGCGTGCTCTGGAAGAGCGTCTGGACGGTCCTGACCGGTTTCGGTGCTCGTTGAGCGCCCCTGTGATCGAGGTCGAGCGAAGGGGGTTCCGGGCCCCGGGGACCACCTTCATGGTGGCCGGTGGCCTCATCGGGGCCATAGGCGCCTACCTCTTTCAGGTCTACGGAACCCGCGCCCTCACCCCGGAGGCCTTCGCCCCCGTTGGCGTGTTGTGGACGGCTTTCTTCATCCTTGCCACGGTCATGCTTGTCCCCATCGAGCAGTACGTGACCCGGGAGGTGGCCTCGGGCCGCCGGGCCATCCCCCATGATCTGAGACCGGCGACGGTCATGGCGTTGGTCGGCTCCGTGATCGGTGGTGGATTCGTCGCTTTCACACTCGACCGGCTGTTCGAGGGGAGCTGGGAGTACGTCCTCCAGATCATCCTCCTCATGGTCGGGTACAGCCTGTTGTTCGTGGGCAAGGGGGTCCTGGCCGGACGACGCAGGTTTGCCGACGTTGGCTGGGTGCTCATCGTCGAGACGGTGGCGCGTTTGGTGGTCGGAATTCTCGCCATCCAGCTGGTGGCCAGTGCGGAGTCTCTGGGGTGGGCCATGGTGATTGGAGGCTTCTCGGTCCTGGCCATGCGGTGGTGGCGGTACGACCAAGGTGATCCTCGGGCTCCTGCCGCACCCGCCTCGCATTTCGTCGGTGGCTACGTCGGGGCCACTTCCTCCTCACAGATCCTGCTCGGCGCCGCTCCGATCGCAGTGGCCGCCCTCGGCGCCGACCCGGCTCTGGTCTCGGTGGTGTTCGTGACCTTCACCTTGTTCAGGGCTCCGCTCACGTTGATCTTTGCCCTCCAGGGTCGGATCCTTCCTTACCTGGTGGGCGTGGCCGGGTCGGGCGACCGCATCCGGCTCGGCCGATACGTGCGGGGCGTGGTCATCGTGGGCGCCGGTCTCGCCGTTCTCGGTGGCCTGGTCGGCTGGCTGGTTGGTCCCGAGGTGGTCTCGATCCTGTTCGGTGAGGAGTACGCCCCCTCGGCGCTCGTGGCCGGCTTCACCGCGGCGGGGGTCATGGCCGCTGCCGCCGCCCAGATCGCCGGTCAGGTCCTGGTAGCTGAGGCGCGCACCTCACGGATGTCAGCCGCCTGGGTCAGCGGTCTCGTGGTTGCAGTGGCTGCCCTCGTCGCCCTCGGTGGACAGCCCGACGTCCGGGTGGCGATCGCCTTCGCCATCGGCCAGGGTGTCGCCTTGGTGCTCATGGCCGCCCTCGCCAGCCGACGCTGACCATTCCTACGTGTTCCCTCCCCGGTGGCGGGTGACGATTTCAGCGGACCCACCTCGAGTGCTCCGCGCCGAGACTGGGCGGGAATCTCCACCGAAGCTCGGGGGGGACCGCAGGGATCCGTGTGAACACCACGAGACCGGCCGTCTCGGCCCTGACCAGACCCACCCGGAGCAACGCAGGGAGGGTTCTGGGCAGCCGCACCCCCTCCCCCTTCTCGGCCGCCCGAACCAGGCGGAGCAGCTCGGCCACGGCACTCGAGCCGATTGCGGCCACCCAGAACCTCCTCACATAGGGATGCGACGGCTCGAATCCACCGCGGCGAGACTCCAGCCGGACCGGGATCACCGGCCGGACCCTCGCCGTCGGCCGGACCGAAGCGCCCGGAGGTCCCACGGCGAGCAGATGCGGAGGACGAGCAGTCTGACCACCCCCGGGCACCTCGGTTCTCATTCCTGATCATCTACTAGCGAACGTAAAGCATCGTCAAGAGCCATAAGCAAAGGTCGCGAAAGATATGCTTGGCGTGCCTCGGGATTCCGAGGAACCTCTCGGCGCCGGGTAGCGTCTTATTCGATATCCCCGACCGAGATCGGGAG
>JBOGET010000159.1:0-1695 GCA_050741975.1 Acidimicrobiia bacterium
CATCACGTCGACCGGCTTCTTCTGGGCCACTTTCCTCGGCGCCCTGGTCATCTCCGCAGTCCGCTTCGTGGCGGAGCGGGTGGTCAAGGTGGACTGAGACCGCTTCCTAATGCAGGGCGTCACGCATCCGTGACGCCCTGCATCGAGAAGGCGCTCTGAGTGTGCTCAGGGGACGATTCGGTCGATGGCGAGCGGTTGAACCGGGCGGGAGACGCTGGTAAGCCAGCCAACCAGCTCGTCGTCGAGCTGACGAGACACTTCGGGTCGTGTGTCGAAGTTGGGCTGAGACCCTGTCCCAGGGTCGCTCATCCACCCTGTTCGGCCGAATCTGCCATGACCCCGACCTCGCCGAACACCTGGACCCAGTCTCCGGATTGACTCGCGATCTGCTCTCCTGTCACGAGGTCGATCACCATCACCTCGGCGCTGTCGACCCAGGTCGTGATGTATCCGAGCCCACCATCGGGGCTGAAGGAGACCGGCCCGTAGTACAGGTTCGATTGCTCTGGCTCGTGGTGGGAGATCACCTCCAGCCCGAGTGAGTCGATCAGGTGCAAACCGGAGGATTCCCCCACGTAGGTGGTCGCGCTGTTCTCGTAGTAGTACCCCGAGGCGATGAGTCGGGAGCCGTCCGGCGACATGAACAATTCGGACAGGGCCGCGTCGAGACGATCGACGATCTCCCAGGTGGCGGTGTCGACCGCTATCAGCCCGACCGGTGTCGTCACCGACAACGGTGTTCCCTCCCTGTCGGTGAATTCGCCGACCTGACCGGCGATATAGAGCATCCTGCCATCGGGGGTGACCGCCGCGGTCCGTCTCGTGCTCGTCCACAGGTCGCCCGAAGTGGCCCCCGACAGTGGCGGCGCCTCGTTGTCGAGTTGGGTCATCGGGCCGAAGCGGTGGTCCGTTGTCTCACCCGATGACAGGTTCACATCGGTGACGACGTCGGCCGCGGCGTGGACGATCAGGGCCCGCTCACTGCTGTCGTCCCATGCCAACGCCGGCGTGATGTCCAGGACGCCTGTTCGTCCCTCCCCGAGATCGATGATCTCTGCGGCGCCCATCCGAACCCCTGGCAACGCCGTCTCGGTGACACTGGCCGTCGACTCATCTACGACCACGATCGCGACATGAGCTACGGCACCAGTCTCGTCGTACA
Organism: Acidimicrobiia bacterium; assembly: GCA_050741975.1. Lineage (GTDB taxonomy): Bacteria > Actinomycetota > Acidimicrobiia > Spongiisociales > ZC4RG35 > JARDZU01. Next base: position 1,163 of record JBOGET010000159.1, read on the forward strand.
CCGGGCCCATGAGTAGGAGGCGTCCATCGTCCAAGGAGCGAGGTCGATCCCAAAGATTGAAGTAGGGGGAGAGCTCTGCCACACGCTCGGATCTCTCCTGCCCGACGGTCAGCCGGGCCAGAGCGGGACTCGTGCCCCGGTAGTCGATGGCAAGCACAGCTCCCTCATCGTCAACGCTGATCGGCTGAAGGTCCTCCGCGGTCCACTCGGCAACGAGGTCCCAGGCGAGCACATCCACCAGACGCGTTCCGTTGTTGAACCCGGTGTCGTCGCCGTGGTAGAGCGCCAGCCATCGCCCGTTCGGCGAACTGACCCCCGAGGTCCAGTCGCCCATCGGCATCGGCAGATACCCCGGGAGCGCCTCCAGGGTGCGGGGGTCTATCGGGAAGATCGCGACCTTTTCGACATCAGGGGGAAGGGGAGGGGTGGACGGCACCGGCCCCCCTTCGATGCTCGGGGTCGGGGCGAACACGTCTGGAGGAGCTGTCGCCTCGGTGTTGGCTCGGGTGCAGGCGCCGAGGAACAAGCCAAGG
>JBOGET010000160.1:0-18835 GCA_050741975.1 Acidimicrobiia bacterium
AACAAGAAGCTGAACGACACCGACGAGCCCTTGGCGAACTTCATGGCATCGGGGATCCTCGAGCTTCGTGAGAAGCTGGGACCGATCCTGTGGCAGCTCTCGCCCAAGATTCGTTTCGACCCCGAGCCGATGGACCGATTCCTCGCCTCACTCCCCCACGATCTGGACGGGGTGGCCGACCTCGCACCAAGAGCCACTCTGGCCCGGCCCCGGGCGACGAGCGGATCGGGGCCAACCACCGTGTCCGCCATGTCATCGAGCCGAGACATGCCAGCTTCTTCGTCGAGGAAATGGTGCAGCTGGCCCGAAAACACCGGGTCGCCTTCGCCTTCTCCCACACGTCGATATGGCCCTACACCGAGGAGGTGACCGCCGGGTTCGTCTACCTGCGACTCCACGGCCCCCGGGCGCTCTATTCGAGCGGCTATACCCGGGCCGAGCTCGAGGGGTGGGCGGAGCGGATCACCGTGTGGTCGCAAGGCTCGGAGCCAGACGACGCCCGCCGGCTCACCGACCTGGTCCCTCCCAGGCGCAAGGGGCGTGACGTCTACGTCTACTTCGACAACGACTCGGGGGGTCACGCCCCCAGAGACGCCACCGCCCTGATCAGTCTGTTGGCTCGAGGGTGAAGAGGGGGACGAGAAGGGTATCGGCGTGGGGTCGATCTCGACCTACCATCGCCTCATGCCCCGCCGTCAGGTTCGCTTCGTGGCAACCGACAGCACGGTCGAGGCCGGTTTCGACTCGATTCGGGCCGAGATGGGGATCCGGCCCGCCTTCCCGCGACAGGTCATGGACGAAGCCGAGCAGTCCGACCCACGACCGCCGGAGAGTGACCTCACCGGGATTCCCTTCGTCACCATCGACCCGCCCGGTTCGCGCGATCTCGACCAGGCGCTCCACCTGGAGCGACGGCGGGGCGGGTTCCGCGTCCGGTACGCCATTGCCGACGTGGCCGCATTCGTGCCGATCGGGGGCCGAGTCGACGAGGAGGCTCGCCACCGCGGCCTCACCCTCTATGGCCCCGATCGTCGCACCCTCCTCTACCCCACGACGCTCTCCGAGGGGAAGGCCAGCCTGCTGCCCGACCAGGACCGACCTGCCATGGTTTGGGAGATCGACCTCGACGGTGACGGCGAGATCGTCGAAGGGCGGGTGAGCCGGGCCCTGGTGCGGAGCCGGGAGCAGCTCACGTATGACCAGGTTCAAGGGCAGCTCGATGCCGCCTCTGCTCCCGCCCCGCTCCGGCTGCTGGCCGAGGTCGGGCGGCTGCGCCAATTGTTGGAGGAGGAACGAGGTGCCATCACCCTTCCCATTCCCGAGCAACAAGTGGTTCACGAGGACGGAGGCTGGGCTCTGGAGTACCGGGCACCCTTGCCGGTCGAGGACTGGAACGCCCAGATCTCCCTGCTCACCGGAATCCTCGCCGCCCGCTTCATGGTCGAGGGCGGTGTCGGTGTGCTCCGCACGCTGCCCCCGGCCCCTCGATTCCGTGTGGATCGTCTGCGCCGGGTGGCCAAGGCACTCGACATCGCCTGGCCGGGGGATATCGCCTACCCGGACCTGATCCGCAGCCTCGATGCCCGTCTCCCGGCCCATGCCGCCTTTCTGGCCGAGGCCACTGACCTCTTCTCCGGAGCGGGCTATCAGGTGCTGGGAGATGGCGAGGAGCCTCATCCCCATGCCGCGCTGGCCACCCTCTATGCCCACACCACTGCACCCCTCCGACGCTTGGTGGACAGATATGTGGGCGAGACCTGCCTGGCCCTCTCCCAAGGTTCGGAGGTGCCGGGACCTGTCGCCGAGGCTCTGGCCCCTCTCCCCGAGATCATGGCTCAGGCCGACTCCCTCGCCGGTCGCTACGAGGCGGCCTGCGTCAACCTGGTCGAGGCGGCGGTCCTGGCCAACCGTGTGGGAGAGGTCTTCGCCGGTCTGGTGGTGGATGTGCATCGCGAGCGGCCACGGGGCGAGGTCCAACTGCGCAGACCGGCCGTTCACGCCCGAATCGACGGCGAGGACGTCGATCTCGGCGAGGAGCTGCTGGTCCGGCTGGTGGAGGCTTCGGTCCCCACCCGGCTGGTCCGATTCGAACAGGCTTGAACGTAACGTCGGCCGTGGGCCGGGTCCGCCGCATACACTCGATGCCTCGATGATTGACTGCTTGGGCGCAATCGATTGGCGGAGGATGAGTTGAGGGTCGGGTTCATCGGGTTGGGCGACATGGGGCAGGGCATCGTCCCCCGTCTACTGGCTGCTGGGCACGACGTCGTCGGATGGAACCGCACCGAGGAGAAGGCAGGCCCTCTTCTGGCGATCGGGATGGAGTGGGCCGATACTCCCCGCGAGGTCGCCGCGGATGCCGAAGCCGTGCTCTCCATCGTCACCGACTCCGTGGCCGTCGAGGCGGTTGCCCTGGGCAGCGATGGTGTCCTCGCCGGTCTCCGGGCCGATGGCGTCTATCTCGACATGAGCACCCTCGACCCCGATGCCTCACGTCGGATCAGCGCAGCTTTCGCCGCCGCCGGGCGCACCATGCTCGACGCTCCCCTGTCCGGGAGCCCGGTGTCTCTGGAGCAGGGCAAGGCGTCGATCATGGTCGGTGGTGACCGCGCCGCCTTCGAGAGAGCCAAGCCCCTCTTGGAGGCGATCGGGCCCAATGTCACCTATATCGGCGCCAACGGGATGGCGGTGCAGATGAAGGTGGCGATCAACCTGTGCCTCATCGTGGAGATGGTGGCCTTCAGCGAGGCGGTAGCCCTGGCCGAGAAGGGCGGAGTCGACCGAGAGGTGGCGGTGGACGCCATGCTCAAGAGTGTGGTTGCCTCGCCGGTCATGGGATACCGGGGCCCGTTCATCCTGGAGGGGAACATGCCTGACAAGCCGCTGGCCAATGTGACACTGCAACAGAAAGACATGCTGCTGGCACTCGACCTGGGACGTCGGCAGGGCAGCCCGGTCCCCCTGGCGGCCGCCGCCAACGAGATGCTCAACGCCTGTCACGGTCTGGGGCTGAGCCATCGCGACTTCGTCACCGTGTTCGACGCATATCGCACCCTGGGAGGGGCCTGATGAGCGGCCAGTTCCGGGTCAACCGCCACGACGTTCCCGTCGAAGGGGGGCTCCGCTCCGACGAGGGTTGGGTGGACATGAGGGTCCAGTTCTTGGTCGATGCGCTCGAGGCCGGCTCCGACGACCTCCTCCTCGGCTGGACCGTGCTCCCGCCCGGGGCCCGTCATGACCGGCATCGTCATCCCAACGCCGACGAGTTCTTCATCGTCCTCTCGGGGCATGGTCTCGTCTACACCGACGAGGAGGACCAACCCGCCGGTGAGGGGGACGTCGTGCTCACCCGGCGTGGGCATTGGCATGGCTTCAACAACACCGGTGACGAGGATGTGACCCTGGTCTGGGGCTGGAGCGGCGCCGGCTCGCTGGATGCCGCCGGCTACGAGCTGCCGGAGTGAACGACCTCAGGGTGAGCCGTGGCCTGGAGCGTCAGCTCGAGGTGCGCCGTGAGTTGATCTCCAGTGGTCAGGCCCCCTTGGGATGGAAGGCGGGGTTTGGCGCCCCGGCGTCGTTGGAGCGGTTTGGCCTGGGCGGTCCCCTCGTGGGGTTCATGACCGATGCCTCGCTGATTGTCAACGGTGCCGAGGTCGATCTCACCGACTGGGGACGTGCCGTCGCCGAGCCCGAGCTGGCCGTCCATCTGGGCCAAGACCTGCCCGCGGCAGGGGGCGAGACTGCGACCCGGGCCGCGATCTACGCGCTCGGGCCCGCCATCGAGCTGGCCGACATCGACCCACCCCCCGAGGAGGTGGAGGAGATCCTGGCCGGGAACATCTTTCACAAGGGTGTGGTTCTCGGAATTCCCGACCCGGTCCGGCAAGGCGCGGATCTCACCGGTCTGGAGGCGCGAGTGCGCCTGGGGGACCAGGAGCTGGTGCGGACGAATCGTCTGGAGGATCTGACCGGTCGTCTGGTCGAGGTGATCGCCCATCTCTCCGATCTGCTCTCCGATCACGGCGAGACGATGCGGGCCGGTGAGGTGGTGATCTGCGGCTCGGTGGTCCCGCCGATCGACCTCGCCCCCGGTACATCGGTGCAATTCGAGCTGTATCCGATGGATCCGATCTCGATCACGGTGCGCTAAGGGGCCACCCGCCTCTCCACGAGCTTCTTGGCCTCGTCGGCCCAGAGCACGATGCTGGCCAGAGCGGTGCAGATCGCCCAGTCGGCCAGGGACAGCGGGATGGTCCCGAAGGGCTCGTTGAGGAAGGGGGTCTGCACCACGGTCACCTGGAGCAGCGCGGAGAGACCGATCGCTCCCCACAACAACGGGTTGGTGAACAGGTTGTGGAAGGCGCTGGTCCGATCGGAGCGGGCGTTCAAGCAGTTGAACAGCTGGGCGAGGACGAGGGTGGTGAAGGCCATGGTGCGGGCCTCGACGATGTCTCCCGACCCGGGGATGAGACCGCCCGGGAGTCTGAGATCCAGCGCGGCCAGCGTCACCACCGACATCACAAGCCCCACCCACAGGATGCCCACCCACATCCGGCGGTCGATGACCCGATCGGTGAGATGGCGCGGCGGGTGTCTCATGACGTCGTCGGGGGGAGGGTCGACACCCATGGCCAACGCCGGTCCGGTGTCGGTCAGCAGGTTGATCCAGAGAATCTGTGTGGCAAGCAATGGCACCGCCACCGCCTCGTCGATCTGGTCGAGCCCGATCAAGCCGGCCAGCACCACACCGAAGAACATGGTGAAGACCTCACCGATGTTCGAGGACAAGAGGAAGCGGAGGAACTTGCGGATGTTGGTGAAGATGGCCCGTCCCTCGCGCACCGCGGTGACGATGGTGGCGAAGTTGTCATCGGCGAGGACCATGTCCGCCGCCTCCTTGGTGACGTCGCTGCCGGTCAGCCCCATGGCCACACCGATGTCCGCCGATTTGAGCGCAGGGGCGTCGTTGACCCCGTCCCCGGTCATGGCCACGATGTTCTCGTCGGCCTGCAGGGCATCGACGATTCGCAACTTGTGCTCCGGGGCGACCCGGGCGAAGACCGAGACTTCCCGCACCGTCTCCAACAGCCCCTCATCGTCGAGATCCTCGATCTCCACGCCCGAGACCACACGGTCCTCCCTGTCGACGATGCCCAGCTCACCGGCGATGCGACCCGCGGTTCGAGGGTGGTCCCCGGTGATCATCATCACCCGCACCCCGGCCCCCTTCGCCTCGGCGATCGAGGCCCTCGCCTCGGGTCGTGGGGGATCGATGATGCCCACCAGCCCCAGATAGACCAGCTCGTTCTCGATCGACTCGTCCTCTGCGGGCCGTTCCCTGACCGGGAGCGGGCGATAGGCCACGGCCAGGGTCCGCAAGGCCTGATCGGCGAGACGATCGACGTTGGCCAGGACCTCACCGCGCCGGGCATCGGTCAGGATTCGCACGTTGCCGGCAACCCGCTCGTGTGTGCAGCGGCGCAGAAGCACATCAGGGGCGCCCTTGGTCACCACATCGATCCGGCCCTCCCGCTCGGCGTCGCTCTGGAAGGTGGACATCAGCTTGCGTTCCGACGTGAAGGGGATCTCACCGACCCGCTCGAAGCGCGATCGTCGGGTCTCGGTCAGCCCGATCTTGGCCTCGGCCACCAGAAACGCCGCCTCGGTGGGGTCCCCCTGGACGGTCCACACCCCGCCCTCCTCCCGAAGCACCGCATCGGAGGCGAGACTTCCACCGGCAAGGAGATACCTCACCTCGTCGATCAGGACCTCGTCGTCGACCGCGCGCCCACCCGACAACAACTCCCCCTCCGGCCGGTATCCGCTCCCGGTGACCTCCAACTCTCCCGACGGTGTGACCACCGTCACGATCGTCATCTCGCTCTTGGTCAGGGTGCCGGTCTTGTCGGAGCACACCACCGAGGCCGATCCCAGGGTCTCGACCGAGGAGAGCCTCTTGACGATGGCCTTCTTCCGGGCCATGCGCTGGACGCCGAGAGCCAGCACCACGGAGAGGATGGCGGGCAGGCCTTCGGGAACTGCTGCCACCGCCAGCGACACCCCGACCAAGAGGACCGAGACGAAATCGGAGGGCTGGGCGATCTCGGCGGTGAGCAGGATGGCGCCGACCACGACCATGGCGATGATGACCACGGCAAGCCCGAGTGTCCTCCCGATCCGGTCGACCTCACGCTGAAGCGGGGTGCGCTCCTCCTCGGTCCGGCCGAGCAGGAGGGCGATCTTGCCCATCTCGGTGCTCATACCGGTGGCGGTCACCACGGCCCGCCCCCGTCCCCGGGTCACCGCGGTGCCGTCGAACACCATGTTGACCCGGTCGCCGAGACCGGCCGGCCCGGCCAGAGGCGCCACCTGTTTGGTCACCGCCTCGCTCTCCCCGGTCAGCGGCGCCTCGGCCACCATGAGCGAGGCGGCCTCGACCAGCCTGGCGTCGGCGGCGACAGCGTCCCCTTCGGCCAGGAGGAGGATGTCTCCGGGCACGACCTCGGTAGCCGGGACTCGTTCCTCCCGCCCATCGCGCAGCACACCGGCGGTGGCGGCCGCCATGCGCTGGAGGGCGGCCACCGCCTGCTCGGCACGCGCCTCCTGCACGAAGCCGAGGACGGCGTTGAGGACCACGATCACCGCGATGACGATCACCTCGAACGGGATTCCCTCCCCTCCTTCGATCAGCCATGCCGCCAGCGACACGACGACTGCGCCGAGGAGCAGATAGACCAGCGGATCGGCGAATTGCGCCAGCAACTTCCGCCATGCCGGCACCGGCGGGGTGGCATCGAGCCGGTTCGGCCCATAGTGCTCGAGCCGTGCAGCCGCCTCCTCGACGCTCAACCCCCGTTTGATGTCGGTGCCGAGCTCAGTGGCAACATCAGTGGCCTCGCCGAGCCAGGGCTCGAAGGGGACGACGATCTCGTCGGCGGACACGTCCCAAACGCTAGGCGCGGGCACGCCCGCCTGATCAGGGCTCGACGATGACCTTGGCCCGCATCCAGGGATGGGGCTGGCAGAAATACTCGAATTCGCCTGCTTCTTCGAACGCGTAGCTCCAGGTGGCCCCGGCCTCGAGGAAACCGGAGTCGAACGCGCCCCCGACATCGGTGACGGTGTGCATCTGGTCGTCGTCGTTGGTCCAGGTGACCGTGGTCCCCACCTTGATCCTGAGCTCGTTCACCGAGAAGTCGGTCGGGCTCTCGGTGGCGGCGAACTCGTCGGCAGCGCCCATCTCCTGGGTGGTCCAGGCCCCGGCGGTGATCGAGACCATCTCCATCGCTCCCGAGCCTTCGGTGGTCCCGGTCATGTCGTGACCAGCGCTGGAGCCTTCGCTCCCCCCGGTGACGTCCTCGAAGATCTCGGGATTGGCCTCGCCGGAGATGACGATCTGGCCGATGGCTCCCTTGTCCACCGCCCGGGCCAGGGCATGATCGACGAGCACGATGGTCGACGGGACCTGCCCGATCAGCTCGACCACGGTGCCACCCCCGGCCGGAACCAATGTGGTCTGTGAGCCTCGCAGCGGTGTGTTGAGCAGGGCCGCCTCCTGGTACACCTTGTCCCAGTGCGAGCCGATCGGGTGGAAGTTGGAGTCGAGGTTGAGCCCCGCATTGATGAAGTAGATCCGGGCCTTCTCCCCCACCGTCATCTGAAGGGCATTGTCACCGGTGAGCGACCCGACTGCTCCGTTGAAGACGACGAAGGTCGGGGTCTCGTCCGTAACCGCCTGGCGGTCGAAGTCGACGACGCCGGGATCGGTGCCGACGGTGTAGTACTCGGATTGGACCATGTACCACTCGTGGGCCACCTCAGGGAGTGGGGTCTCCGGGTCGACCAGTATCCCCCCGAACATGCCGTGGGAGATGTGGGCCGGGATGTCCCCATAGGCGCAGTGGTACATGAAGAACCCGGGATAGAGCAGACGGGCCTCGATGGTCTTGGTCTCCCCCGGGGCCACGGTGGTGGCCTCGGCGCCCCCGCCCTGCCCGGTCACCGAGTGGAAGTCGACGTTGTGCGGGTTGTGGTTGGTGGCGGGGTTGGTGATGGTGAAGCGCAGGACGTCACCGACTCGGGCCCGGATCACCGGCCCCGGGGTCCCCACGACCAGGCCATCGGGCCCATCGACCAGCCCGTAGCCCCAGGTCTCGGTCTCGACACCGGTGACCGGGTTGACCATCGAGACCCCCTCGACCACTTCGAGGTGGACCTCGACGATGGCCTGGTTGGCCCGACCGGATGCCGGTGGCATCTCGGGGGCGATGGCCACGTTCACCTCCCCGGCCGGGACCGGCAAGAGCTGATCCTTGGGCACCATCGCCGGGATCACGTCCTCGGGCAGCTCGCCGATCGAGTCAGCCAGGCCGACCGAGCCGAGATAGGTGTCGACCTGCTCCGCCACCAGCGTGTCATCCACGGAGTTTCGGTTGGCGGTGATCATCAGGGCGGCGATGCCGATCCCCACGGCTACGAGTGTGCCCACGATCCCCAGCGCGACCAGAGTCCCCAGGGTGTAGTGGGGATGGGGCGGTGGGGCCGGGGGTGATACGGGTTCGGTGCTGCGGCGGGTGATGGTTTGAGTCATGACGGTCTTCCTCGTCATCAGTCAAACTTCAGCGGCCACATACCAACTAGGGCCGAAGGTCCCGAACGTGTCGCGTCGTCAGTCCCGGGCGGAGAGCGGACCGGAGCCGCGACGGCGCATCCAATCCTCCCCGCCCAGTGGGACCCCCTGGTCCATCTCGGTGGAGCCCCAGGTCCCGGCCTCATAGAGGATCGGTGCCGGACGATGCTCGACTATCGGGTCGTAGATCTGCCACGATGCCTCGACCTCGTCGGCCCTCACGAACAGGGTCTGATCCCCTTCGAGGATGTCGAGGATCAGGGTCTCGTAGGCGTCGCGCAGCTTCCCGTACACGTCCGAATAGCGGAAATGGAGCGACTGGGTGTCGATGGCCGAGTCTTGATCCGGGGACTTGACGTTGAACCTGAGTGAGAAACCCTCGTCGGGTTCGAGGATGATGAGCAGGACATCGGGCTCGTGGACACAGTCGTCCCGTCGTCCGTGGAAGACGCACAACGCGGGCTCGCGGAAGGTCACGGCCACCTTCGTGGAGCGCTCGGGCAGTCGTTTCCCGGTGCGGAGGAGGAACGGGATCCCCTGCCAGCGCCAGGTGTCCACGTAGAGCCTGATCCCGACGAAGGTGGGGGTGGCCGAGTCTGCGGCGACCCCTTTTTCGTCGTGATAACCCGGCGCCGGCGAGCCCTTCACGGTGCCCGGTCCGTACTGGCCGTACACCACGTCGTCGGGCTCGATGGGCGCCACCGCCGCGATCACCTTGACCTTCTCGTCCCGGATCCGGTCGGCGTCGAAGACATTGGGAGGTTCCATTGCCACCAGGGCAAGGAGCTGGGTGAGATGGTTTTGCACCATGTCCCGGACCACCCCCGCCTGCTCGTAGTAACCGGCCCTCCCCCCGATGCCCAGATCCTCGGCCACCGTGATCTCGACTCGGGCAACCCGGTCCCGGTTCCAAAGCCGCTCGAACATCGGGTTGGTGAACCTGAAGGTGAGCAAGTTCTGAACCGTCGCCTTGCCCAGATAGTGGTCGATCCGGTAGATCTGCGACTCGTCGAAATGGGTCAAGACGAGGTCGTTCAGTTGGCGTGCCGTCTCCAGGTCGGTGCCGAAAGGCTTCTCCACGACGACCCGGGCCCAGCCCTTACTCCGATTCAGCCCGGAACTCCCCAAACCCTGGATGGTCCGGGCGAAGGCCACCGGTGGTATCGCCATGTACAGGACACGATTGCCCGGCAGTCCTCGCTCGGCCTCGATTGCCTCGATCCGCTCCCGCAACGAGACGAAGGCCTCAGGGCCGTCGGGTAGGGCATGGTGATAGAGGTTGCGTCTGCACCAGGTTGAAACCTCCTCACCACTCAGCCCTGCGGCGACCAGGGCCGACTCGGCCCAGTCCCGATACCCCTCGTCGCCCACATCCTGTCGGGACACACCCAGCACCAGACACCGGTCGCCGACTTCTTCCTCGGCGATCAACCGATACAAGGAGGGGATCAGCTTGCGCTGGGCCAGGTCGCCGGTCCCCCCGAAGATCACGAACAGATGGGAGTCGACCTGGCTCATCTCGGACCAAGCTAATGCCGGTCTAAACACCCTCCGCATCCGTCGAAGCTACCCCGCCTCGCCCGACGAGATTTGGGACGCCCTCACGGATCCGGAGCGTCTGGTCCGGAGCATTCCCCTGTGCCCGCCGAGATCATCCCCAACACTTCCCCCGATATGTGGGGTCTCGGTGCAGGTTGGGAGATGGGGCTGAAGTCGCTGGGCGACTTCCTCGCCGGAGAGCTCCCCGAAGGCAGAGCGTTGGACTGGGTCGCCAACGCGTCACCCGAGGACCTGATCGCGGTCGGCGAGCTGTCGGCACGGATCAGCGAGGCCTGGACCGAGGTCATCGCCGCCCGGTCTCGAGCCTGACCGGGATCTTGCGAGCGGCGGCTGGTCGTGGGTCAGCCCCCGGAGCCCAGCACCCGGAGCAGCGCCTGTCGGCAGTGTTCCTTGTATCTGGGGTGGTTGGTGCGCCAGTCGCTGGTCTGGAGCCACTGCAGGAACATGCCTTCGATCACCGCCCGCATCTGGATGGCGGCCATCGTCGGGTCCTCCACGTGAAGCACACCCGCTGTCACCCCGGCCACGATCACTTCCCGGTAGAAGGCGTTCATGATCGAGCGCCCCTTGTCGGCGAACTCGTCGAACTCCGGGGAGCGAGCCTGGTGCTCCACCCCGTCGAGGTAGAACCTGAAGAAATCGCGGTTGGCCTCGGGGTTGACCCAGACGGCATCGATCACGTAGGCGATGGCACGAGCCGGGTCGTCGGACTCGGCGAGTCGACGGCGGATCCGGGTCTCGGTGGCCTCCAGCACCCATTCCAACGACGCCAGCACCAGACCGTCCTTGGTCTGGAAGTGATAGATCAAGAGGCCCTTGGAGACCCCGGCCTCGGTGGCGATCTGCTGGAGAGGGACGCGATGCACCCCGTCCCGTGCCATCACCTTGTATGCCGCCCGGATCAGGGCCGCCCGCCGGTCCACGGCGCGTGCCCGTGTCGGGATTTCCTGGGTCATGGCAGCTTCACGTACTCGAAGTCGGTGGGCTTGCCCTGGATCCCCCGCGACGGGGGTGCGATCCAACCGGCGAACTTGCCAGGCTCCAGTTCGGGCTCCATCAGGCTCTCGATGTAGGACTGGTCTTCGGAAGTGGGCAGCCACTGGCCCCGCTTGGCCTCGAACTCCTCCCGGGTGGTCAGTTCGCCGTCGGGGGTCACCGAGATATCGCCGAACTCGCCGATCCTCCGGTTGAAGGCGCCGTGGGGCAGGGTGATCTCGAAGTCGATGCCTCGATCGGAGAGCTCGTTGTTCCAGCGTGATATCCCTGCCTGACAGTCCTCGATGAAGTCATCCCGGAGACGGGCATTCAATGCGTTCAGCGCCGGGACGTCGACCTGGCGCAGCTCGCCGTCGACCACCTTCATCACCGGGTAGGTGTCGTCGACGAGACGGTGGTCATCTTCGAGCCGGTCCTCGTGGAACCGGCCCTTGACCCCGGCGTTGAAGAAGTTGGCAGCGTTGGTCGACTCCTCGGACCCGAACAGGTCGAGGGTCAGGGAGAAGTGAAGGTTGGTCTTGCGCTGGATGGCAGGGAGGTCGATGACACCGAGCCGACGCACCGGCTCGACGTCATAGGGGTCTTCGGCCCCGGCGTCGACCATCGCCTGGGCAGTGCGCTCCACGATCCGCTTCACCCCGGTGTAGCCGACGAACATGTGGTGGGCCTCCTCGGCCAGCATGAAGCGGCAGGTCCGGGAGAGGGGGTCGAACCCGGATTGGGCCAGGGCTTCGAGCTGCATCTTGCCGTCACGATCGGTGAAGTATGTGAACATGAAGAAGGAGAGCCAGTCGGGGGTTGCCTCGTTGAACGCACCCAGCATCCGGGGCTTCTCATCGCTTCCCGATTGGCGTTGCAGAAGCTCCTGGGCCTCCCCCCGGCCGTCCCTCCCGAAGTACTTCTGGAGGAGGTAGACCATCGCCCACAGATGGCGCCCCTCTTCCACATTCACCTGGAACAGGTTGCGCATGTCGTAGATGGATGGAGCGATGGAGCCGAGATGACGCTGCTGCTCGACCGAGGCCGGCTCGGTGTCGCCCTGGATGACGATGAGTCGGCGCAGCATCGCCCGGTAGGGACCGGGCACCTCGGTCCACACCGGCTCGCCGACATGCTCCCCACAGGGGATGGTGCGACCCTCGACCCGAGGAGCGAGCAGGATTCCCCACCGGTACTCCGGCATCTTGACGTAGTCGAACTTGGCCCACCCCTCCTTCTCCACGCTGATGGCGGTGCGCAGCCAGACGTCGGCCATCTGGAACCCGTCCGGGCCCATGGACATCCACCAGTCGATGTAGCCGGGATGCCACTGCTCGAGGGCGCGACGCAGCTTGGGGTCCCCGGCCAGATCGACGTTGTTGGGGATCAACAGGTCGTAGTCGACCAACTCCGTGGTCATCACACTCTCCTCTTGTCGTAGTCGGGTCGGAGACCGGTGCCGTACCGCCGCAGCGCACCGGCTTCGCCCGAGGCATTGGGCCGTTGGAAAACCCAGTTCTGCCAGGCGGTGAGTCGTCCGAAGATCTTGGTCTCCATGGTCTCGGGCCCGGGGAAGCGGAGATTGGCCTCCATCCCGGTCAGGCTGTCCGGGGAGAAGCCAGCTCTCTCCTCGATCATCACCCGAAGCTCGTCCTCCCAGTCGATCTCGTCCATTATGTCGGTCACCAGACCCGCCTCGTAGGCCTCCGCCGCGGTGAGACGGTGCCCGACGGCGCTCAGTGCGTTCTTGAGACCGGCGTCGTCGCCCCAGAACCGCGTCTCGAGCCGGGTGAGGCCGTTGGCCATGGGCAGCAGCCCGGTCGAGGCGCGGGTGAGGAGGATCTCGGCCTCCTCGCCTCCGCCGGACCAGGGGCCGTCGAGCATGTAGCTGCGGTCGGCGGCGAGGACCAGCTCGGCCAGGAACCCCACGAAGCAACTACCCGGCTCGACCAGGCACAGCACGGTGCGCGAGGTGGTGTCCACCCGCTTCAGGAGCCTCTTCCAATAGAGGGTGACCTCGCGGAGGAACCAATCACCCTCGTGCTCGACCAGGAGCCGGTCGTGACCCTCGACCAGGCCGGTGTCACCCTCGCTGCGCAGGATCAGGGTCCCGATCTCCAGCTCGTTCACCCGGAGATGGAGGATCGCGTCGTCGAGCTCACGGGCGAGGCGGAGCGGCCAGAAACCTGCGCCTTCGGCCACCGCCGCTGCCGGCTCGACCGGGGCGGCGCCCTCCGGCCCGGTGATCACGAGGGTGGCGGTCCCGCCCGCTCGATCGATCTCGACCCGAAGTGAGCCGTAGATGATCCCGTCCTCGCCGATCGTGCGCCGAAGCGGGGTCAGCTCCACCCCTTTCGCCGTGGCGGGACGATCGGTGGCGGACGCCATCTTCAAGGCTCGGCTCTGTATCCGCTCCTCGAACGATGACGACGGGACCAGCTCGTCGACGAGACGCCACTCCAGGGCGCGCCTGCCCTTGATCCCCTCCTCGACGGTGCAGAACACGTCGGCCCGGTCCCGTCTCACGTGCCGTTTATCGACGAGACGGGTGAGACCACCGGTGCCGGGGAGAACCCCGAGGAGGGGGACCTCGGGAAGGGCCACCGACGAGGACCCGTCGTCGACCAGCATGATGTGATCGGTGGCCAGGGCCAGCTCGTACCCGCCTCCGGCCGCATTGCCCTTCAGGGCGGTCAGATAGCGCTGCCCGGAGTTGGCCGTGGCGTCCTCGATCGCATTTCGTGTCTCGTTGGTGAACTTGCAGAAGTTGACCTTGAGCGGGTGAGGCGACACGGCGAGCATGCCGATGTTGGCCCCGGCGCAGAAGACCCGAGCGTTGAGGGAACCGATGACCACCGCCCCCACCTCGGGATGCTCGAAGCGAAGACGCTGCACGGCGTCGGCCAGTTCGATGTCAACGCCCAGGTCGTACGAGTTGAGCTTCATCTCGTAGCCCTCATGGAGACCGCCCGCCGCATCGACATCCATGTCGAGGAATGCGATCGGGGCCGCCACCCTGAGCTGCCAATGGCGATAACGACCGGGATCGGTCTGAAAGTCGATCACACCGTCGATCTTAGACCGACCGGTCAGTCAGCGAGAGGCCACCAACCCAATACCCCACCCCTATTGGGACGCTCAGGGGTCATATCCGGACCTGACGAACCCAATTTTGGGGGGTCAATACCCCCAGACGTCGTGGGCCACCTCAACGGTCCGGGCCAGCTTTCGCCACTGATCGTCGTGACCCAGAAGGTTGCCGTGTGCCGTGGAGGAGAACCCGCACTGGTGGCTCAAGGCGAGCTGATCCAGCGGCACATACTGCGCCGCCTCGTCGATCCGCTTCTTCACCTCGTCGGCGTCCTCCACCTCGGCCTGCTTCGAGCTCATCAGGCCGAGCACCACCATCTTGTTGTCCGGCACGAAACGGAGTGGGGCGAAGTCGCCGGAGCGCTCGTCGTCGTACTCGAGGAAGAAGGCATCGACGTTCATCTCGTTGAACAGGATCTCCGCCACGGGCTCGTACCCACCCTGGGTGACCCAGGCGCTGCGGAAGTTGCCCCTACACAGATGGATCGCGGCCACCATGTCGTCGGGCCGGCCGGCGAAGGCGTCGGTGACCAGACGGGAGTAGAGCCGGGTCAGCTCATCGGGATCGTCGCCCCGGGCCGCGGTCCGCTCCCGCACCTCGGGGTCACAGAGATACGCGAGGTTGGTGTCGTCCATCTGCACGTAACGGGCACCCCGTGAGGCCAGGTCGGCGATCTCCTCCCGGTAGGCGGCGGTGAGGTCGACGAAAAACTGCTCGAGGTCGGGATATATCTCCTCGTTGATCCCCTGACGCCCGCCCCGGAAGTGCAGCATCGATGGCGCAGGGATGGAGACCTTGGGCGTCTTGGTCACCTGTGACGCCAGGTAGTCGAAGTCGGCGCCCTGGATGGGCCGGATGTGGCGGATCGGGGCCTCGACGTGCATGGTCGGCGGGGAGAACTCGATCTCGGTCCCGTCGGTGCGGTGGAACCTGGCCAGGAAGTTGCCCTCGGTCACCGTCACCCCTTCCAGCTGTTCCAGGAAGTCGACATGGAACATGAAGCGACGGAACTCGCCGTCGGTGATCCCCTCGAGGCCGACGTCTTCCTGCTGCCTCACCACCTCGGCGATGGCCTCGTCCTCGACCTGCCTGGGCTCGTCGGGGCCGATCTCTCCTTCGGCGCGCCGAGCCCGAGCGTCGATCACCGACTCCGGCCGCAGGAAGCTCCCCACGTGGTCGGCTCGAAACGGGGGGCGATCACTCATCGTCGTCTCCTTGGGTGGTCCGACGCCGACTGTACCGCCCGCCGGGCGGCGGATGTCGGGGGAGGGCGTGTCAGTCCGAGGGTTGGGCGACCGGCGGGGTCCCATGCGTGTGAAATGACTCGATCGTCTTCAGACCCCACGCCTGACCCTTGGCCCGGTCGGCTTCCGTCCAGGTTATGAGCTCCCAGTCGGGGGCCAAGACCAGACGGGCGCCTGCGTTGACCGTCTCGATCCGGTTGCCCCCCGGCTCCCAGACATAGAGGAAGAAGGTCTGCTGTATGGCGTGCTTGTGCGGCCCGGTCTCGATGAACACACCCTGCTCGAGGAACAGGTCCGCGCCGCGCAGGATGTCTTCGCGCTGATCCACTGCGAAGGCCACGTGGTGCAGTCTTCCCCGTGTCTTGGTCCAGTCGTTGGTGTAGACCACGTCGTAGCCCTTGTTGCAGAACGTCATCCAGATCCCGGCGATGTCACCGCTGTCCAGTTGGATCTGCTCGGTGGGCAGGGCGCCCAACACGGACACGACGAAATCGCGGCTGGCCTCCACATCAGCCGCCAGGAAGTTGACATGATCCAGCCGACGCACCCCGATCCCATGGTTGGGGCGGCGTTGAGCCTGGTTCTTGAGAGCGGGCGAGTCCGAGGCATGCGGTGTGAATTTCTCCGACTCGAAGTAGACCTCCCATTCGTGGCCGTCTGGATCCACGAAGGCGTATGTCGGGCCCCGTCCGGGCTGGCCATCGACCCAGCCACGACCGAGGCCGGTAGACTCGATGGCCCCTGCTCGGCGCTGCAGCGCAGCCTCATCTACTGCGCGCATCCCGACCCGTCCGACGCCGGGCTCGGCTCGGGCGGTGAGCTTCATGCTGAAGCGCTCGTAGTCGTCCCAGGTGCGGAGATAGGCCGTGCCGTCGACTGACTCGACGATGTCCATGGACAGTATTTCGGTGAAGAAGCGGAGGCTCGCGTCGAACACCGGAGTGAACAGCTCCACATACCCAAGATGAGCGATGTCGAGGTTGGAGCGGATAGTTGTCCTCCCGGCGGTATCAGGATTCTCGTCGACGTCGCAACAAGGTTTGCAGGGTCGGGATGACGCCGCGTGGGATCCAGAGGAACAACACGATGATGAGTATCCCGTAGACCACCACCCGGAGCTGACCGAGCTCGATGAGCACTTCGTCGATGGCGGTGAAAGTGATCGCCCCCAGGATCGGCCCCAACAGGGTGCCGATGCCGCCGAAGGCCAGCATCACCAGGACGACCACGTCGACCTGGGCGAAGCCGAAGGTGGTGGGGCTGATCCGACCTTCGGTGAAGGCATAGGTCGCCCCGGCCAGACCGAGCATGGCGGCGCCGATCACTGCCGCGTACACCCGGTAGCGTGCAACGTCGACTCCGGCCAGCTCGGCGGCCACCTCGTCGTCACGCAGAGCTCGGAACGCCCAGCCAAAGTGGGACCGTCTCAGCAGACCGTGTACCAGCAGGAACACCAGCACCAAGCCCAGCATCAGGTAAAAGGGGGGAATCTGGCGTCGCAGGAATCCGTCTGCCCCCGAGGAGATGTGAAAGCCCGACTCGCCCCCGGTAACACCGCCCAGACCGAGCAAGAAGTTCTCGAAGGCGAGGGCAAAGATGAGGGTGATGATCCCGGTGAAGATGACACCCAGCGAGCGCCGCGCTGCGATCCAGCTCAACATCCCGCCCACCAGACTGGCGGCGAGGGTCGCCACGACGATGCTCACGATGATGGGCAGCCCCACTGTGTCGGCAAGGATGGCGCCCCCGTAGCCGCCGATCCCGGCCAACGCCCCGACACAGAGGAAGAGCTGACCGGTGCTCCCGAAGATCACGTTGAAACCGATCGTGTAACAGGCAAAGGCGAGCCCGAGGACCGCCACTCCCATCAGGACCCGGGAGTCTCCGAGCCAAAGGGGCACGAGCGCAAGGACCGCCCCGATGAGCGCGATGGGCAACACCAGCGCGAGGAGCGATCGCGACGCTCGCTGCTCGGTGCCACCGATCAGGGAGGTGCCGGTCCCTTCGGTGTACCGCTCCGTCATTCTCTCACCCCGAGCAGGCCGGACGGTCGGATGAGGATGGTCACCGCAGCTGCACCGAGCAGGATGATCAGGGACAGGAACGTCCCGATGTACGACGCGGCGATGTTGTTGATGACCCCGAGGATGATCCCGGCGAGCATGGCCCCGGTAACACTCCCCAGTCCCCCCACCACGGTGACGATGAGGGCGAACACGGTGATGCCGAAGCCGGCCGACACGGTGACCGGCCGCACCATCGACTGGGTCACCGCCACCAGGGCGGCCAGGAGACCGCTGAGGGCAAGGATGATACGGAGCATCCGTTGGGGATCGATCCCGACCAGACGGGCTCCCTCCTCGTCCTCGATCACCGAGCGGACTGCCCGACCCAGGGTGGTGCCCCGGAAGAATGCGAAAAGTGCGCCGAGGGCGACCAGGGTTATGCCCGACGCCACGATGCTGCCCCGCGGCATCAGGACCCCCAGGATCTCGATCGGCCCCCCACCGATGCGAAGAGTGAGCCCCTCCGTCGGATAACGCCAGGTGAGGTATCCGTCGACGATGAAGGCCGCGCCGAGCGTGAGGAGCAGGCTGAGCAGGACCCGCGCCTCACCTTGGATGCGGTATATGGGGCGGAGGATGGTCTGGTCGAATATCAATCCGAGCACGACACCGACGGCCAGCCCGATGCCAACCGCGGGCAGGGTGGGCACCCCGGCGTCCCTGGCGAAGAGGGTGGCCATTGCGGAAATGACCGCCATCTGCCCGTAGGCCAGGTTGAGCACACCACCGAGCCCGTACACCAGGGTGAGCCCGGCGGCGAGAAGACCGAACTGAAGCCCGAGGACGATCCCGTCGAGGACGTTGGCGATCACGTCACACCCAGATAGGAACGCCGGACTTCCGGGTTATTCGCCAGCGCTTCGGAGGTTCCCTCCAGTTCGATCATCCCGTTCTCCAGCACGTAGCCCCGGTCGCTGAATGCCATCGCCAGCGGCACCTGCTGCTCGGCGACGAGCACGGTCAACCCTTGCCCCCGAAGCAGACCCAGCGCCTGGTAGGCCTCCGCGGCGAGCTTGGGGGCCAGCCCGGTGGTCGGCTCGTCGAGCACCAGAAGGCGAGGCTTGGCCATCAGGGCCCGGCCCATCGCCAGCATCTGCTGCTCGCCTCCGCTCATCGTGCCGGCGTGTTGACGACGCCGCTCGGCGAGGCGAGGAAAGAGATCCATGACCAGGTCGACGGTCTCGGGGTCGGGTCGGCCGGGGTAGGCCCCGAGGTAGAGATTCTCCTGAACGCTCATCCTGGGGAAAAGGTGCCGCTCGGCGGGAACGAA
>JBOGET010000161.1:0-12525 GCA_050741975.1 Acidimicrobiia bacterium
CAGTATCGGCGCGCGCCCAGGAGGCGCGGGCCGAACTGCTGCGCCAACAACTGAACGAGGCAATGGCGGCCCGGTCGAGCTTGTTGCCCGAAGCGCGGCATGCGGCAGTCATGGCGATGAGCCGAATCGCGGTCTCGGCCACCGAGGTCGACCCCGGGATCGCAACAGAGATCGCGGCCGCACTCGGGTCCCTCACCCTCGACGCCGACCCCCGGGTGGCCCAGGCGGCACAGACCGAGCTGGAACGTCTCGTGACCGGGCCCGGCCCCTCCCCGGTCGTGGCCGAATCACCGCCACGAAAGAGCCAGGCCCGGAGAATCTGGTTGGGATGGGCGGTCGCAGGGATCCTCGCCGTTACGGCGACCGTGCTCAGCGTCATGCTGCTCGCCGACCGATTCCAACCTGACGAGGTCGGTGGGATCACCGTCACATCGGCCGCGAACGCCGCGACCTCGACCGCGGTCACGAGATCCTCTACCCTGCCCGCCCCCCTCGTCCACAGCGTCGAGGTGCCGCCGGACGGCGTGTGGCCCGGCCAGGTCAACTGGATCGACACCGGAATTCGGTTGGAACGCGGGGACCTGGTCGAGATCGTGGCCGTGGGCGAAGCCACCCATGAGGGGACCGTATGGAGTGGACCGGACGGAGACCCGGAGCCGGGGCGACGCCGGTTCAACTTGCCGGAGCTCCCCACGGACAACCACAACGCCATGGTCGGGCGGGTCGGCGACGGAGACCCGTTCCTGGTCGGTGACAGTCTCACCTTCACGGCCGACGCCGACGGCGTCTTCTATCTGGGCGTCAACGACCAGGGCGTCGAGAACAACACCGGCCAGTACGTCGCCAGCATCACGGTCACCCCCTCCGTGCCCGACTGATCGGCAGCCTTCGAAGGAATCGGATGCTCTCGCCGGGGTCGCCTGGCGAGCCGGATCTCCGTCGGGCGTTCTTCAGGGGACGGAACACTGATGCGTTGGCCGTACGCAGCGCGGTCTAGCCTGGGATGGGCCTTTCCCTGTCTATGACGCTTCGTCATACACGACCGATGGCCGAACCACAAGCTTTCAGAGGATCAAAATGCGGTGCCGGCCGTTGACAGACGCTTGCCTGTGTCGCATATTCGGCGTCGTACGTCTGGGGGCCACCGCTCAGGCTCACTGAATCCCCGCCCGGAGCCTGAGTTCGGGGACCTGCTCGCAAGGTGGCCCCACCGGCCATGAGTTGAAGGGGGACGCGCAATGGGTGCCAAGTGCATTCGCTGGGTCGACCGATCGGTGATTCGCTGCAAGCTGTGGGCCGTCGAAGCGACCAAGAAGTGCAAGGAATGGGCCACCGAGGCCGCGAAAAACTGTGTGGAATGGGCCGAGGAGACTTCTCAGGAGTGCACCGAGTGGCGGGACGAGGGCGAGAACAAGTGCAAAGGATGGGAGAAGCACACCGAGGAGAAATGCTGCGATTGGCAGCCATGCAAGTTCTTCTGCAGCGTCATCGTCACTGTCGTCTCCTGGGTCTGCATCGGGTGGTATTGGGTAGCCAACTGGGTATGCCAGGCCTGGACCACCGTCGTGAAATGGGTGTGCAAGGCCTGGGAGTGGCTGGTCAAGGTGGTCTGTGTCGTCTTCTTCTGGCTGGTCCGGGTGGTCTGCGTGGTGTGGGGATGGGTGGTGCGCACCTTCTGCTGGATCGTCGACCGGATCCGCTGTTGGATTCAGGCCCTGGTCCTCGCGATCGTTCGGCTCTTCGGCCGGCAAGAACCCGCGGCACGCCGCATCGAGCACGTGTTCGTCCTCGTGCTGGAGAACCGGTCCTATGACCACATGCTGGGATTCGCCGCGCTCCGCGGCCCCGACGCCGTCACGGGCCAACCCACGGTGGCCGACGGGGCCGACCCCGGCCAGCACACCAACGTCGACCCGGCCGACAACGTAGTCGTCCCGGTCAGCACACCGGCTCCGTTCAAGATCATCGGCTCCATCGAACACGACGATCCCGGGCACGAGTTCGACCATGTCCTGAGACAACTGACAGGCTCAACGGCCGATTACGACCCGACCATGGGCTATCCGACGCCGGACATGTCGGGCTTCCTGTCCACCCACCGGGACCGGGGCGCCAACGACCCGAAGAGCATCATGGCCTCCTTCGCGCCGGAGCAGCTTCCGGTGCTCACCACCCTGGCCAGAGAGTTCGCCGTGTGTGATCGCTGGTTCTCGTCGATGCCGGGGCCGACCTGGCCGAATCGGTTCTTCGCCGCCGCCGCAAGCTCCGCCGGGCTCGACGACAGCCCGGAGACCCTGGAGCTCGTGATCAACACGGCTCTCGACGGCTATCGATTCGAGAACGGCACCATCTACGACCTTCTCGATGGCAAGTGCTTCCCTTGGAAGGTCTATCACGGAGACGAGCTGCCCGTGTCCTTTGCTCTCGCCGGGATGACGGTCAACCGCATCGCCGACCGTTTCGACGACATGGACGACTTCGCCGACGACGTCGCCGACGACGGGTTCGACCCGGTGTTGGTCTTCATCGAGCCCCATTACGGGAACATCCTCCCCGGAACGGCAGAGGACTACACCTGTGGCACCTCCCAGCATCCGCTGGACGATGTGACCCGGGGCGAGCGGCTGATCAAGGACGTTTATGAGACGATCAGGAACTCACCGCATTGGGAGAAGAGCCTGCTCATCATCACCTGGGACGAGCACGGTGGCTTCTACGACCACGTGCCCCCTCCCTCGGCGGTGTCACCGGGGGACACCCCAGGCGATCCGGACAACAACACCCACGGGTTCAACTTCACCCAGCTCGGGGTCCGGGTCCCGGCCGTCGTCGTATCCCCGCTGATCGAGCGAGGCGTCATCGACCACACCGAATACGAGCACAGCTCCATCCCCGCCACGGTGGAGCGGCTCTTTGGTCTCGACCCGATGACTCAGCGGGACGCTCAGGCCAACGACGTGACCCATCTGCTCGGTCGGGAGACCCCTCGTCCCGATGCACCTACCGCTCTGCCCGTTCCTGCCTTCTCCGGCTGGAGATGTGAGGATGACCCCGAGGCGACGACGGGCCGCAAAGGCATGGACAGAGAGCGTCGGGCCTTCTCCGAGATGGACCCGCCGATTCGCCAGGCGGTCGAGCTGGCAGCCCGGGCCCGAATCGGCACGCTCCGCCAATGGGACGCACACGGCAGGCTGGCAGTGCTCGATGAGTTGAGGAGGATCGACTCGGAGCTCGAGGCGCGTCAGTTCATCCTGACGGGCAGGGAGCTGTTCCGACGGTGGAAAAGACAGCGTGGCGAGATCTCACGACGCGGTTACTCGCGGCTGGTTCAGATCGGTGACGAGCGATGACCGCCCATCTGATCAGGGCGCCCGAGGACCTCGAGGCCGTCGCCAAGTCGAGGAAATTGCTCTTTCCCGGCCTGTCCTTTCGTCTGGAGGTACCTGATCTGACAGAAGCCGAGAGGGCGCGGTGGGAGCGCCGGATCTATCGCTACTCGTCGGTTTGTGGTTGCAAGTCCTCCGCCTGGTTCATCACGATTGCTGTGATCGGCTACCTGGGGTTTCTCCTGCTTGCCCCCGATACGATGGTCCCGCAGGGATGGTCCCGTCTGAGTTGGGGGGTGTGGGTCGTCTTCATCGCAGGGCTCATCGGGAAGCTCATCGGCCTTCTGGCCGGGTCCATCCTGCTGAGACGGACCTTGCGCTCGCTCCGCCTGAGGCTCGCCTCCGAAGGGAACCGCTGATCGGAGGTCAGGGCGATCGTGCATGGATTTCGGGCTGCTCGAATCAGCGGTCGGCGACCCAGACGGTGGCACACGTCGGGCCCAGGGCCTCGACCACAGCGTCCACGAGGTCATCACTCAGAACATCGACATCGACGTGGATCTGGAGCTGACCCAGGAACGAGTCGAGCACCTTCTCGGCGTCGTAACGCAACCGGTTGAATCGCTGGTCGACCCATTGCTGCACCCGCCTGCGAACCGGGTTGAACAGGGCGGCAACCGTGAGTGTCGTGCCCGCCACGGCGACGCTGTCCTGGGTCGGTAGGAGGTATGTGATCGTCGTCACGAGGCCGAAATAGACCGCGACGAGGATGACGACCACGACCGAGTAGGAGATGGTTCTCGAGATCAACCGGTCTATGTCGAAGAGCCGGTATCGCATTATCGCTGCGCCGATGGTGCCCACGGCCAACAGCGTGATGGTGATGTTGAGGATGACAGCCGTCGCCGCATCGATATCAATCAGCTGAAGGCCTATCAGACCAAGCACCGAGCCCGCTGCGAGGAGGCCAATGACCTTGATCTGAAGCCTCTCAACCGGGGTGGCGGTGCGATACCGGAAGACCAGTGACACCGCCCCCAGCACGTTCAGGCTCACGATCAACGGCTGCATAGAGATGGGGGCGAAGGGCTGGTCGAAGGCAGAGCTCAGCGCCTCCATCCCAAACGGGTTCGGCAACTCGAGCGCAGGACTCTGCCGACCCATTGCGGATATTCGGGCCGAGTGCTGAAGGCGTAGTTGAAGAGAGCGATGACGACAACCAACCCGAAGTAGGCGAGCACGGGTCGCCATCGTCTCGTGGGGAGCCGACCATTGGGGTAGTACAACAAGATGAACGGGATCCCTACCTGCGACCCGAGCCAAACCCATCTCGCCACCCATCCGGCGTAGAGCGTAACGCCCGTTTGCCCCCAGGTCCGCACCCCGTATGCGGCCAACTCCGAAGCCAATCCCGCCACGAGGAAGCTCAACCCCCCCACGATGATCCACCAACCGACCTTGTTCCTCGGCTGGAACCTCAGGATGAAGAAGCCGAGCGTGACCACCAACAGAAGAGCGAAGGCCTCGAGCGCCTGGATGAGGACTCCCAGCTCTGCATCGGAGTATGGCTCGTTCGAGAAGAGCAGCACCACATCCAGCAGATAGGCGAAGCCTGCGAGCAGCCAGACCACACCGGCGGCGGAGAACGCCGTCCCGGGCTTGGCCTTGTTGCCGACGGCAGCGGTGCTCATGCCAGCGGCATTGTCGGCGAAACCCGTCACGACAGCGTTACGGAACGTGTCGCCACGTCCGACTTTGCGCGATGCCAGCGCCTACTGGCTCAGTGCGGCCTGGTCGCCGTAAAGAGTGCGACGGAGCCAATCACGTCGATCTCGACCGTCTGAAACGATTCCTCCAGGACCTCATGCAGTCCTGCTTCGGTGTCCTCGAGGTTGTCGAAGACGCCTTGCCGGTTGAAGGCCCTGAGGAATGCCCGAGCAGACGGTGTGTGCTCTGCGGAGCTTCCGAGGACGGTCCCGCCGAACAACACGCCGTCGGGTCCGAGCACGGCGGCGACGTTCCTGATCGCACCAGCCTTGTGAGACTGGGGACCGGGCAGACAATGGAGCACGTAGTTGAGCGCTGCCGAGTCGAAGGGACCGCTGATCGGTAGCGGTTTCAGCACGTCGGCCTCGACGGTGGTCAGGTTCATCGGCGCCAGACGACGGGAGGCGTGAGCGAGCACCGTGGGGTTTGGGTCGAGCAGGGTCACCTCCGCCCCAGCCAATAGCCCCGCCTTGTCGAGGAAGTATCCGGTGCCGGGACCTACGTCCAGGTGCCTGCGTCCGACATGGTGGCGATAGCGGTCCACCACGGGCGGGGTGGGACAACGCCATACCGCTCGGGCCATGAATCCGAGCACGAAGGAGTCGTAGATCGCCAAGAGCAGGGGTGTGTATTCCGCCTGGCCGGGATACGCAGGATCGTCGGGGTCCATGGTGCCTCAGCAATGTAGGGAACGGATCTGGCATCGGCCGTCAGCCGTCTCGCCGGCTGCCGCAGCCGTCTCCGGATTAGGTTCCCGGCCCGATCGTTGCCAAGGAGCGACGCGGGGATGGACCAGCAGACAAGGGCGTCGGAGATTCTCGAGAAGGCGAAACGGTTCGCGGCGGAAGTCGTCGCCCCTGTTGCGGCCGAGCTCGACGCCAAGGTGAACCCCGAGGACTGCTTCTCATGGGAGATCGTCGAGAGAGCAGACGCCGCCGGCATAAGGACCGCCACTCTGGCTGAAGAGTACGGCGGGGCGGGGGTGGACTCCCTCACCACGGCGATGATCATCGAGGAGCTGGCCAAGGCGGACCTGGGAGTGTCCGTCGTCATCGCCCAGACCCTGAAGATCGCCCAGACGCTGCAGCAGGCAGCCTCCGAGTCTCAGCGGGGGCGTTATCTCCCCGCATTCGCCGACGATCCGAGGTTCTTGTTGGCCATCGGCATCACCGAGCCCGAGAACGCCTCCAATTACATCATCCCCTACCCCGAGGACTTTCGTACCACCGCCTCTCCGGTCACCGGCGGGTGGACGATCAACGGGAAGAAGCATTTCATCTCGAACGGCAACGTTGCACGCCTCTACCTCTTGTTCGCTCAGACCGAGATCGGGAAGGGCTTGGTCGAGGGCAGTACCTGCTTCCTGGTAGAGCGGCCCACGGCGGGCTTTTCGATCGGTCGTGTGCACGACAAGATGGGAGAGCGTCTCGCCAACAATGCAGAGCTGCTCTTCGAAGACTGCTTCGTTCCGGATGAGAACGTCCTCGGTGAGGTAGGCAGAGGATTCGACGTCTTGGCAAGATTCTTTCCAGCCAGCAACGCCTATGCCGCGGCGAGTGTTCTCGGAGTAGCCGACGCCGCCTACCTGCGCACGGTGGAATGGACCAGTCGACGGTTTCAGGGCGGGGCCTATCTGATCGAGCACGACTCTGTTGCCGCCGATCTGGCAAGAATGCGGATGCTGATCGATGCAGCTCGCGCCTACCTGCGGCAGGCCGCCAGAGCAGCGGACCACCGGGACAGCGGATGGGATCCGACGATGGGCGCTCTCCCCAAGGTCTTTGCCTCTGAGGTCGCCTGGGAGGTGGTGACCATGGCCCTCTCCCTGCATGGAGGCCATGGCTACATGCGGGAACTTGGCATCGAGAAGCTGGTCAGAGATGCAGCCGCGTTCCTCCATTCGGATGGCGCCAACCGATCCCTCTTGCTGAAGGCGGCGCGTTTCATCCGTGAAGGGAGTTGAGGCAGGTACCGGCATCACGCCGAGATCCGGTTACAGGTCGCCGGCGGGGCTGCCTTCGTAGCGGTGTTGCGCCGACGGACCTCTGAAGCTGGCGAACACGACACACCCTTCCGGGTACTCGAAGGGACCGTGGGGTCGGGAGCCGTCCGCCCAGACGTAGTCGCCAAGGTGCAGAGGCTCGCCCTCCGCGATCTGCAGACCTTCGAGCACGACCACCGAATGGCTGCTGGCGTGGTTGTGACGAGGCTCGACGTAACCGGGCGGGAAGCGGATCAACATGTCGACGTGCTCGTTCTCTTTGTCCTCGTAGAGAATCTTGACTCTGACGCCGTGCCCTAGGGTCAACACGTCGACATCGTCCTGCCACTCGAGGTCCCACCGGTGAGCGATGTGGAAAGCGGAGCTCATGCCTGTGGAGCGTACCGATAGTGGCCTGGCGGCAGGAATCGTCCTTGCCCCTCGGCTACCACTGGCGCATGATTCGACCCGAATGACCTCACCACGCGTCCAGGCCGGCTACAGGATCCACCGCTGGGACACCGATCCCCAGTGGGAGGAGTTCGACCTGCGGGAGCCAGGCCCCGGAGAGGTAATGATCCAGGTCGAAGCATGTGGCGTCGGTCTGACCGTGCTCAACGCAATCCGAGGTGACCTGGGCAGCGACCCGAAATTGCTCCCCCGGGTCCCGGGCCACGAACTGGCCGGGCGTGTCATCGAAGCCGGATCAGGGGTCGATGAGCACCTGCTCGGACGACGCGTCGTCGCCTACTTCTATCTGGCCTGCGGTGTGTGCGAGGAGTGCAGAGCCGGGCGGGATCCCCTGTGCCGCAACATGGGAGGGTATGTCGGGGTCCACCGCGACGGCGGGTACGCACCGTATGTCGTGCTTCCCGCAACAAGCGTGATCTTGATCGCCGACAGTCTCGACCCGGTAGCGGCAACGGTGGTGCCCGATGCCGTGGCCACCCCGGTCCACGTCTCCGCCCGAGCGGCGATCGATGCCGATGATCGCGTGGTCGTCATCGGTGCCGGCGGCGGGGTCGGCATCCACATGATCCAGGTTGCCCGCATTGCCACCCCAAAAGTCGCCGGTCTCGATGTCACCGACGACAAGCTGGAGGCAATCGAGAGCTTCGGCGCACGTGCCATCGACTCCTCCGATTTCTCGTCGATGCCTAGCGTCTTCGCCGCCGGCCCCCCATCGGTGGTCATCGACTTCATCGGGACTGCGGATGCAGCGTCGTGGTCGCTCGAGGCACTGGGCCCACGGGGGCGCCTCGTTGCGCTCACCACGTTCCGTAACCGCCCGATCCCAATCGAATACCGCGATTTCGTATTCCGTGAGATCGACTTGCTCGGGTCTCGTTACGCGAACAAGAACGAGGTCGCCACGGCCGCCGAGCTGGTGGCTGCCCGAAAAGTGAAGCCCGTTATCGGAGAAGTGGTCGGGCCGTCCGACGTCCTCGGCCTGCACAATCGCCTTCGGTCTCGCCAGTTGGTTGGCCGTGGCGCGTTGCAGTGGAAGGCCGGATAGCCCTACTCACTGGAGGATTCCACCTGGCGGCGATCCTTCCAACGCGCCAGGATCAGTGTCCCCAGTCCGAGCAGCAACTCGTCGACGAAGGGAATCACGTCCGGCACCACCACATCGAGGATGAAGAGGCCCCCGGTGAAGGCGAGCAGCGCAGGAAAGCGGCGGCGACGTGCCCACTTGAGAAGTCCGCCGACAGCGACTCGTCGTGGGGCGGTCATATATGGAAACGGTAGATGAGTCCGAGCCCAATCGGTCTCGGCAAGGTTCAGCCGAAGACCATCCGCACCTGGTGGGTGGAGCCGTCATCTACCAGGTTCAGCTTCATTCTTTAGCGGTATCGCCCATATCTGAGACCGCCCTGGATCGGCACTTCGGCGCTTAGTGCTGGCCAAGGCGTGATGGGATCCCTCCGCCCATCAGGTCAGATGACGAGGGGAAGCGCCGCGTCGAACAGGTAATCGGACTGCCGTTCGCATTCGAACTCAACGCGGCATGAAACGCTTTCGCTATTGGACATTGCTATCTCCTGATGATTGCTCTGCTGGTTGGAAGAGCTCGATTGGGTTGCCCGAGGGGGTCGAGGAGGATCTGTTTTCCGCCGGGTCCGGTCACGAAGTCGTTGCGGAAGGCGAGTCCTGCCGGGCCGAGCCGTTCCACTTCTTCTGCGATGTCCTCGACGATGATGTGGATGCCGTTCCATCCGCCGGGACCTGGTTTCCGGCCATCGGGCATGGGTCGTCCAGCGGAGCTCTGCGGCCCGGCGAGTAGAAGCCGCAGGTTGCCGCGCAAGACCTCGGCAAACGCGGGCGGAGCGCTGAGACGCAGGGTGAATCCAAGATGGCGTGTGTAGAAGTCGATCGCTTGCTCAACGTCGTCGACCATGTAGCGGACGCTGACAGGTCGGTTTCAGGCACGTGGAGGTTCATGGTTTCTCCCTTTCCTAGTGACAGTTTGCTGTGAGTGAGGGCGGCCAGCCGTTTGGTGTCGGTCAAGTTCCGACGGGCTGTAGCTGTCCTTTCATTCCCGGGTGGAAGCTGCAGTAGAAGGTGACTGGGCTGTCGGGAACCAGGAACGTGGCGGTGGCCACGTCTCCCGGGTCGAGGGTGCCGGTGCTCAGGTCGATCTCGTCGATGACCAGGTTGTGTGGCACTTGGCCCTGATTGCCGACCTCGATGGTCACCTCGGTCCCGGCTTCGAGTTCCAGGTTGGACGGCTCGAACTCGTTGTCGAGGGCGACAACCTCGACTGCTTCGCCTTCGGCGGCACCGGGTCGGATGTCGCCGGAGGCCGCTGTGGGTCCTCCACATGATGCGATGATGAGCGCAGCCACCAAGCTGGCGACGCCGAGGATGTACCGCCTCCGGCCTTGCCGGAGCGATGGGGTGTTTTCTCGCAGGGTCATGGGGTCACTCCTTTGTCGATCTCACGCGGGGACAGCATGCGGTGGATGGGACAGCCTGTCGTCGGCCGTTGGGCGACTGTTGGAAACCGCTGTGGGACGTAGTTGTGTCCTGTCGTCTACGCCGAATTACGTACATGTCCCTGCTTCGGAGGCGCGGTCGTCCGAGTTGCGATCACCAGGCCGGCGGCGATCAGGACGATGTCCTTGAGCACATACTGAGCCTCGAGGGTGGGTCCACCCGAGAAGAGCTCATCGAAGAAGAGCACCAACGGTGACATGATTCCCACCATCGACACGGCCAGAACGGCGAGACCTGCCCGGACCAGCTTCCCCGTGACCAGGGTCAGACCGATGAAGGTCTCGGCCGTAGCCGTCCCCAACAAGGCGGCCTGGCCGGAGACGATTCCCAGCGACAGTGTCTCCACGGTGCGCACAGCCAGCTCCTCGGCTGGGCTGGCACCGGGGATGAACTTCAATGCGCCAAAGCCCAGGAACACGAGTCCGAGGGTGATCCGCAGGGCAGTGATGCTGCGTTCGGCGAGCCACACACCGACTCGGGCGAAAGCAGTGCGGGCTCGAGGTGGTACGAGTGTGTCTGTGGTCATTCGTCCTCCGTTGTCGGTGGGCCCGGTTTGGGCACCTACACGTAGAGGAGTCTTCGGGAAGATCGCCTTGACGGCATCGGGCAGGAGTCGACACTTCGAGTCCGTGGACTGACGTATTTGTGGCGGAGGGAGCTGCGTCAAATCGGGTAGCCGCTACGTCGGTGGACGTACGCCCGATGTCGCGCCTGGGATGATGAGGTGGCGGATGGTTCGGTCATACTGGCCCGGGAGCAGACCGGATGAAGATCACCACGAGGCTTCGGCGATGGCACTGAAGAGAGCGCAACTCTGGGACTTTGTTCTGGCGGTCGTGCTCGTGGTGGTTGGTGTGCTGGGCACCGCCAAGGCGGGCACCGATTTCGCCGGGTCCGTGCCGGAACGGTCCATCGACGGGTTCGGCTATGGGATGGTCGTCATCGCGGCAGGCACCCTCGCGGTGCGGCGTCGTTGGCCCCTTGCCACCCTGGCGGTGGTGACGCTTTTGACCGCGGTCTACCTCGTGGTTGGGTACCCCTACGGACCGATCTTCTTTTCCCTTTTTGTCGCCGTCTACACCGTGGCCCGCCATCGCACCATCCCCCAGGCGGCGCCGGCAGCACTGGTGGCGCTCTTGCTGATGCTGACACATCTCTTCAGCAACGACGCAGCTCTCCCCGGTCTCTGGGGCGTCCTCCCCGCCTCTGCCTGGGTGATCGTGCCCTTCTCGATCGGGCTGACCCTTCGGGTCGCACGCGAGGCAATTGAGCGGGGACATGCCGAGCTGATTCGCCAGCATGTGGACGAGGAGCGGCTCAGAATGGCCCACGAGGTTCACGACATCGTGGGCCACGGTCTGGCCGCGATCAGAATGCAGGCCGACGTGGCGCTGCACGTGTTGCCCAAGAAACCCGAGCAGGCCCAGTTCGCCTTGGACGCAATCAGTCGTACCAGCGGGGAGGCGCTCGAAGAGCTGCGCGCCACCCTGAACACAATGCGCCAACCCGGGTCCGGCCTCGAGCTGACCGAACAACCGCACCTTGCCCGACTCGACGAGCTTCGCCAACGCATGGCCGACGCCGGGGCGCGCATTCACCTCGAAGAGGCCGGCGAGCCGAGGGCGCTCCCGCCAGGGGTCGACCTGACCTGCTACCGGATCGTGCAGGAGTCGCTGACCAACGTCCTCCGCCACGGGGACGAGAAGACGGCCACGGTCCGGGTCGCCTATGAGCCCGAGGCCGTCGACATCACCGTCTCCAATCCCATACCCGCAACCGGTCAGCCGCCGGCCGGCGACCGACTGGGCATCGGCGGTATGCGGAAGCGAGTGACGGCACTTGGAGGAGAATTCAGCGCCGGGCCGACGCCCGATCACCGCTTCCAGGTCTGGGCGAGGATTCCCACGGTCGGGTCCCCATGATCACTGTGATGCTGGTCGATGACCAGGACCTGGTCCGTGTCGGCCTCCGCACCCTGATCGACACCGAAGACGACTTGACCTACGTAGGAGAGGCCGCCGACGGGCCTGCCGCGGTCGCCATCGCCCGGGAAACACGGCCCGACGTGATCCTCATGGACATTCGCATGCCCGGTTTCGACGGACTCGAGGCCACCCGACGGATCACCAGCGACCCAGAACTGGGAAACACCAAGATCATCGTCCTGACCACCTTTGAAGTAGACGAGTACGTTTTCGACGCGCTCCGCTACGGGGCCAGCGGATTCCTCCTCAAAGACACCAAACCCCCCGACCTGCTCGAGGCCATCCGTCTCGTCGCCGACGGCG
Organism: Acidimicrobiia bacterium; assembly: GCA_050741975.1. Taxonomy (GTDB): domain Bacteria; phylum Actinomycetota; class Acidimicrobiia; order Spongiisociales; family ZC4RG35; genus JARDZU01. Next base: position 12,360 of record JBOGET010000161.1, read on the forward strand.
CTGCCCTCCTCTCCCCCTCGGTCACCCGCCGGCTCGTACACGAGTTCGTGACCAAGGCACCCAGACCTGCCAGACCACACCCCTATCTGCACCTGCTGACCGCCCGAGAGCGAGAGGTGATGACCCTGGTCGCTGAGGGGCTGAGCAACGACGAGATCGCCGACCG
>JBOGET010000162.1:0-1531 GCA_050741975.1 Acidimicrobiia bacterium
CTCCACGCCACGTTGGTCACCATGCGGCTCTGCAAGGCCCTCGAAGCCGACCAGGAGACGCTGTCGCGCACCTATTACGCCTGCCTCCTCGTGTATGTGGGCTGCAACGTCAACGGGGCAATGCGAGCGGAGATCTTCGGGGGGAGCATGACCGAGCACCACACGCACCGGCAGTTCGGCTCCCGGATCGAGAATCTGTACGGCGTGGCCGGGGCTCTGCCCGCCCCGGATGCAGGCCTGCCCCAGAGAGCCTGGCAGGTCGCCACCGGGCTCCCAAGTGCCGCCCGATTCTTCGGTGGGCATTTCGCCCCGATGTGCGAGGTCGCGGGAATGCTCGCGGAACGTCTCGGGGTGCCTAAGTCGATTCACGAGATGTTCCCGCTGCTCACCGAGCGTTGGGACGGCAAGAGCGTCCTCAAACGCGCCAGTGGCGATGAGATCCCGCTGCCCTTGCGCATCATCCACGTGGGTCGGGACGCCGCCTACCAGCGACTGATCGGTGACGACGCGTATGTGAAGGACGTGATTCGGTCGAGGTCGGGAAAGGCCTTCGACCCCGACGTGGTCTCCACGTTCCTGGACAACGCCGACGAGGTGCTGGGGCCGACCGAATCGACGGAGACGGTGTGGGAGGACGTTCTTGGCGCCGAGCCGCAGCCGCAGCTGATGCTGCATGGGCCGGCGATCGACCGGGCCATGAGGGCGATGGGTGCTTTCTCCGAGCTGGCCTCCCCCTACCTCTCGGGACACTCCACGGGCGTAGCCGATCTGGCCGCGACTGCGGCGGAGCTGCACGGGTTCGCCGACGTTGAGGTCAAGGTGATTCGGCGGGCCGGTTTCGTGCACGACATTGGGAGAACGGCTGTCTCACCGCGGATCTGGAACAAGCCGGGATCTCTGACTGCCGACGAGCGCGAGCAGGCGAGACTTCACCCCTATCACACCGAGCGCGTGCTGTCCCGGTCACCGTTTCTTGCCGATATTGGGTCGATCGCAATGGCCCACCATGAGCGTTCGGACGGGTCCGGCTATCACCGGGCTCTCGACGTCACTTCCCTGTCGCTGGCATCCCGGCTGTTGGCGGCGGCGGACGCCTTCCAGTCCAAGATCGAGCCGCGCCCTTATCGGGAAGCCCTATCTCCGGAGAAGGCGACCTCGACTCTGGCCGACAAAGCCAAACAGGGCGGATTCGACCGGGCGATGGTCGCGGCGATCGCCGAGGCCGCCGGGCAGAAGCCGCCCACGATGGAGCGTCCCGGCGGTTTGACCGAGCGCGAACTGGAAGTGGTTGGTCTATTGGCCCGGGGCTACCAGACCAAGCAGATCGCCCGTGATCTCGAAATCTCGCCGAAGACAGTCGACCGTCACATCCAGAACAGCTATCGCAAGATGGGGGTGTCATCGCGGGCGGCCGCCACCCTGTTTGCCGCCGAGAACGGGTTGGTCTCCAGATAAGCCACTCCCATATGGGGAGTATTCCGTATTCACAGTCCGGGGCTCTGTCCTTACCTTCGAGATATGCGAGAAGGCA
>JBOGET010000163.1:0-3409 GCA_050741975.1 Acidimicrobiia bacterium
CTGGACTCGCTGGGCCGACTGGAGCGGGTTCAGGCGAGATGGGTGCTTCCCGGTCACGGGGCACCCTGGAGGGGCGGAGTTGCCGAGGCGATCCGCCAGGTCAGAGCGGTCGCAGCCGCGGCCGAACAGATCGGTTCCGACCACCCGGGTCCCTACGACGCATAGGCTCGCCCCGATGAGGCGTTCCCTGTTGACGCTGATGATGGTGACGGCGATCGCCTGCACCGGGGGAACGGCTGAGACCACGCTGAGCCCCACCAGCACTGGAGCGTCGGCAACCACACCGACCACCGCCGGCGGCGCGACTTCGACCCTGGCCACGGTGCTGGAGACCACGACGATCAGCACCCAACCGCCCGGATTGGCGCCCGAAGACCTTGTCCTCCAGTCCTTTCCGGTCCCGCCCGGATCCGGCCCTCACGACGTGGCGCCTGCCCGCGACGGCGGTGTGTGGTACACCGCCCAGGCGACGGGGGAGCTGGGTTGGCTCGACCCGGCGAGCGGTGAGACGAGACACACGGATCTCGGCTCGGGATCGCGGCCACACGGAGTGATCGTCGACGACGAAGGGACGGCCTGGGTAACCGACAGCGGGTTGAACGCCATCCTCGCAGTCGACCCGTCGAGTCTGGAGGTGACGGTGTTCCCTCTGCCCGACGATCGACCCGACGCCAATCTCAACACGGCCACCTTCGACGGGGAAGGGATGCTGTGGTTCACCGGTCAGAGCGGGGTCTACGGACGTCTCGAGCCGGGCAGCGGGGAAATGGTGGTATACGACGCGCCGGAGGGGAGAGGCCCGTACGGCATCACCGCCACGCCGGGCGGGGACGTCTATTACGCCTCGCTGGCGGGGTCCTTCGTCGGCGCCATCGACGACGATGGGACCACGACGGTGCTCGAGCCGCCTACCGCCGACCAGGGGGCGCGGAGGGTCTGGTCCGACACGCAGGGCAGGATCTGGGTCAGCGAGTGGAATGCGGGGAACCTGAGCCGGTACACCCCGGAGTCCCGGGCCTGGGACACCTGGCATCTTCCCGGCAACAATCCGCAGGCCTACGCCGTGTTCGTCGACGACTCCGACATCGTGTGGGCCAGCGACTTCGGGTCCAACTCGATCGTCCGTTTCGATCCCGGCACAGAGCAGTTCCACACCTATCCGCTCCCGAGCAGCCCGGGCGAGGTGCGTCAGATTCTGGGACGTGCCGGTGAGGTCTGGCTCCCGGAGTCGGCGGCGGACGACCTGGTCCTGATCCGGACCAGCGGCTAGGCCGCTTCCTCCCGTGAGACGGTGAACGAGGGGGACGGATCGCTCACTTCCTCGCGGCTTCCCCCGCCCGCCTTGCCCGTGGCGACCAAGGCCACGCCGACCAGGATCAGGGGGAGGGCTACGAACACCGGGCCGGTGATCGTCTCCTGTCCCAGGGTGACGCCGAGGGCCACGGCCACCACCGGGTTCACGTAGGCGTAGCTGGTGGACAGGGCGGGGCGGACCGTCTTCAAAAGAAAGATGTATGCGGTGAACGCGACCAGCGAGCCCATGATGGCCAGATAGACGAGGGCGACCCAGGCCACGGTGGGGGGAGGCTCGGTGATCCGCTCACCCACCAGCGGTCCGATCGCCGTCATGAGCACGCCGGCCGCGATCAGCTCGATGGCGGTCGCCATCGAAGACTCGGGGAGATCCAGTCTCGTTCCCCAAATCGAGCCGAACGCCCAGACGATCGGGGCGATGACGATGAGAGTCGTGCCGAGAGAGCTCGCCCGGAAGTCCCCCTCCTGGGCCAGGACCAGGACCCCGGCCAGACCGACGACGAGGCCCATCCACTCTCGTCGTCGCGGCCAATCACCGAACACCCCGCCGATCAGGGCGATCCACACCGGGATCACGGCCACGGCGGTGGCGGCGATGCCGGAGCCCACACCCACGTCCTCGGCCAGGGTGACCAGGCCAACACCACCGACGAGGAGCAGCACGCCCATGCGAGCGGCGTTCCACACTTGGCGCCGGGTGGCGGTGGCACGGCCCCGGAACTTCAGGATCACGAAGAGGACGGCTCCGGCGATGAGGAATCGAAAACCATTGAGGAGGAACGGTGGGAAGCCCTCCAGCCCGAAGCGCAATCCGAGATAGGTGGAGCCCCAGATGAAGTACACCGCGAGGATGGCGGCGATCACCAGCGCCCGAGGGTTTCGCCTTGTCCTGTCGATACTGGTCCGAATGCTCATGGTGCCAAACAGATGTAGCGGGCTATACTTAATTCGTACCTTACACAATAGACGAGACAATGTAAGGGATCAAATGGATTTTTCACATTACAGCGACGGGCCGGTGCGGACGGCGGTGGACCTGGTCAATACGCTCGATGTTGTCAGCGGCGTCGACAAGCTGAGCACCCCGAGAGAGGTGGCCGACTTCATCGAGGCTCACGACGGCGACTGGTGCCGACCCGGTTGGAAGCCGGAGGAGCGGGATCTGCACGAGGTGCGGGCTCTTCGTGCCCGGTTGCGTCAGGTGTTCGAGGCTCCGGCCGAGGCCGAGGCCGCTGCCGTGCTCAACGACTTGCTGACGGATGTCAACGCCGTCCCCAGGGTGAGCGTGCACGGCCCGGAGCCACATCTCCACTTCGAGTCGGAGAGCGATCGTCCCTCCCGATATCTGGGTGCGATCACCGCCATGGGTCTGGGTGTGGCCCTGATCGAAGGTGGGTTCGAACGTTTCGGCATCTGCCGGTCGTCGACATGTGGCGATGTCTTCGTCGACACCTCCCGCAACCGCTCCCGTCTTCATTGCTCCGATACCTGCACCACTCGGGAGAACGTCGCCGCCCATCGGGCCCGCCGGCGCGAACAGGGGTGACCTGAAGCCGGATGTATCAGGGGGGAGGGCAATCCCTCTTTCGGCTCGTGGGGTTTGTGACGCACCAACCGATGGGAGAGACGCAATGAATCCTTATCACCCCGACATGTACCTCGACCTGGCGAAGGAGAAGATCGATCGCTATCGGGCCGAGGCCGAGAATCACCGGCTGACAAAGTTGGCTCGGCCGGAGGGAGTGCGGCAAATCGGTCGACCGACCCGAGCAATCGGTCGTCTCGCCTCGATCGCCGAGGGCTTCAAGGGCTATCGTCGGCGACGTCTACCCGCAGCGTGACTTCTGGGGCGGCCGTCGGCGTTGACACCGACGGTCAGGGGGCCAGAAACAGCGACCCCCGGGTTTTCCCGGGGGTCGCTCTGTGCCGTGGATGCGGGATATCGAGTGCAACGCAGCGGTACGTCGTCTGAAGGGCCATGTCGATCTGCCGGGCATTTCACCGTCGAGCTGCATCTTGTCGGCGGCACGGTGGTCACCGAGACCGACGAGCTGGGGCGGTTCACCTTCGAGGGTGTCCTTCCCGGGCCCGTGTC
>JBOGET010000164.1:0-15796 GCA_050741975.1 Acidimicrobiia bacterium
TGATGTCTGCGGACGGTGAGCCGATCACCAACATCTACGCATACGACCGGGATGGTGAACCGGTTGAGGTGCTCCTTTACGCCCAGGATGGCCGGCCCCTCCTCACGCTGCCCACCTATGTGTATGAGGAGGACTTCGGCCCTTCACTGGAGCCCAATTACTACGACAACGGGACCGTCACTTTCGAGCGGGATCGATACGGGCGGATCGTCCCCAACCTGTACCCGCTGGATCTCGAGGTGTACGACCCGGGTGGCGGCCTCAGACCCATGGCACCGCCGGCGCTCGGAGTCCCCGACCTCGACGAGGAGCCGGTCGGAGACCGGCCCACGGCCCACACCTCGATCGGCTTCGTGCGCTGAATCTTTATGCACCGCGTCACATATACATGACGCCCTGCATTAGGAACGCGGTTACCGGTCCACGTCGCCCATCACCGGGTCGAGGGAGGCGATGGTGGCGACGGTGTCGGCCATCAGGGAGTCGGCCATGGCGATGGGTAGTGCCTGGAGGTTGGCGAAGGAAGGGGCACGAGTGTGCATGCGGTAGGGACGGGCCCCCCCGTCGGACACCAGATAGCACCCCAGCTCGCCCCGGGGCGACTCCACGGCGACGTAGGTCTCCCCCGCCGGGACCTTGTACCCCTCGGTGAACAGCTTGAAGTGATGGATGAGCGCCTCCATCGACTCGTCGATCCTCGCCCGAGGCGGTGGGGTCACCTTCCGATCGTCGACCCGAAAGTCCCCCTTGGGCATGGTGTCCATCACCTGCTCGACGATCTGCAGCGACTGGTGGATCTCCTCGACCCTGATCCGGTACCGATCGTAGACGTCGCCATGCTCCCCCACCTGGACCTCGAACTCGTGCTGCTCGATCCCGCTGTAGGGGAAGGCCTTGCGGATGTCCCAGTCGACGCCCGTCGAGCGCAGCGTGGGCCCGGTGATCCCGTAGGCGATCGCCTCCTCGGCAGAGATGACCCCCACCCCCTTGGTCCGGGCCATCCAGATCGGGTTGTTCTCCAGTAGGTCGTCGTACTGCTGAATCCGGCCTGGGAGCTCGTCGAGGATGGCGGCCACATCGTCCTTCCAACCCGGGGGGAGATCGGCGGCGACGCCGCCGGGGCGGATGTAGTTGTGGTTCATGCGGAGACCCGTGGTCTTCTCGAAGAAGGCCAGGATCTGCTCCCTCTCCCTGAACCCGTAGATCATCATCGAGATGGCCCCGATGTCCATCCCATTGGTGGCCAAGGCGACCAGGTGCGACGAGCACCGGTTCAACTCGGTCATCAGGACCCGGATTGCGTCGGCGCGCGGCGGGACCTCGATCCCCAGCAGCCGCTCCACCGCGAGCGAGTAGACCAGCTCGTTGTGGAACGGAGCGAGGTAGTCCATGCGGGTGACATTGGTCCCACCCTGGGAGAAGTTGAGCTGCTCGCCCGTCTTCTCCATCCCGGTGTGGAGATAGCCGATGATGGGCTTGGTACGGCGGATGATCTCCCCCTCCAGCTCGATCTGGAGGCGGAGCACACCGTGGGTGGAGGGATGCTGGGGGCCCATGTTGAGGATCATCCGCTCCTCGGCGTCGGCGACGTCGTCGAAGACGTAGTCGTCCTCGACCACCCGCCCGAACTGCTCGTCGAGACGACGTCCCGACTCATCGGTGGAGATCTCCTGGGCGCCCTCGTCGGTGGGGCTGAGCTCGGGCTCCTCGGTCCCGGCGACCCACACGTCGAGCGTCTTGGTGTCCTCGGTCATCTCAGCTCACCTTGTGGCTTTCCTTGAACTGCACCGGCACCGAACCCACCCCGAAGTCCTTGCGCAGCGGATGACCCTCCCACTCGTCGGGCATGAGGATGCGGGTCAGGTCGGGGTGGCCCTCGAAGACGACACCGAACATGTCATACGCCTCGCGCTCGGCGAAGTTGGTGCCGGGCCAGATCGGGACCAGCGAGGCAACTGTTGGCTCCTGCCGGGGAGCGGTGGTGATCATCCTCAGCCGGAGACGATGCTGCATCGACAACAGGTTGGCCACCACCTCGAACCGCTCGGGGCGCTGACGCATCCAGTCGACGACTGTGACATCGACGCAGACCTCGAACCCGGCCTCCTCGGCCGCCAACCCGAAGTCGAGCCAACGTCCGTTGGGCACCCGCCCCACGTCCTGGCCGAGCGAGAGCCCCCAGGAAACATCCGAGAACCCCTCGAACAGGTCTCTGAGGACCTGGTTCTCGGGCAAGGGGCGCTCGACGACCTCGTCCTCGTGAGCGTGGGTCTCGTCGGTCAGTTGACGATCTCGCCTTTCATGATCTTGTCGTGAAGGGTGAGGATCCCGTGCATCAGGCTCTGCGGTCCGGGCGGGCACCCGGGCACGTAGATGTCGACCGGGACCACCTGGTCGACGCCTTGGACCAGGGCGTAGTTGTTGAACATGCCGCCGGTCGAGGCACAGGCGCCCATGGAGATCACCCACTTCGGATCCGGCATCTGGTCGTACACCTGACGCAGGACCGGGGCCATCTTCTGGCTCACCCGCCCGGCCACCACCATGAGGTCGGACTGGCGGGGCGAGGCCCGAAACACCTCCATCCCGAACCGGGCTAGGTCGTAGTGGGCCGCCCCGGTGGCCATCATCTCGATGGCACAGCAGGCGAGCCCGAAAGAGGCGGGGAACATCGACCGGGTCCGGGCCCATCGGGCGGCGCGGTCAACGGTGGTCATGAGCAGATTGCCAGGCGCGGTGGTGACCACTAAGCGGCCTCGTCCGTGGCGTCGGTGGGTATGTAGCGGGCCCGCCGGTGCACGTTCCAGTCGAGAGCACCCCGCTTCCAGACATAGGCGAGGGTCTCGGCCACGAAGAAGGTGAAGATGAGGATGGCCGTCACCCCGTACCAGCCAAGCCTGTCGAAGATCGAGGCCCAGGCGAACAGGAAGATGATCTCGACATCGAAGATCACGAAGAGCATCGCCACCAGATAGAACTTGACCGGGAACCGCTGCACCGGCTCCGTCTCCGGGACGATCCCGCTCTCATATGGGTCGAGCTTGGCCTCGGTGGGCCGGTCGGGCCGAACCAGCCGGGAGGCGATCAGGGACACTGCCACGAACACCGTGGCCAGCAGAAGCATGATCCCGATCGGCAGATAGTCGGCCAGAGTCACCATCTGAGTTTAGAACGGGCCGATAAGTGGGGTAAATCAGGAGGAATGGAACGGCGCCCGGATCGCCTCGGGCTCACTGCCCGACCATCATCTCTCGACCTGGTAGGTGGCGAGGAGGACGCCGGTCGTGGTCGTCCTGGAGTCGACGAGCCGCAACGACCTCCACTGGCCCACCTCCTCGAACAGACGCTTGCCGGTGCCGAGGACGAGTGGGTGGATCATGAGCCGGTACTCATCGACCAGGTCGTGCTGCATCAAGGTCTGGACCAGGCGACCGCTGCCGAGGACGACGATATTCCCGCCCGGCTCGCTCTTGAGGGCGGCGACCGCGTCGGCGACGTCTCCCTGCAACAGGGTCGAGTTGGCCCACGAAAACGGCTCCTCAAGCGTGGTCGACGCCACGTGCTTGGGCAGCCCGTTGAGGGCGTCGGCGAACATGTCGCCCTCGGGCACGTTGGGCCAATGAGCCGCCATGATCTCGTAGGTCTTGCGGCCGAACAGGAAGGCGCCGGTCTCGGCGATCGACTTGGCCACCTCGGCCCCGGCGACCTCGTCGAAGTACGGCATCTGCCAGCCGCCGTGCTCGAAGCCGCCGCTTCGATCCTCGTCGGCATGACCCGGGGCCTGCATCACACCGTCCAGCGCGAGCCCCTCGGCGACGATGAGCTTTCTCACCACTTCCTCCTCGGTCGTTGTGACATATGACGTCGCCAAGACGTCGAAATCATCGACCCGCGATGCCTTCGGGAGACACGTCCCACCGCGACCAGCACGGCTCGGCCGGCCCCATCGTTGCGGATGCGACGGAGCGGCAGTCGATCCAGATGCATGATCGCTCCAGACCCGAACCGGTAACGGCGGCCGTCGAGACTCTCGAGCTCTATGTCACCGACATGGACGAACACGACGCCGCCGGCCGACTCCCGCGCCTGGAAGACACGCGTGCGACCGGGCGAGATGATGACCATCCATCTGATGAGCCCGGGTGGAAGGGGGCCGTTGACCAGTCTCACCGTGACAGAACCGGGCCGATGCGATCACAGGGAGGCGGGCAGCCCGAAGGCCTCGAACAGAGCGGGCTCCACGAAGGTGGTCATGTCCACCACCTGCCCGTCCTGGATCCCCAGCACCACCAGACTGAACGCCCGGTAAACGTCGTCTTCCCAGGTACGGAGATAGTTGGCCACCGCCGGTTGACGGTTGGCCCCGGTGGCGACACATCGGAACTCGCCAAGGGAGTTCATGTTTGCCATGAAGTCGGGAGTGATGTCGTCTTTGCCGTCCCAGACCATTCCCATGGGCGAGATGGTCAGACGGGCGTCTTCCGCCAGCATCGCAACCACGGCCGCCGGGTCGGCCCTCTCGTGGGCCTCGATGTACTGCTGGACGAGGCGGAGCTCGTCTTCGGTGGCGGGCCCCGTGGACAAGTGGTCCGAGTCGTGGGGCCGATACCTGCCCAGGGTCGCCCTGGCTCGCTGCAGCGCGCTGTTGACCGCGGCAACCGTGTCATCCAAGACCCCGGCGGTCTCGGCCGCCGAGAAGGCGAGCACATCTCGCATGATCAGGACCGCTCGCTGTTTGGGAGGCAGCAACTGAATCAGGGCGAGAAAGGCCAGCCCGATGGTGTCCCTGGCCACGGCTACGGCGTCCGGCTCCGTGGCCTCCAGCTCGTCCAACAAGCGGTCGGGGGATGGCTGCAGCCCCGGGTAGTCCGGATACGGTGGCAGTCGGCCACCCGCCTCCGGGGCGGGCACCTGTCGGGGACGGCGTCGCAATGACTCGAGGCAGGCGTTGGTGGCGATCCGGTACAGCCAGGCCCGATAGGTGGACCTTCCCTCGAAGGTGTGGCGGCTGCGCCAGGCGCGGAGGAAGGTCTCCTGCACCCGATCCTCGGCCTCCTGGAATGAGCCCAACATCCGGTAGCAGTGCACATGCAATTCCCGGCGGTGACGCTGCACCAGCTCGGCGAAGGCATCTTCATCACCGGCGGTGGCGGCACTCACCATGGGGTCGATCGCGGCGCCGTATGCGGGGCTCATGTGAGGTTCTCTGGTCGACGGGTCAGGAACGGAGGAACTCGGTGATGACCGGGGCGAGGTCCGCCGGGTCGACGTTGTGCTCCTGTCCGGCCAGGGTGCGACGCTGCGCGTTCGGTATCAACGCGGCGAGGGCATCGGCGGTCTCGTGCAGGAACGGGAAGCTGGCCTCGCCGTCGATGACGATCGTGGGCACCGACACTTTCTTCGCCCGCTCGGCGGGAATGGTGTAGTCGCCCATGATGGTGGCGTCGTAGGCGAGGGTGTGGGCCAGAGCCTCCTGCTGGGCCCACCACGGTGCCTGACGGGCGCCCTCGACGAACTCCGGGGGCAGGCCGACCACTTTCGCCATGAAGTACTCGACCGCCTCGCCGCGTCGGCCGGCATCGACCAGATCGCGGTAGACGGTGGCCGTGTCCGCCGGGAGATCGGGCCGACCGTTGACGCTGTAGGGAGGTTCCCACAACACCAGCTTCTCGATCGGGAGCCCCTCTGCTGCCGCGTCCATCGCCAGGGCGGCGCCCGAAGACGTGCCATACAGATAGGCGGAGCCATCGGCCGCCTCGATCATGGCGGCGATGTCCTCGAGCTCCCGCTCGACGGCATACGGCGCGGTGTCACCCGAGTCCCCACGGCCCCGCCGATCGAAGTTGTACACGGTGAGGTCGGCGGCAAGCTCGCCTGCCAGACCGGCATTCGACATGCGGTCGACCGACCCGCCGCACACCAACACGATCGGAGGGCCCTCGCCGAGTCGGTCGTATGCGATGATGGTGCCATCGCTGGATGTCGTGGTCTTCATGAGATGTCCTTTCGTGTCTTGCACGCCGACCGTACCGAGCGCGGCCGCGTCGATATTGAGACGCGACCAGGCACCGAAACTCATCGCGCCGATCTCCATCCTCACCGAACACCTCTCCTAATTGGAAGCGACAGGTCCGCACACGACCCCTGTGGCCTCCAATTACCGGGGTTGGCTTAGGCTGCCGCCATGCCAGGAGCCATAGTCACGTGAGTCTCGGATTCGGTTTGCTGAGCGCCCAGTTGCGTCCCGGCGAGAGCGATTGGTCACGGGCGTACGAGGAGACCATTCGATTGGCGGTCGAAGCGGAGCGACTCGGACTCTCCTCGGTGTGGACCACGGAACATCACTTCGTGGACGACGGCTACATGCCGTCGCTGGCGGTGGTCAGCGGCGCCATCGCCGCCGCCACCTCGAGCATCGAGATCGGCACCGGCGTCATACTCGCCCCACTCCACCACCCCCTGCGGCTGGCCGAGGACGCCGCCACCGTCAGTCTTCTCAGCGGCGGGCGGTTCACCCTGGGCCTGGGATTGGGTTGGAGCCGGATCGAGTTCGAAGGTCTCGGCGCCAACATAGAGAAGCGGGGGACGGCGATGGAGGAGATCCTGTCCATCCTCCCCCGGGCCTGGAGCGGCGAGCCGTTCACCCACCGGGGTCGGGTGTACCAATTGCCGGAGCTGGCGGTGAGACCCCGCCCATCAGGCCGGATCCCGATCCTGATCGGGGGCGGGGCAGAGCCGGCGATCCGCCGCGCCGCTCGTCTCACCGACGGGATCTTCTCGAATGTATCTTCGGACCGGTTCCTTCAACAACTGGATTGGGTCCGCGACGAGTGCGATCAGATCGGCCGCGACCCCCGCGAGCTCCGCATCATCCACTACTCGGTCATCCTCCCCGGTGTCTCCGCCGACGACGCCTGGTCGCGTTACACCGACCATCTCTGGCACATGAGCTGGAAGTACTCGGACATGAAGGCCTCAGCCACCCGATCCGGTCCCCCGCCACCCGCCCCCGAGCAAACCGAAGAGGATCGTGGGGCCCTCCACCGTCGGGCAATCCTGGCCGGACCGAGCGACGAGATCGTGGAGCGCCTCCTTGATCTTCGCCGGCGTGCCGCCCTGCCTGTGGAGTTCGTCGCCCGCAGCCATTTCGCCACGCTGGACTACGGACCCCAGGTCGAGCTGATGCAACAGTTGGCCGAAGAGGTGGCTCCCCGACTGTGATCAGCCGATCAGCCGGTCGGCGATCTCCCTGAGGTTGGTCCCCACCACGTCGGGCATCGGGCCGGGAAGACTCCACAGTGAACCCGGTCGCCGGACGAACGCGGCATCGGCCCCGGCGTCGATGGCGCCGGCCACATCCCAGTCGTGGGTCGAGATGAGCATGGACTGGGACACGTGGACATCCATGACCTGGGCCGCGTGGCGATAGGTGGCCGGATCGGGTTTGAACCGACCCACCTCCTCGACCGAGACCACCCGCTGGATGAAGGTGTGGAGCCCGGCGTTCTCGATCTGGACGTTGGCGGCCTTGGTGCTGCCGTTGGTCAGAGCGGCGGTGCGGAACCCGGCATCGAGCAGACGCTCCAAGGCCGGGATCACGTCGAGATGGACGGGGAGGATGGCAAGACGGGTGACCACCTCGGTCGCCGTGGCCTCGTCGAGATCGATCCCGTGCCGCTCGGCCACCAGGAGCAGGGCCTCGACCCCGATCACCCCGAAGGCGCGGTAGTCGCCGAGCTGGTTGGACACGAGGGATCCGTGCAGCATCCGGGCGAACCACTCACCCATCGGGTCGGACGTCCCGAAGACGTCCTCGAAGTCGATCTTCAGCGGCGACATGTCGAGCAGGGTCTCGTTCACGTCGAATACGAGAAGCTCGGGTTTCACGATGTCGGCAGGGTCCGGACGACCGCAGCCAGGGCATCGTAGGTTCGCTCCCCCATGTGTTTGTCGTCTTCGTCAAGCAGGTTCGCCATGACCTTCAGTGTCCATTCCATCAACGAGCGGTTACGCAACCCGGTGTGAGCGAGGGTCCGCATCACGGACGGGTGACCGATCAACTTCACGAAGATCCGAGCCATCTTGTAGTAGAGGCCGTACTCATCCTCGAGATGCTGTGGATATCGGCGTAAGAGCCCAAAATCTGCAGTGCCCAATGCACGGCCGACGTGGTCGGCGGCGATCCGCCCCGTTTCGTAGCCATAGGAGATCCCCTCCCCGTTCCAGGGGTTGATGGCGCCGGCGGCGTCGCCGATCGTGATCCAGTTTCCGCCGACCAGCGGTCCCTTGGAGAATGACATGGTCAGCTTCCCGCCGACGGGAGATGTGAGCTGCGACGCCTCGCTCAACTCCCAGTACTCCGGTGCCGTGGCCACGTAGTCGGCCATCATCCGGGTGGTGTTCACGTGCTTCCAACGCGTGAAGGTGGAAAGCAGGCCGACGCCGACGTTCACCGTCCCGTCACCGAGCGGGAACACCCAGCCATAACCGGGCATGGTCGCCCCCGCCGAGTCCCTCAGGTCGAGCTGGCTCTCCAGGAACGGGTCGGTGGATCGGGGCGAGGCGTAGTAGCCACGGGCGGCGAGCCCCATGGGATAATCCTTGCGCCGCTCGCTCCCCAGCTCCCGCCCGAATCGGTTCATCGAGCCGTCGGCGATCACGGTCACCTCCGGAGCGATCGTCTCCTGGGCTCCGTCGTGGGCCAGGGTGACCCCGGTGAGCAGCCCCTCCTCGATCACCGGTGTGGCCAGGGTCTTCTCCAGGATCCTCACCCCCTGCTTCTCGGCAAGGGTCGCCACCTGGGCGTCCAGGTCGCTGCGTCGCATCACGCCTCCCCAATTCGGGAAACGGGAGTGCTCGGGCCAGGGAAGCTCCAACGTCAGCTCCTCGCCGGCGTAGGAGCGAAGACCGGTGATCCTGTGGAACTCGGGCACGTCGAACTCGAACCCCATGTGCTGGAGCTGGAGCACGGCCCGCGGGGTCAGCCCGTCGCCACAGGTCTTGTCGCGGGGATACTCCTTCTTCTCGGCCAGGGTGACCTCATGCCCGTCCCGCGCCAGCCAGTAGGCGGCAGCCGAGCCGGCCGGGCCTCCACCGACGACGAGGACGGAAGGTGATGGCATGGGACGTGAGGTTAGATAGCAGGACCTCGTAGCCGGGATTCCTAGTCCGCGGGTTTAAGGTGCGCTTGTGAACGAAATCCCAAAGGCCACCGTGGTTCGGCTCCCCCGCTACCTCCGGTTGCTCGAGGACCTGGATTCGACCCGAGACGTGGTCAGCTCCGAGGAGCTGGCGGTGGCCGCCGGAGCCAACGCCGCCAACGTGCGCCGGGACCTCTCCCACCTCGACTTCCACGGGGTGCGTGGCATCGGGTACTCGGTCGGCGAGCTCAAGGCGCGGATACGCCAGGAGCTCGGCATCGCAGAGCGGCGACGGGTGGCGATCGTCGGAGCGGGGAACTTGGGCCGGGCCCTGGCCAACTACGGAGGGCTGAGCCGCCGGGGATTCGACGTAGTGGCCCTGTACGACACCGATGTGCGCAAGATCGGGTCCCAGGTGGGATCCGTCACCATCCAGCATCTCGACGTCCTCGACGGTGATTGCCGTTCGAAATCCTTCGAGATCGCCATCCTCGCCGTGCCCGCAGTGGCGGCACAACAGGTCGCGGACAGGCTGGTGGAGCATGGCATCCACTCGATCCTCAATTTCGCCCCGGTCCGGATCAGGGTCCCCGACACCGTCTCCGTCCGCCAGGTCGACCTGTCGATGGAGCTGCAGGTCCTCAGCTACTACGGAAGCCGTCTTTGATTGGCGGCTTCCGTCTCTCCCCCCGAAGGGGGGAGTACCGGCGAAGCCGGGGAGCGGGGATTTCTATCACGTGTCGCTGGAAAACGCCCCCTCCGGCCCTCAGGGCCACCTCCCCCTCCGGGGGAGGAAACGCGCTAAGCGCTTGATTTCTCCTGCACCTCTTCGTACTGGTGCAACGCCACGAGGAAGGCCAGGAACACGACCAGCGACACCAGGAGATAGGTGATGGGGATGATGCGGATCTCGAAGGCGTTGAGCCCTTCGATGTCGTCGGGCTTGGGGCCACGGGGGGCATAGACCACGAAGAGCATCGAGGTGATGGTCAGCCAGCCGAACACCGCCGACCCGGTGACCAGGAACCCGAGTCTCTTGCCCAGGTTGGTGTAGTTGAACAAGTAGATCGAGCCGTAGAACAGCGCCACCGCGGCCAGGGTGAGGATGATCCCGGTGACGAACAGGTTGGCCGAGAGCAGCGACCGGAAGAACTCACGGAAGAACACTGACACCCTCCTTTCCGTCCAGATTGCCGCTCCTCAGATACCTGGCAAGCAGTTCGATGTCCTCGAGACTGAGATTGGGCCCGAAGGCGGGCATCCGCCCCGAGCCGAACCCGTTCAGGCCGTATGGCGTCTCCGCCTCCGAGCCATTGATCAGGAATTGAACCAGGAGGTCGTCCGCCGGGTCATCGGCGGCCTCCCCGAACTGGACCGTGGGCCGTCCGTCCCAAAGGGCGGGCCCGAATCCGCCCGAGCCCGCTTCCTGGGTATAGGGAGGGCCGGCGCTGTAGCCGGCGGTGTGACAACGGGCGCAATTGGAGTTGAAGAGACCCACGGCCCGCTGCGCCTCCTCGGGCGAGGATCCCATGGCCCCGGCCACGCCCTCGAAATCGATGGAGTAGAGCTTGGCTTCGAGCGCCTTCTCCAGGAAGCCGACCCCGGCGCTCTCGTTGGCGTGAAGCGCATCCATGTTGTTGCTGGTGATGGTGAGGGTGGTCGCCAATGACTCCAGGTTGCCGACGAACCGGGTGGCGGTGGTGGCATCCGGCTCGCCACCGACCGAGGCCGGGTTGGTCGGGTCGAGTGTTATCGAGGCGACCTCCGTGGGCGTGGTGGCCGTTATCGCCGCCTCGACCTGGGTGGTGATGCCGTTCTCGGCCCCGGTCGACAAGCCGTCACCATCGGGGTCCGAGCCGTCCTCGATCGCCGCGGTCGCCGCCGCGGCCAACTCGGTTGCCCCTTCCACCGGCTCCTCGGCCGCTCCAGCCGCCTCCAGAGCGGCCGCCAGCTCGTTGGCGCCGTCCAGGTTCTCGACCGCTGCGGGTACCTCGATCCCGGCCGTCTCGGCCTCGGCCCGGGTCTCCTCCAAGGTGGCCAGGGCCGCGGCGCTCAACCCAATCGCCGGGTCGACCGCCCCCTCCGCGAGGGCGGTCTCGATGGCGGTGACGTTGGTGAGGACGATGGGGTCGGTCTCGGATGCCGTCTGGAGGTCGGCGAGAGCGCCCTCGACCAGCTCGGCGTCCGGTGTCGCCGGGTCGAGGCTGACCGGCTCTATGATCCGGTACCCCTCCAGAGCGTCTTGGGAGATGGCGCTGAGCTCGGTCTCGGCGGCGTCGGAGACGCCGTCGGCGTCGGTGTCGATCCCGCCACCGGCGGCGTCGAGTGTTTGGCGTGCCCGCTTGGAGAGGTCGACGGCCAGGGCCGCGTCCGCCGGTGCCGCCTCGATCTGGGCCACCACCTGACGCTGGCTCAGGATGGCTGCCTCCACCGTGGCGTCCGCATTGGTCAGGGTGTCGAGGGCGGCGCTGATCCCTGGCTCCAGGTCGGCCAGGTTCTCCTCCTGGGTGACCTGGATCGTCTTCAGGTAGTTGACCACGTCGACCACCTGCTCGGTGTTGAGCGGGCCGCCTCCCGGGATTCCCCATGCCGGCATCGGCGTGTTGCCACGGCCATACGTGATCCAGAAATTGACCTCGTCCTCGTCGTACCTGAAGAAGACGTCGTTGAGCGAGGGCACGGCCCAGGCCACCGTGACTCCCGACCTCTTCTCGACGTAGTTGGTGGTACCGCCCGAGCCCTCGGGGCCGTGACAGGAGAAACAGGCGAACTCTGCGACGATGTGCTCGCCACGGCTGGTCGAGGCCTCGGCGAACTCGTCCACGAACCCCTCTTGCCGCGCCTGCTCGCCAAGGAAGTAGAGGGGAAGCGACACGGCGAGGAAGGCGGAGAAGGCGATCGCCGCCTTCTGCCCCCCTTCGAGCCGTCGGGTTTCTATCTCCTCGTCGTTGATCCCGGGTCGGAGGTTGGGACCGATCTCCTCACCACCGCGATTGCGTATCGCCGAGATGAACAAGATGCCGAGCCAGGTCATGCCGGCGACCACGGCGATGACCGTGATGATGTTGGCGGTCATGCCTCGGTGCTCTCGGCCACGGCGCTGATGCAGCTCGGCCCCTGCGGATACTGGGCACTCGGCTCCGGCGCCCGAGGCGTCTGGATGATGCTCCCGGTCCGGATCACGAGGCTGCCGTCTCGATTCTCGACGACGAATCGGTCGAGATTACGAGGGGCAGGCCCACCGAAGTACTCGCCGACGGCGTTGTACCTGGAGCCGTGACAGGGGCATTCGAAGCCCTGGGACGGGGCGCACCAGGGGACCCGGCAACCGAGATGCACACATCGCATGTAGAGCGCCATCAGACCGTCGGTGGCGACACTCTGGCCCTCGAATTGAGCGGACAGCTCGTCCGGGGCGGGGACCAGATAGGCCCGGGCTTCGGGGATGAACAGGGGCAGGACGCCACCGGTCGAGGTGAAGACCCGGGTCCGGAGATCGGAAACCGGGCCGGCATCGATGTCGGCTCCGAATCCACCGGTCAGCTTGGGCCAGAAGAAGGCGAGGTAGTACAGACCCTGGGCCGCGAGGAACGTGCCGAAGGTGGCGGTGATGGCCCGATTGAAGAACTGACGCCGGCTGACACCGCCTTCCTCGGGGGAGACCTCCACGATCCTCTGGGTCTCCAGTATCTCGACGACGGCCTCCGGCTCTTCCTCCTCGACCGGCTCCGTCTCCGTCTCGACGATGACGTCCTCCGCCGCCTCGACCACCTCGACCTTGGGAGGGATGGTGACGGCCCGGCCCGACCTGTCGGCCGCCCTGGTCTCGCCCGAGACCCCGGCCAGGGGATCGGGTCTCTCGGTGATCTGAGACCTGCGGTAGGCGACGGCGAACGCCCCGGCCGCCCCGAGGATCGCCACCACGGCGACTGCGATCAGGACGGCGTTGTTCAGGGTCATTCGAAGTCCACCCAGTCCTTGAGGTCGTCGAAAAAGACCCCGTCCTTCCACGGGTAGGAGAAGTTGAACCCGAGACCGCGGAACAGGACGCCAAAGATGGTCAAGGTGGCGGCACCGGCCAGGAACAGCGAATAGAGGGCGATGGCGAACTTCCTGTCACTGGGACGGGTCGACGGGTTCTTGTCGACGTAGGGCACCATCATGAATCCGATTATCCCGGTGATGGTGGGGATCATCACCCCGGCAATCTGCGGGTCGAAGTAGGACAGCAACTCCTGGAGCCCGAGGAAGTACCACGGTGCCTTCGACGGGTTGGGGGTGGAGTTGAAGTTGGCCGGGTCGAGCAGCGGCGAGTGGATGACCACCGACATGATCACCAACAGCCCGGTGATAGCGAGCAGGGCGCCGAACTCCATCAACATGAGATGAGGCCAGGTGTTGACCTTGTCGGTCGGCTCGGCCTTGACGGTCTGGATCGCCCTGGCCTTGACCACGGTGAGCAGACGCTGGGTGCGCACCCCTTCGGGTGTCCCCTTGGGGGGCACGGTGGGACGGGGGCTGACCACGGCGGCCACCCTGCCGTTGCCCGATCCGTCGCCTTCGGGGGCGGGCTTGTCCTCCACCGCAGTCGCCACGGCGGCGGCAGCCGGCTCGACCTCGGTTTCCCCCTCCTCCTCGGGGGGACTCGCCGACGTCTGGTCGGGCGAGGGGGGTGGACCTCCTCCGTCGCCTTCGGCGACACCTCCCCCTTCGGGGGAGGAAACGGCCTCGGTGGGTGGAGCGGGGGGGACGTCGGCTTCGATATCGGCCTCGATCACGGGCTCCTCCTCGGGGGCAGCGCCCTCGGCCGGTACCTCGTCCAAGGGCTCGGCTTCCTCCTCCACCGATTCGATCGCCTCCTCGATCTCCTCCGAGCGCTCGGCTGCCTCTTCCATGTCTTCGGCCAGCTCTGCCTCCGCAGACGCCTCCGGCTCGGGCTCGGAGGGAGGCGGAGTTGGCGGTGCCTCGCCCTTCATCTCGGCCAGGACTTGCTCGACGGGCAGTCCCAGGGCCTTGGCCTTGGCCTCTGCCGATCTTCTGAGCAGACTTTCGGGGATTTCGCTCATTTACGACTCCTTAGAGCGGACCGGAGATGCCGCCGTCCTTGCGCACCCGCCAGAAGTGGACGGCGAGGAAGATCACCAGGATGAACGGGAACGCCAGCACGTGCAGCACATAGAAACGGAGCAGGGTGGCCGCCGAGACCTCCACCCCGGCGAGCAAGGCGAACTTGACCTGGTTCCCGATCACCGGGACGAAGCCGGCCATGTTGGTCCCCACGGTGACCGCCCACAGTGCAAGCTGGTCCCAGGGGAGGAGGTACCCGGAGAAGGAGAGGAGAAGCGTCAGGAAGAGCAAGACGACCCCGACCACCCAGTTGAACTCCCGCGGCGGCTTGTAGGCCCCGTGGTAGAAGACCCGGGCCATGTGCAGGAACACCGTGAACACCATCAGGTGGGCGGCCCAGCGGTGCATGTTCCGCACGAAGTCACCGAACGTGACCTCGCGGATCAGCCGCTGCATGTCGGCGTAGGCCAGCTCGTGCCCGGCCCCGGCCGCGGGCCGGTAGAAGAACATCAGGAAGATGCCGGTGACGGTGAGCAGGATGAACAAGAAGAAGCTCAGCCCGCCCAGGCAATAGGTGTAGGTCAGCTTCAACCCGTGCCGCTTCACCTTCACGGGGTGCAGGTGGTACAGCACGTTGTTCATCGCCGCCAGCGCGCGGTCCCGCGACGTGTCCCGGTAGCCCTTCCGGTAGATCGAGCCGGGGCGGAAGATCGACTTCCAGACGACGTTGTCCTGGACGCGCTTCTTCACCTCGTCCGGCGACCGAGGGACGTTCGGGGTGGGAAATCGGGCCAACAGCCAGGTCCTATCTCGTCACGTCACCCGGCCGAGCCACAGGGCGTCGGACGGGCAGCGTTCCACACAGATCGCGCAGCGGGTGCACTCGTTGTCGTCGATCACGAAGACGGCGGCGGCGGTGTTTGCCAGCGTCATGACCTCCGGGTTCTGGGCATCGGTCACGATCCCGGGGGCCATCATGAAGATGCACTCCCAGGGGCAGACGTCCTCGCACGCGCGGCACAGGATGCACAACTCGGGCGTCAAGCCGATGTGGCGCTTCGGTTTGACCCGCTCCTGCAGCCAGCCCGCATCGACGGTCTCGATCCGGTAGTCGTCGAAGATCTCCGGATGGAGCCCTTGGTCGGTCTTGCCCATGGTGCCTCCCCTCGGCTACTTGTAGCCGCCGGATTGCGGTCGGGACTCCTCGCCCTCGGCCAGGGCACGGGGGTAGCGCTTCTGCACGGCCAGCGCCACCACCGCAAACGCCCCCATCGCGATCGTCGTCTCGATCATGACGACCACGTCGCGGAACACCTGGTAGAAGTTCGCCGACATCACGTTGTCCCCGACGCCGAGCGCCTCGGGGATGACGACGCCCTCCATGAGGTCGCGCTGCCCGTCGGCGAAGTAGACCCAGGCCGAGGGCAGGATCCCGAAGGCCCAGAAGGCGGCGATCGTGGCGGCCATCATCCCGAAGATCGCCGCCAGCCAGCCGAAGGTGTCGCGCAGCGTCTTGGCCGCGAACGCGAAGCCGGCCAGCAGCACGATGCTGCCGAGCGTGATGGCCACGCCGGCCCAGCCCCGCCCGA
>JBOGET010000165.1:0-1884 GCA_050741975.1 Acidimicrobiia bacterium
GCCGCTACAACCGGGAGACACTCGAGATCCTGTGGAAGGGGCACAACATCTCCGAAGTGCTCGAGATGTCGGTGGAGGAGGCACTCGGGTTCTTCGAGAACCAGCCCAAGATCGTGCGCGTCCTCCAGACCCTGTTCGACGTCGGTCTCGGCTATGTGCGTTTGGGCCAGCCGGCGACCACCCTCTCCGGTGGGGAGGCACAACGGATCAAGCTCTCCTCCGAGCTGGGCAAGCGATCGACGGGGCGCACGTTCTACATCCTCGACGAGCCCACCACCGGCCTCCATTTCGAGGACATCCGGAAGCTGCTCCAGGTGCTGCAACGTCTGGTCGACGCCGGCAACACGGTGGTGGTGATCGAGCACAACCTCGACGTCATCAAGTCCGTCGACCACGTGATCGACCTCGGTCCCGAGGGCGGGAGCGGTGGAGGCCGTGTCATCGCCCTCGGGTCGCCCGAGGACGTGGCCCAGGTGGGGGAGAGCTACACCGGAAAATTCCTCAGGGAGCTGGTCGGGGGCTGAGTAGTTTCGCTCAACACACCCGTCCGACGTGTCGATCAGGATTCGCAATGGATGAACGCCGTCGTCGCAATATCGAGATAGTCGCGGTCGTCGCAGTCGTGATCCTGGCCGCTTTCTACGCCCGGGCCGGGTACATACCCACCTGGTCGGAGAGACATCTCGCCGAAGCGGCCGAGAAGTGGGACCTTCCGGTGGCGAACGTGGGGCCTTGGTTCTCTGCATGGACCCTGGGGGACGGGCAGGCCACCGCCATCATCGCCTCGGACCCACTTGGCTACGAATTCGGCGAGGTGCTCCGGGACCCTGGTTACCGGTTCGCCCGCGCCGGGTACTCATGGCTGACCTGGGCAGTGATCGGCGGCCAGCACCACCTCATCCCGTACGGGATGGCGATCGTAGGCGGTCTCGCTCTGGTGGGTGTCCTGATCACGGCCCTGGTCCTGCAGAACCGGCTTGGGACGCAGGCATGGCTCCTGCTCTTGAATCCTGCCCTGTACATCGGGTTCGCAGGAGACACGGCTGAGCCACTTGCCATTCTCTTTCTCACCCTCGCGATGGCGTCGAACAGCCATTGGGCCGGGGTTGCGCTGGGCGTGACCCGGCCCGACTACCTGATTGCAGCGTTCGGTCGTTGGCGGGTGCTTGCTGCCGGTCTGACCGCATCGGTGGTGATGGCTGCGTACGGCATTTGGCGATTTGGCTTCGACACCCTGTTGCCCAAGGTCGATCTCCTGGCTCTTCCCTTCGCCGGATATCTCGATCAACCCTCCTTGGCCGGTTGGTTGCTCGCGACGGCGGCCCTCGGCACCCTCGTCGTCGGTATTCGAAACCGGGATGTGGTTTGGGTACTCGCCGCACTGTTCGTCGTCTGTTTTGCCCCGATCGTCACAGTTGAGCCGGTCAACGCATGGCGCGCAGCCGGGATGCTCCCGGTGCTGTGGGCCTTTGGCCCTCGACCGGAGCAGGCTCAGCGCTCGGCCGCTTCCGACATGTCTCCGCTGGCCGCATCGGCCTGAGTGCCCAGGTCGGATCGGATCCATCCGAGGGCGACGAGGACGATGATCGGGGCGAAGGCCCGGGCCGCGTTGTTGCCGAAGTCCCACACCCAGTTCGACGAGATGAGGGCCAATGCCGACCATCCCAGGATCGGCCAGCGCAGCCAGCTCCTGCGAAGCGCTCCGAACAACAGACCGACGAGGACCGAGAGCAAGGCGAAACCGAGGTACAACCACTCCTCGGCATCCAGGGCCGGCCAGTTGGCGGAGCCGTCGAACAACCCAACAAAGGGGAGGGCGAGATTCCCGCGTGGTGCGAAGCCCTCGCCCAGGGTCACGGTGAGCCAGGTCATCCATGCCACCAG
>JBOGET010000166.1:0-5901 GCA_050741975.1 Acidimicrobiia bacterium
CCCTTGGTGACGGAGATAGGCGCGGACTATGTCGCCATTCAGGTCGCCAGTGTGGATCCCGGTCGCGTTTTGGACATCGTCGGGAAAGAGCTCCTGCCTGAGTTGCGCAGCATCGCCGGAGACGACTGACCGAACTGTCGACTGTCGGCCTCGAATCAGGCACCGAGCCAGTCGATCAACGCTCGGCTCTCGAGGGCGTCGCCCGGAGTCTTGGTTGCGCCGGAGTGACACTGCGCATGCCTGAGGATCTGGCCGGGCTACAAGATCTGCTCGGGGACACCGGCCGCCTCTCCTGATCGATTGTCATTTGGACCCGATGGTCAGGTCACGAACAATGGATGCCTCTATCGAAATGTGGCGGGTCGAAATGTGGCGGGCTGAGGTCGCGGGCTCGGCGAGTTCGATCACCCATCGCCGAGAGACGACACTGAGATCTCCCTGATGTCCTTGCGTTCGGCACGCGCCGCCGCGGCTCGCTGCTTGGCGAGATGGGCGATGTGTTGCTCGAGCCGTTGCTCGGCCACGTCGGGGTCTCCAGACTCGATCGCCTCGGCAAGGGCCTGGTGTTGCCTGAGGACCTTGGGGCGGTCATGGGTCTTGAGGAGCTTGTTGGTGCGGGGTCGCACGATGTGGATCGCCTGCATCGGAAGATTGAGCAGTCGATTGCGTGCGGCGTTGGCGATCGCACGATGAAATGCGACTTCCAGACCGAGGAACTCGTCGAGAGTGAGCTCGGGATCGGAGGCGGCCTCCAGGACACGCTTCATCACCTCGAGGTCGTCCTCGGTGCGTCGTAGGGCGGCGAGCCGGACACATGCGCGCTCCACGACCTCTCGCGCCTCGTCGACTTCCGCGACAGATATGTCGCCGATGTCGAACCACAGGCAGTAGGTCTCGCCCAGACTCTCGGCGATGTCGAGGGTCTTCGGATGCCGGACGAAATGACCACCCCTCGCTCCGCGTGCCGTCTCGACCACTCCCTGACCCCGCAGGATCTTCATCGCCTCACGAACGGTGGGGCGGCTCACGCCAAAGCCGGCCGCCAACTCCGGCTCAGGGGGGAGGCGATCACCGGGATTGAGCGACCCTTCGATCATCGCACTCCGAAGCTGTTCCGCGATTTGCTCGGCTGCCGAGAGTGAGTCGACCGTCACCGGCCGGAACGTCGTCCCGAGCTCGGCGTACTCGGGTTCTGCCGCATTGGAGGTCATCCTGGATCCTCAAATAGGGAAATGGGAGTCGATTTCTCGCTCACCTTGGCTCCCGCGATGCATCGCGATCTATAGAGCATACCTTCATACCTTTCTCTGTCCTCCCCTCCGCGGACAGGTGCGTCCTTGGCACGGTCAGACGAGACCGGTGGCCGCGTCCCTATCCAGCAGCAAGGTCGTCTCGCCCTTCCCGCGACCGGCCACCCACGCCGGGGAGCGGGCAGCGGGACGGTCATCGAGGATCCGGGCCACCTCTGGCGCCTTGGCCGAACCGCTGATCAGGAAGACAAGACGGCGCGCGGCATGAAGCAGCCGGAAGGTGACCGTCGTGCGCCAGCTCTCCTGTTGCGGCACCCAGTTCTCCACATAGAGCCGGTCTTTCTCGTCGAGGGCAGTGGTGCCCGGGAACAGGGAGCAGGTGTGCCCGTCCTCACCGAGACCCAAGATGATCAGCTCGGCGCCGAAATCACCGTCCTGCATCAGCCCCTCGAGCTCCGAGTCGAACGTTTTCGCAGCGTCCGCCGGAGTGATTCCCTCATCCCACGGGAGTGGGTGAAACGTCGCGGGAACATGGTCGAGGAGGGCATCACGCGCCATCCGGCCGTTGTTCTGTGGATGGTCGGGGGGCACCCATCGCTCGTCACCCATCCAGGCATGGACTCGCGACCATGGCGCCTCCTGGTGGACCAGATGCCGATAGGTCTCCTTCGGGGTGCCGCCGCCGGCCAGACCCAGGGAGACATCTCCCGGCGGAGCCTCCCGGAGCCACCTGGCGATCAGGGAGGCGGCGCCATCCGCCAATGCGTCGCCGTCGTCGTACACGATCATCTCCACCTGGGCCCTCGCTGGGTTATAGACATTACGTATGACGTTACTCGAAGCGGTGGCCCAGGCGAGCTGCCGGGCCGGCCAGGAGCTCAATCGGATAGAAGCCTGAAGGCGATCGCTTCGGAGAGGACGGCCTTCTCCAGGTCGCCGAGGTGCTGGCTCTCGTTGGGGGCGTGAAAGGCGCTCGTGGGGTCGGCGGCCCCGATGACCAATATTGGTGCCGCCGGGTAGAGCCCGGCAAAGGTGGAGATGAAGGGGATGGTCCCTCCGGCACCCATCATCACCGGCTCGGTCCCGTAACCCTCGGTGAAGGCCCGAGTCCACGCCTCGACGGCGAAGTTGTCGGTGTCGAGGATGGTGGCGTCGCCATGCTCCTCGTGAAGGAACTCCACGGTCGTCCCCCATGGCGCGTTGGTGACGAGATGGTCCTTGAGTGCCTGCAGCGCGGCAAGGGTGTCCTGGCCGGGAGCGATGCGCATGCTCACCTTCGCCCTCGACACCGGCACCAATTGGTTTATCGCCTCGGACACCGGTGGCGCATCGAGGGCCAGCACCGAGATCGATGGCCGGGTCCACATCCGTGAAGGGATGGAGCCGGTCCCGATCTGCTCGATGTGATCGAGAACGCCTGCTAGTTGGCGGGCCAGCTCTTCGGGGACGTCCAGACCGTCCACCTCCCCGGCGACCAACCCGGGAATCGTGACGTTGCCCTCGTCATCGTGGAGCGAGGCGAGGAGGCGTGACATGGCGATCAAGGCATCGGGATAGACGCCGCCGAACTGCCCGGAGTGAACCGCTGCCTTGAGTGTCCGCAACTCGAATGACGTCGCGACGATCCCACGTAATGAGGTGAGGAAGGCGGGCACGCCAACCGACCAGTTCGCCCCGTCGCCGATCACGATCACATCCGGATCGAGCAGGCTCGAGTTCTCCTCGAGGATTGCACCAAGGCTCTCCGATCCCGCTTCTTCCTCGCCTTCGAGGAAGAGCTTGACACCAACCGGGGGTTGGCCCCGGTGAGCCGCCACCGCCCCCAGGTGCATCACGATCCCCGCCTTGTCGTCGGAGGCGCCTCGCCCGTAGAGACGGCCATCCTTCTCCACCGGCTCGAACGGGCCGGTCTCCCATTCCGAGGCCGGTCCGGGAGGCTGCACGTCGTAGTGTGCGTAGAGGAGCAATGTCGGCGCTCCCTCCGGTGCCGGGATCTCGGCGAACACCGCAGGATTCCCTCCGTCTGCTTCGAGGAGGCGGCCGCTCTCGAACCCGTACTCGCCGAGCATGTCGACGATCCGCTCCGCTGCCTCGTGGACTGTCGCCTTCTCGTAGCCGGGCGCACTGACCGATGGAAGACGGACGAGGTCGCCGAGGAGTTGGGTGAGACGGGGCATGTCTGCGGCCACGCCGGCCCGAAGATCTTCGTACATG
Source organism: Acidimicrobiia bacterium (assembly GCA_050741975.1). Lineage (GTDB taxonomy): Bacteria > Actinomycetota > Acidimicrobiia > Spongiisociales > ZC4RG35 > JARDZU01. The sequence continues at coordinate 3,465 of JBOGET010000166.1, forward strand.
GGCCGAGCGTAACCCCGCTCGCCGGCCTCAAGCCCCGGCATCGGCCATCATGGAGCCGATGCTCTCGTTCCCACTCTTCGGGATCCCGGTGACGATTCACCCCTCGTTTCTCTTGATCGCCGCCTTCCTCGGGCTCTCCAGTGGGCAGCTCTCGTTGCTGGTGGCCTGGGTCGGCATCGTCTTCGTCTCCATACTGGTCCACGAGTTGGGTCACGCCGTCCTCGCCCGCGCTTTTGGTGCCGAGGTGGAGATCGAGCTGAACGCCATCGGGGGCCTCACCAGCTGGTCCGCCCCGGAGGAGGAGCTGGGCCCGGGCCGACGAGCATTGGTGGCTGCCGCCGGTTCCGGTGTGGGTCTCCTCTTCGGTGGCCTGGTCCTCGCGTTCAAGCAGCTCACTGCGCCCCACGGTGAGCTGGCCGGGTTCATCGTCGATTATCTGATCCTGGTCAACGTGTACTGGGGTCTGTTCAACTGGCTGCCGATCCGCCCCCTCGACGGCGGTCATCTCTTCACCTCGCTGCTCCAGAAGGTGACACCCGCCAAGGCGGATCGGATCGCCAACGTCGTCTTCTTCGTCACCGCCGCCGGCGCGCTGGGCGCCGCCCTGTGGTCGGGAAGGCTCCTTCTCGCCCTGCTCGCCGGGTGGCTGGTGATGGGCGAGCTGGCCCGGGGCCGCCCCCGGCGTCCCCCTACACCCATCCCCCGGATGAGCTTCGACGACCCGGAGCCGGAGGCGGCCGGGGGCGAGCCGGAAGACGAGAGCGAGCCGGAGACAGGGACCCCGGCCTAGCCGACCGTCGGTGCCGGTTGGGTTGGTGCCGGTGCACTAGCGTCCGGCCACGATGGAGTTCGCCTATTCACCCAAGGTCGAGGACCTCAGAAGCAAGCTCCTCGCCTTCATGGACGAGACGGTGTATCCGGCCGAAGCCACCTACGAAGCTCAGATGGCCGGGTCCGGGGACCCGCATCATCACCCCCAGATCATCGAAGATCTCAAGACGGAGGCCAGGCGAAGGGGTCTGTGGAACCTGTTTCTCCCCGATCCCGAGCTCGGGGCCGGTCTCTCGGTCCTCGAATACGCGCCCCTCGCCGAGATAACCGGGCGCAGCCCCGAGATCGCCCCGGAGGCTCTCAACTGCTCGGCGCCGGACACAGGCAACATGGAGATCCTGCATCAGTTCGGCACGCCCGAGCAGAAGGAGACCTGGCTCGCCCCGCTGCTCGAAGGCGAGATCCGTTCCTGTTTCTCCATGACCGAGCCCGACGTGGCCAGTTCGGACGCCACCAACATCCGCACCCGGATACAACGGGACGGCGACGAGTACCGGATCACCGGCCGCAAATGGTTCAGCTCGGGGGCGGCCTCGCACCGCTGCAAGGTGTCGATCGTCATGGGGGTGACCGATCCGGAAGCGGAGCCTCACCGGCGGCAGTCGATGGTGCTGGTGCCGATGGACTCGCCCGGGTTGAAGGTGGAACGGCAGCCCACGGTGTTCGGCTATCAGGATCGTGGGGGTCACCCTCAGATCCTGTTCGATGACGTCAGGGTCCCGGTCACCAATCTCCTCGGCGAGCAGGGCGGGGGCTTTGGTATCGCCCAGGCCCGGCTCGGGCCGGGACGGATCCACCACTGCATGCGCGCCATCGGGGCCGCCGAGCGTTGTCTCGACCTGATGGTGCAGCGGTCCCAGGCCCGCACCGCCTTCGGACGCCCCCTCTCCGAGCAGGGCGTGATTCAGGAGTGGATCGCCGATGCGCGGATCCGCATCGAGCAGGCCCGTCTGCTCGTTCTGAAGACGGCCTGGATGATCGACGAGGTCGGGTCCAAGGCGGCGAGGACCGAGATTGCGGCGATCAAGGTGGTTGCTCCTGCCCTTCTCACCGAGATCGCCGATCGAGCCATCCAGCTCTTCGGGGCGGCCGGCTTCACGGGAGACTTCCCGCTGGCCCGTCTCTATTCCATGGGGCGATGGCTCCAGATCGCCGACGGCCCCGACGAGGTGCATCGACGCTCGGTGGCCGGGGCCGAGTTGGCACGTCTCGGTCCCGGCGCCGTTCCCGACCCCCTCGACTTCGACTGATCCCGTTCCGGGATCTCCGAGGGTCTTGCCGGTCCTGCCCTCCCCGTTTACGTTGTGAGCAAGGTTTGACAACCGGGCCCGATCGGGAACGAAAAGGGTTGATGGTGCGTTTAACGGTGTTCAGAAATGGTTGATCCAGTGTCGATCGACGTGAAGTTCTCCACATGGAGGGAGGAGGCGGCATGTCTCGGCGTCGTCGATGACGTGTCGTTCTTCCCCGATCCCGAGGACCTGGCCGGCATCGCACAGGCCAAGGCGATCTGTTCCGGCTGCCCGGTTGCATCGGAGTGCCTGACGTGGGCCATCGAGACCAACCAGAGTGAGGGCGTCTGGGGCGGCCACACCCCCAAGGAGCG
>JBOGET010000167.1:0-10550 GCA_050741975.1 Acidimicrobiia bacterium
GTGAGAAAGCTCCTCCGCGCCGCCCGCAGGCGTGTTCGATCACCGCCCCTGTTGTCGACGGGATAGGCTTGGTTGATGTCGAGCTGGGGCAGCGGCGAAGCAGGGGGCGTATGACAGACGCGGTCAACCAGGGAGTGCCGGAAGCAGATCCGGAGCCGCTCCCTGTCCGTTGGGTGCGACCGCTTGTCGACATGGTGGCGCGGGCGAGGGCGACCATCCACACCAAGCTGCTTGCCGGCTTCCTTTTGAGCGCGCTGCTGCTCCTGGCCATGGGCGTCCTCAGCATCGTTGTCATAAATGCCATGAACCGGCAGATAGACAGGGTGGTCGAGCTCCAACAGCAGATGGACCTCGCCCGGAAGGGCATCTACGCGATCACTGCCCAGAGCCACTATCGGGCCATGGCCCTCATCACCAGGGTCGACTCGTGGAACGACAAGATCGTCCAAGCGAAGGAGAACTTCACGAGGGACATGGAGGCAATCCGGGAAGTGGCAGACGGTGAGCAGCTGGTCCTACTCGATCGAATCGCCGCCACCGACGTCCGGTTCGCCGAGGCGAGCGACGAGGTGCTGGCCTTTTACAACGCCGATGATCTGGCCCGAGCCACCGACGTCCACATCTCGGCCGAGCATGAGATCTCACATGAGCTGGAAGACGATCTCAATCTGATGATCAGCACCCTCAGCGACAGTGTCGCCTCCGAACTCGAAACCTTCCGGGCGAACCGGCGCTTCCTCACGGTGACCGTTGCTCTGTTCTCCGGTGTCAGCCTGCTCACCGCACTGGCCATGGGAGCCATCCTGTCGTGGTCGCTCATCCGTCCCGTACGCAAGATCGACGTGGCGCTCGGCAGGATCGCCGACGGCGACTTCGATCAGGTGGTCCAGGTTCCCAACCGTGACGAGTTCGGCAGGCTCACGGTCAACCTGAACCGGACGAGTCGGCAGCTCGCCTCCCTGTATGAGGGATTGAGCGAACTCAACTCGAATCTGGAGAAGACGATCGAGGAACAGGTCACTCAGTTGCAGCGCACCGAACGGCTGAGGCGATACGTTTCTCCCCAGGTCGCCGACGCGATTCTCACAGGCGAGGCGTCGGTGGCGTTCGCGTCGGTCCGGCGCAATCTGACGATCCTCTACTCGGACATCCGGGGTTTCACGCAGATGGCGGAGAGGATGGAGCCCGAGGAACTCGTCGATGATCTGAATGAGTACTTCAGCGCCATGACCGAGTTGGTTTTCTCCAACGGCGGCACTCTGGACAAGTACCTTGGCGACGGCATCCTGGCCTTCTTCGGAGACCCGATTCCGTTCGAGGACCACGCCGAGCGGGCCGTGGCGACCGCCTTGGAGATGCTGGCCAAAGTCGAGGAGCTTCGCGGCACGTGGATGCGTTCTGAGGAAGAACTCTCAATCGGCGTCGGGATCAGCACCGGCTATGTGACGGTGGGGAACATCGGCTCCTCCACCCGGACCGACTACACGGTGGTGGGCAACCACGTGAACGTGGCCGCCCGGCTGGCCGCCGCCGCCGAGCCCGGCACAATCCTGGTTTCGGAGCGGACGATGGCATCGGTCCGGAACCGGGTGGATTGGGTTCCAGTTGACGATTTGGTGATGAAGGGCGTCAAGCGACCTGTAAAGGTCTTTGCCTTGACAGGGAAAGCTCTCTCCACCCCGGCCGACATTTAGCGTGCCCGGTGGCCCACTCCCTGGCCACGTTCCCAGGCGCTTCTAGGCCCGTACCGGCGGCAATGGCCTGGTGGCATCTTCAACCGAGAACGAGCTTCGTCTCAGGGTCTGCTCGATCGTTCTCGGCAGAACCGACGGCAAGTTGTCCACATGGCCTACTCGTCGGGTCACGGCGTATCGTCTCTGCCGGTGAGCGACCTGGCGATGCGGGGCAATCCGCTCGAGTATTGGTTCTTTCGGCTCAACGCCGGCTCTTTGGCCTTTCTCGTGGACTTCATCATCCGCCGCAGTCTCGGTATTGCCGAGATGCGGGTTTCGTTTTGGGTGGATGGTCTGGGCAGAGTCGAGAGGCTGAGCTCGCCAACCTGGCTCGCGAGAGGGGCGAGGGTGGACATCGCAGAATGCACCTTCGACCAGCATGGTTCGAGGGGTCGGGTGGCCGATATCGAGTGGGACCTCCGCCAAGAACTGGGGAGCAGCCGCATCTATCCGACGGTGCCACCGACCAGATGGCTGCATCCCTTCGACATGGAGATCGCCAGTCGACCCCGAGCACGGTTTTCTGGTCAGGTGAGAGTGGCCGGTGTCAGATTTCCGTGTGAAGACGTTCCTGGCCTGGTGAGCCATTATTGGGGAAGGCGGCTACCCGACAGCTGGTGGTGGATCTCCGCGAATCTCTTCGAGGACACCGACCTTGCCGTCGAGGCCCTCCTCGCCCGGACGCGGGTGTGGAACGCGGCTCGCCTTGCCATGAATGCCGGATACCTCTGGATCGAGGACCAGGGCCGTCGCCAACTGGTGATTCACCCACTCAACGGGCTGATCCGCATCGCAGGAACGCCAGAGAGCTTTACCCTCGAGGCTCGACGGCCAGGTCGCCCAGGCTTCGCCCTGCGCTGCAGCGCGTCGCCGAATACCTATAACGATCTTGGCGAGGGCATCCAGCAGACCCTCCTCGGGACCTGCCTAATCCAAGGAATGGGAGCGGCGCGAGGTACCGCTGGGCTCGAAGTCCGTTCCCAAGCAGCCTCCAGTCCCTGAGATCCCTTGGATTCGTTGGGTTTCTGCCATATCAGGACAATCGGTTCTGATGTTCAGTCGGATGTCGCAGCTCAGTTATCCGAGGAGGAAGAAGGTCTCCATCTCCCCTTTGCCCTTGACCGAGATGGTGCCTCTCGGCTGGAACCGGTAGCGATCGGCAAGGGCGGCGCGCACCGACTCGGTGACGTGGATCCGGTTGGGCTCGCCATGGGACTCCATCCGACTGGCCGTGTTCACGGTGTCGCCCCACACGTCGTACTGGAACTTCCTCGTGCCGATGACGCCCCCTACCGCCGGGCCGGTGTCAATGCCGATGCGGAGGCGAAACGGTCCGTCCTCGATGTAGTCGAGCATGTCGAGAGCCATTGCGGCCAAGGCGTGGGCGTGGTCGTCTTTCGGGACCGGCACGCCGGCGGCGACCATGTATCCGTCTCCGATAGTCCGGATCTTCTCGCACCCGTAGCGGTCCGCCAGAGTGTCGAAATGGGTGAAGATCACGTTGAGTCGATCCACCATCTCTTCTGGCTCCAGTGAGGCCGTCATCGGGGTGAACCCGACGACGTCGGCGAAGAGCACACTGATCGAGTCGAATCGTCGGGCCTTGGTCTCGCCGTGCTCTTTCAATTCGGCTGCGATCACGGCGGGGAGCACATTCAACAGCAGGCTTTCCGCGCGGCGGCGCTCAGCGGACAGCCGGTTCAGAATCGAGATCAGAATGAGGGCGAGCAATCCGAGATTGCCCAGCAGCACGATGACGAATAGGAGCGCCCGCAAGGTCGGATCCGGTGGAGGCCTTCCCGCGGCGAGCCAAGGTTCCAGCACACCAAATGCGATTCCACTGCCAGCGAAGAAGACCAAGACACCAACGGTGACCCTTCGAGGGAACACGATCGCCGAGACCAACACCTGGGTGATGCCCCACACCATGTAGCTGCCCGAGTTGGCGTACCCCCCAAGAAGCAAATGGATGGCCAAGATGTCAACGGTGCTCGCCACGACCGTGATCACGGCCAAGCCGAGGACGCTGCCGGTCATTGCGTACCAGACCCAAGCGCCTAGGTATGACGCGGTCACCGCGAGGGTCATGCTTCCCGCCGCCGGCTCGTCGAACCAGAACAATGCGAAAGCGGTGAACACCGCGTTCGCTGTGGCAGCCCAAACCGCCCCGGTAGCGATTCGCATGATCGTCCTCGGGTTCTCGATCGTGGCTGCGGCGCCGGCCAGCCTGGTACGGGCTGCCAGGCGTTCCCAGAATGTCGGCTCAGCAATGGCGGCAGGCAGTTGCGACGGCATGGGGGCTCTTGGCTACTCCGAGGAGGAGGCGAACCATGGATCTGCTGACCCGGGACGTTACTCAGGTGGGCCGAATCGAACCGACCGCAAACGGGCCGCCATTTCCGGGCGACGCGACCGGGGTGTCGGGTCGTCGGGGGGCCAGACTGGAATCGCGAGCTCCAACTGAGTCGAGCCGGCGGATCGCCTTCGAGTGCGTCTGCCAGACAACGACGAGGTGGCGGGGGCTGTCCATCTGCGGGCACGTGGTCTCACCGGCTTTCATCGATCCCGCGCCACCATGTAGGGGACCAGATCGCGCACGAAGCGCCGGGCAGGCGAGTTCGGTACGTGGGCGAAGGCCTCGTCGAATGCGACTGCGGCGGATCGGGCGATGCCCCGGGCGAACTCCTCGGCAAACGCCACGCTGCCGTGGTCCTGCATCATCGTGAAGATCCCGGCGATCACAGCGTCGGATCGTTCACCCCGGTCCATGGCCAGGTATCGCTCGACTTGCTCCCGGTCCGACGAGGTGGCGGCGGCGAGCAGATGAAGGAGGATCAACGTCCGCTTCCCCTCTCGTATATCCCCGAGCGGCTCCTTGCCGTAGAGCTCTCGAGACCCGGTCAGGTTGAGGATGTCGTCGCGTATCTGAAAGGCCGCGCCCAGGAAGAATCCGAACCGCAGCATCGGTCTGAGGTCAACCGCTCTCTTGCTGCCGATCAGCGCGCCAACCCTCAACGGGAGCACCGTGGTATACCAGCAGGTCTTCTTCATGATCAGGTCGAGATAGTCGTCGGGGGTCAGGTCGTTGCGGCCGTCACGCTGCCATCCCAGCTCGATCGCTTGTCCTTCGACGGTCTGACGTGCCATGAAATCGAACTCGGACCAGATCCGGGCGGTGATACGACGTCCCAGCCTTCGCTCGTTCTCCCTCAGGGCGCCGAGGGCGAAGACGGCGAGGCCGTCACCGGCGTTGATGGCGAGGGCGCGACCGTAGCTGCGGTGCAAGGTGGGTTCGCCCCGGCGCAGCTCACTGTCGTCCTCGACGTCGTCGTGGACCAGGAAGGCGGTGTGGAGGAGCTCGAGGGCCGCCGCCGTCGGCATCGCCTCTTCGATACCACCTCCGAAGGCCTCGCATGTGGCCAGGCACAATGCAGGCCGAAGCCCCTTTCCTCTCCGCCCCAGATACTCCACGGCTGGGTCCACCAGGTAGTCCGTCGCTCCCCGATCCGGGAGATAGGAGAGGGCGGCCCGGCGGGCCATCTCGGTGTACGCCTCAAGCTCGTCGAGGAAATCGGTGCCGACCGTGGTCACGATCTGGCTTCCTCCGACCCTTCCACCTTCAACAAAAGCGAAATGGCGTCATCGGGAGCCTCCGAGATCAGCACCAATCCGAAGTACAAGCCGGCGGGCTTGTCTCTGGGGACATCGACTCTCAGCCGTAGCTTCCGGGTAGTCGATGGGCCGAGATGGTCGACCATCTGAGGAGAGATCCAGACCGCCTGGGCAGGGATGGTCACCCCTTCCGAGGAAATGAGCCCCGTCGCCGCGATCTCGATGCCGGTCGACGCTGCCAAGGTGGGATTGTGGACCCACAGCGAAGTCTCGGAGCTGCCCGCCGGCCGCGCCGGGGGCAGGACGATCGTCTCCATCTCCGGCCTGGCCCCGCCCCGTCCCGTTCGAGATGCGATCACAGCGGTGGTCTCGAGAAACCGGAGATAGGCCTCTGCCAGCCGTGCGGCCCGATCGACCAGCGAGCCGGGATCAAGCCCGTCCCATAATGAAGGCGCCGATGCGATTCGGTCGTCGACGATGGCTCGATCGACCATGGCGGTGTAGCGATCTACCACCGTTGCGGCCGAGAACAAGCCGAAACGCTGTACGTCTCCGACCAGATGTCTGACCCGGCGGGCGTCGTCGGCGGACTGATAGGTGGTCATGCCACCCCCTCGATCCCCTGGAAATCGCTTATCGAGCCATTGAGGATGGCGCGCGCGGCCAGGATGCCTGAGCGCGTGGCCGCCTCCACGGAACCGGCATCGAGACCGCAGGCGGTCCAATCCCCGGCCACGGCGAGGTTGTCGAACCCGGTCCGGCCCGGAGCGATGCGGTACCGACCCGAACCGGGCAGTGACTGCACATAGCGGTCCGAGGGGTCGAGGTTGGCTCTGAAATACTGATCGCTCAGCCGGTCGATCCCGCTCCGTCCCTGGTCGTCCCACAGCAACTCCCACCGAAACCCATTGGCGTCCTGAGCTGCGGGCCACAGCGCACCGACGTCCTCGTCGAGGAAACGGGCGAGGGCGCCACGCACCGCGTCTTCACCGCCTGCCGGATCCGTGTCGGGCATGGCACCACAGAGGTAGGCGATGCTCTGGGGCGGTCCCGTGGTCGGCCAGGCTTCCGTTGGGAGGAGGTGCGACATCGAGGCCCAGGTGTCGAAGGAGTCCCCGAATCCGCTGAGGGTCACACCAGGAGGGCCGTCCCACCCCATCTCGGTCTCTGTGGCGGTCAGCCACAGCTGAGCGGAACGGGTGGCCACCGTCGCCACCTGGTTCACCATGTCCCGCCATGTCGGGGAGGCGATCAGCAGTTCCGATGCGACGTAGGGGACCATCCCCAACGACACGGCCAGAACAACTACGTCGAAGTCCTGACCGGCGACAAGCCGCTCGGTCCCGGTTCCGGGGTCGGGTCCCCAATGCGATTCGAGGTTATCGCCGGGATCGCCTACGAGCTGCCCGACGAGGGGGCGGGCCGGCCAGCAGGGAAGACCACCCGCCCGGACCAAGGGGTCATAGCTGCTCCGACCCGGCGCCAGCTCGACCTGACGGGTGAGCTCGATCGACCCGATGGCGCGACCGTCGGTCAGGCCAAGCCGGTCGAGTCGGCGGAAGAAGCGAAACTCGACACCACGACGGGTCAGGGCCTGGTAGAGAGGTGCGAACAGGACCTCGCCCATCCCGGCCTGCATCCGCCAGAAGATGGAGCCTTTGAAGTCGAAAAGCATCCGGCTCGCGAGCTGGAGTCCAAGCCCGGCCGCGAAACGGGGTCGGGCCCGGTCCCCTCGCTCGTAGGCGAAGGTGAGGTCATACATGCCGCGCACGATGGGCGAATCGAGTGTTTCCCGAGCGGCGCCGTGAATGCCCAGCCATTCCCGGTAGTCGAGATGGTCGATCCGTTCGTAGCCGGAGCCCGACAGCATTCCATCGACGGACATCCCCACCAGGTTGGTCACCACCAGGTCGACCAACTGCCAGGTGCGACGCGCCGCCGGATCGGCGATGACCACGGCCCGGATCCCGTCCCGCCACGCACCGAGGACACCGGCCAGCGCCTGCACCGTGGAGGTGGCGAGGGTGGTATCTGCGGCGATCCGGCCGGCGCGCTCGGTGGCCGCCAACAATGTGGCGAGGGCGGTGAGCCCGCTACCCCGAATCAGAGTCTCCAGATCGGACCGCCTCGACCTGGGCACCGGGGAGCTGCTCAGATACACCCGGGGTGAACCGGGCGGCGAGCCCAACGAACGATGGAAGTCGACCAGAAGCCGCATGGCACGCACCGCGACCTCCAGGGGACGTAGGGGCCGGTCCTCGGCCCCGGGCTCTCCGGGGAGGGCGTCGTTGCGCGAGAACATGGTGACGAAATGAGACCAGGCGGCCCCGTCGCGCTCGGCGAGCCCGACGTCACCCGTGGGGGCTACCGCCTCCTGCCAACTGCGGATGGGGCAATCGCGGTCGGTGACCGCTCGATCCAGCTCACCGTACGCCTCCCGCAGCAGGCGGAAGGTGGCGTCGTAGTACCCGAGCAGGATGTGGAGCCCGTGCTCTTCGATGCGTCCGTGGCTGCCCCGGCTGCTGGCTCCCTTGCCCCCGAGCCGCCAGCCCCGCTGGTATACGGTGATGGATCCGAGACGCTCCTTCCATTCGCCGGAGCTCAGCTCCCAAGCAGTGGCCAGTCCCCCCATGCCGCCCCCGAGGATGACAACGCGCGGCAGGGACACGTCAAACGGCGAGCAAATCGTCGGCGTCGCCGGCTTCGGCCATCGGCAGCGGTGACGGGATGTCGCCTCTCGCCTCGATGAGCAGGGTGCGCCAGTCGTGGGGGCGTACAGCCTCAGGGAGGCGAGCCAGTTCGAGGGCGGCACGGAGGCGGGCCACCCGTGCCCCCTGCTCCGATGCCACCCGCATCGCCTCGGTGAGGTCGGCCGCCGCCTCCTCCTCGTCGCCTCCCCGGGCCAGCGAGTACACGGCACGCTGGCGGAGAAGTTCCGGGAGATGGACATTCTCCCCTGTCTTGTGAACCACTTCGAGGGCCTGCTCGATGAGCTCAAGTGCCCGGTCGGGCGCCCCGGCCTCTGCATTGAGGTGAGCGAGATAGGCCAGGTTGGAGGCTGCGAAAGCCTCCTGGCCCATCAACCGGAGGGTGGCGATGGTCTGCTCGAGAAACTCCGGATCTGGCTCGCCGCCCGGCTTGGCGGTGATGACGTACGAGGAGCCGAGCATCATCCAATAGGCATACCCGTACACCTGGCCGATTCCCACTACCTCCGCCCCCAGGAGACGGGAAGCGTCGTGTTGGCCGAGAAAACGGCGGATCCAGGCGGCGTAGGTCTTGACGAAAGCCAGGCTGAATGGACCGTGAGGGAAGCCGATCTCCTCGGCCCGGGCCATGGCCTCACGCTCCCAGCGTTGAGCCTCATCGAGCTCACCCTGCAGAGTGCTGACACAGGCGAGGGCGATCTCGGAGACCGCAATCGGGTCGTTGGGCAGGGGCCAGAACGGGGACACCGTCTGATCGGCGGGGCGAGCAAGGAACCCGGAAGTGCCGCGTTCCAGGTGTGCCCGGGCCGACTCCAGATCTCCTTGGTAGAAGTCGAGCCATCCGGCGCAGGACTCCACTTCGGGCTCGAACCAGGAGAACGCCGGATGACGGGCCATCTCGCTCAGTCGGTCGATCAACCCCTGGGCAGTGGGCAGGTCGCCGCTGGTCAGCCAGTAGGCCCAGATGGCGATCAGTGAGGGCAGCACTTCTGGTCGGGTCCCGAGACGGGTGGCAAGCACCTCCGCCCGGCGGTGATCGGACTGCACCTCGGGGGCGGCGTAGCCCCGCATCGAACTGACGCTGAGCCCGCGAAGCATCCTGGCGGTGAGCTCGCTCAGATCCCGGTCGTCCGACTCGGGGAGGGCCTCGAGAAGGGCCAGGGCACGGGAGAGCAGCCCGGTGGCCTCGAGGTGCGCCCCGTGACCCTGTTCCGCCTGGGCTGCCAGCAGGTAGAGCCCGGCGGCACGCTCGGCCTTTCCCGCTCGATCGAGGTGCTCCGCGACGAGAGCGGGCTCGGCGCCACGCTCCCCGATGGCTTCGGCCACCTCGGCATGGGTTCGACGCCGCACCTCCAGGACCTGGGTCTCGTAGGCGGCGTCCCGGAGCAGGGCATGGCGGAACCGGTAGGTGTTGGCGGCCAGGTCGCCCGGCTCGATAATGCCCTCATCGGTCATGATGAGCAGTTGGTCGGCGACCATCCCCTCGTCTTCGATCACTGCCGAGACGGCGCTTGCGTCGAAGGTGGGACCGAGGGTGGCGGCAACCTGAGCGACACGCAGGTCGACACCCGGTGCCTTGAGCCGCCAGGTGAAGAGCTCCTGAAGCCGCAACGGCATCGGCTCGACCCGCTCGGCATCGAGGCACGACTGGGTGAGCTCCTCGATGAAGAGGGGGACCCCCTCGGATCGCTCGACGATGGAGGCTCGCAGATCGTCGGGTAGGTCCGCTCCAGCCACCAGGTTGTCGACCAACCGCGACGATGCCGCCTCGTCGAGCCGGCTCAGCGCGAGCACCTCTACCCCGTCGCGCCACGGGATCGAGGACTCGTCCCGAGTCGTCGCCACGGTCAGGACCGCCCCAGGCCGGCGATCCACCAGGCGGCCTAAGAGCCCCAAGGTGGAGGGGTCGGCCCAGTGGAGGTCTTCGACGATGAACAGATGTGGTGTTCTCTCTGCGAGGGCCGACAGCCAGTCGACCAGCCGGTTGAGAGTCTCGTCGAGGAAGGCGCTCGGGTCCAGCTCGGGCGCCGGATAGGCCGGGTCCCCGGAGGCCCCGATCAGCGAGGCGAGAAAGGGCACGGTGCCAGGGAGATCCAACTGGAGCGAGTCGAGATGGCTCACCAGGCGACCGAGCCGGTCCTCGTCGTCACCGGCGACTCCGAGCACCCCTTCCAGCATGCGGGCGATCGGCCACAGCGATACGTTGTCGTAATACGGGAGACAACCCGCCCCGAGCACCTTTCCCTCGGTGGACTCGACTCGGTCGAGGAGGTCCGCCACCAGCCTGGTCTTGCCGATCCCCGCCTCGCCGACGACGAGGAAGGTGGCACCGGCCGCCCGCTCCCCAACTTCACGCATCGCCTCCCAGGCGGCGAACAATCGATCTCTCGGCTCGTCTCGCCCCACCAAGCCGGCCTTCCGGTAACGCTCCGCCTCGAAGCGGGCCCCGGCGTAACGGGGGCGCTCTACTGCGAACACCTCGACGGGACGGCTGATC
>JBOGET010000168.1:0-4935 GCA_050741975.1 Acidimicrobiia bacterium
GGGTGAAGAAGATCCCCTCCCACGGCCAGACCCAGTTCCAGCCCGGGCCGCGGAAGAACGAGCCGATGAGCGTCACCCCGATGCCGAAGAACATGATGCACAGGAAGAAGATCCAGGCTACCTTGCGATCCCGGGCCGCCCGATACGGCGAGCGGTCGACGTAGGCGATCAGGGCGAGGCCGATGAAGTAGACGGGCGGGATGAAGACCCCCGAAATCGTGACGTTGAAGTAGGACAGGAGCTCCTGGAGGCCAAGGAAGTACCACGGCGCCTTGGCCACGTGGGGCGTGACGTTGGCGTTGGCCTCCTCCTCCAGGGGGGCCATGACGAAGAACGACATGACCAGGAGCAGGGCGGTGATGAGGCAGGCCATGAGGAACTCGGCCCGCAGCAGGTGAGGCCAGACCAGGACCGTCTCGTCGGGTCGCTTGTCGACCCGGACCATGGACTCCTGCTTAACGTAGGCCAGGAGCCGGAAACGCTCGGTACCCGGCGCACCGGGCGGTCCCGGCAGCTTGGGTCCGGGAGCCGCGGTTGAGGGAACCGCCGGGACCGGCGCCTGGCTGGGGGCGGTCTTGTCGGCGGTGGCGTTGGGACGCTTCTCGATGGTCATCGGTCAATCCAGCCTCATACCGGTCCGCTGATGCCGCCGTCTTTGCGGATCCGCCAGAAGTGGATCATCAGGAAGATGGCCATGATGAGCGGGAACGCGATGACGTGATAGACGTAGAACCGGATCAGGGTCTGCGGACCGATGTCGATCCCGGAGAAGATGATGAAGGCAGACTCGGTCGGGACCGCCGGAGCGTAAGCCGCCATCGCGTTGCCGACGTTCACGGCCCAAAAGGCGATCTGGTCCCATGGCAGCAGATAGCCGGTGAAGCTCAGCCACAGCGTACAGAAGAGCAGGAACGTCCCGACCGCCCAGTTCCATTCGCGCGGCGGCTTGTATGCCCCGTGGTAGAAGACCCGGCTCATGTGGAGGAAGACCGAGAGCACCATGAGATGGGCCCCCCACCGATGCATGTTCCGCACCAGGGACCCGAAGGCCACGTTGGTGGACAACGCCTCGATGTCGGCATACGCCGTCTCCGCCGACGGCGTGTAATAGAACATGAGGACGATCCCGGTGATCGTGAGCAGGATGAACAGGAAGAAGCTGAGGCCACCGAGACACAGGGTGTAGGACAACTTGACCCCGTGCCGCTTCACCTTCACCGGGTGGAGGTGATAGAGCACGTTGTTCATCACCACATAGGACCGGTTCCTCGGGCTGTCCGAGTATCCCTTCTTGAAGGGCGAGCCGGGGCGGAGGATCGACTCGGCGACCTGGGAGCCCCAGACCTTGTCGTTGACCTCTTTGATCTTGTCCCTGAGACCGGTTCTACCGTTGCCGTTGGCCAATCCGTCTCCTACCAGCGCATTCCATAGGCGTATCCGTTCTTGAAGTCACGTTGACCCGTGTCGAAATCCCAGGGCCGGCGATCGAGGCCCAGTTCGGCGGCCTGCTCGGCCAGGGAACCCTCGAACTTGCCCAGCGTGATGACATTGGTCGGGCAGCGGTCGACGCAGAGAGCGCATCTCGTGCACTCGTCCTCGTCGACGACGAAGAAGCCAAGATTCTGCGGGTCCTCCCCGGGATGGTCGACGTTGACCCCCTCGGTGATGGCATCGAGCGACAGGTAGTGGATGCACTTCCAGGGGCAGATGTCAACACAGCCCTCGCACAAGATGCACTCCGACTGATCGATGTGGAGAAACTGCTTGGGGCGGAGCTTGTCGGTGAAGTAGTCGCCTTCGACGACAGCCAGCTGGTAGTCATCCCGGTAGGGAGGGGTCTCGTCGACGACACCTTTGGGCATCAGCCTTCACCTCCGACCAGCGGACGACCGTAGGGAGACCGGGACTCGGGTTTCTCGGCGGAGGGAGGCGGGCCATGTCTCATCCTCTGAAGCTGGAGGACGAACACGGCCGCTGCCCCCAGCATGACGATGTGATACCCCATCGAGATGGAGTCCTTGATGGCCCCATAGCTGATCGTGACGTCGTTGCCCAGGATCAGGAAGGGGGGAATGGTCAGGGCCACCCGCTGTGACGACCAGTTGAGATCGGTCTGGGCGAAGCTGAGCCATTCGGAGGGGACCATCCCGAAGATGAGGACCAGCTCGATCCAGGTGACGAAGGCAGCGAACACTGCACGGGCCCACGTCATCCTCTGATTGAGGACCCAGACGAACAAGGCCCCCACGACGAGCATCTGGGAGGCGGCGAAGACCACGAGATAGCCGAGGCCCTTCATGAAGTGGCCCCGAGGCACCCAATCGAAGAACCCGGCGCCCACGTCTTCGGGAAGACTGGTGTAGTGGATCCACAGCACCCCTACGACAAGAGCGAGAAAACCGAGACCGAGCAATCCCCATCCGATGCCCTTGCGTCTGCTGTCACTCAGTTCTGCCAGGCGGTACATCTCTCGTCTTCGGGTGCGGTTGAATACCTGTTCACATCGTTTCTACCACAACCCGGGTCTCGTGAGAGAACCCTGGAGAGGCCCGAGCGGGGACTGCGGAACGAATCGGGGAAGGAGTTATGCTCCCCGCCGTCCCGTTCCGCGACGAGGGAACCGTTGGCCGCAACCCAAACTGCAGACATCAGGGCCCTGCTCGGGGCCGGCGGCGAGGATCGTGTCGTCTCCGCCCATTTCCTGGTAGGCGCCTTGTTCCTGGTCCTGGCCGGCGCACTCGAGCTTCTCGCCCTCTTCTCGCTCAGGTTCGCCGGGCTGTCCCCGATCGGCTTCGGCCGGTTCGAGTCGATGGCCAACATCACGGTCATGCTCGGCTTCCTGGTGCTGACCCTCTCCGGGGGCATCTACTACGTGCTCCCACGGCTCACCGGAGCCCGGCTGTGGAGGAAGGAGCTGGCGTTCACCGGTCTCCTGGCCACCTCGGCCGTGGTGCTGCTCGACCTGCTCGCCGTGGTCCTGGGTCTCGGGGACGGGCGTCAGCCCTTCGGTCTCCCCTGGTGGCTCCACATCCCGATGTTGGGCCTGCTCACCATCCCCTTCGCCATCACGATGATGACGATCCGGCGCCGGGAGGAGAAGCGGAGTTTCGTCACCCTCTGGTTCGTGATCGGCGGCGTCGCCTGGCTCCCCTTGCTCTATATGGTCTACTTCGCCGGCGACTTCCCCTTCGTCACCTCCCTGGGCCAGGCCTACACCGACCTGTTCTTCTCCGCCGGCTTCGTCACTCTCTGGGTGTTCGTGGTGGGCAGCGGGCTGTTCTACTACACCTTGGTCAAGGAGCTGCAGATCCCCCTTGCCTCACGACAACTGGCATCGGTCGGGTTCTGGTCGCTCGGCTTCGCCGCCGCATGGTGGGGGACGGCCCAGCTCGTCTTCGGGCCCGGGCCGGGATGGATCGACGGGGTCTCGGCTGCGCTCGGTCTCGCCTTCCCCATCGGGGCGTTGGCCAACGCCTCCGATGTCTCGCTCACGCTCCAGGGTCATTGGGAGGAGTTGGGGGACAAACCCGGGGTGGTCTCCGGCGTCGTGGGGCTGTACCTGGGGGTGGCGGTGGCCGTCCTGGCCAGCTTCGCCTCCTTCCCCTCGGTGGGGTCGGTGACCGCCCTCACCGCATACTGGGAAGCCATCGAGTACGGCGCCTTGTACGGCGTCGGGGTGTTGTTGGCGGCGGGCGTCGTCTTCGAGGCCCTGCCCCGGGTGTCGGGACGTGACTTGAGCTCGCTCGACCGGCCCCGGTCTTTCAACCGGTGGACCGTGATCGGCGTCGGTGGGGTCATGAGCAGCCTGTTGGCCGCCGGCCTGATCAGTGGGTACTCCTGGATAGCCGGCTCGAACAGCGCCGCCTACCTGAACGCGGGGGAGGGTTGGTCGGCAGGAGCGGGAGCGACAGACGTGCTGTTGCTCGTCGCCTTTGGGTTCGGTGTCATCGCCTTTCTCGGGCAGCTTGCCTACGCGGCCACCGTGATCGGCACCATCACCACCGGTCGTGCCGTCCCCCAGGAGGTACTGGTCTACGGGCAGGAGGGCAAGGATGGGGTCTTGGCGGTCACCGAGGGAGGAAACGAGGATGAGTGAGCTGAGCGCTGCTGCCGCCGCCGCCCTCGGCGTCCCCGAGGCCATCGTGCAACGATCGGCGGCGGCCCGCGCCACCGAGACCGGGATGACCGTCGACGAGGTCCTGGCTGTCTGGGCCGGGGGTGGTGAGCTTCCCGCTTCGGCCCCGCCTCCCACGCCGGAGGAGCCACCCGCCGAGGTCACCCCCGCCGACGAGCCCGCTGCACCCGCCACCGCCGCAGTGACAGCGCCTTCACCCGCCCCCGGCGCCACGACCGCTCCGGGCACCGCGCCGGTGATCGAGGTGCCGGCGGCAGCGGCCACGGCCCCGAGCACCGCCTCGGGAAAGCCACCGGTGCTGGTCGGTGAGGCCGACAACCCGATCGCTGTCCTGGTCGGGGTCGTGGCGCTGTTCGTGGCCTTCTTGCTCGTCGGTCTGGTCGGGCCCGCCCTCCCCGCCGAGAACCCGGGAGCGCGATCCAGCGATCTCCCCTACAGCGACGCGGGTCTGCGAGGACAACACATCTATCGGTCCGTGGGCTGTGCCTCCTGTCACACCCAGATGGTGCGACCGGTGGTCGCCGACGTCGATCTCGGCGCGGTGACGCTCAATGACAGCAACCAGGTGCTGGGCACACGTCGTTTCGGGCCCGATCTGTCCAACGTAGGGGAAAGGATCTCGGGCAGCCAGATCGAAGCGATCATCAACGGTCTCGGAGGGCACCCATCCCTCACTCTCTCCTCCGAGGATATGGACGACCTGGTGACCTATCTCCTCGAGTCCAGGACAATGGAGGTCGCCCCCGGCGGTGACGCCGGCGGGGAAGAGCCTTCCGAAGAGGAGCCGGCCGGGTCATGAG
>JBOGET010000169.1:0-12814 GCA_050741975.1 Acidimicrobiia bacterium
GTCAATGCCTGACGACGTCAACGTTATGCAGGGCGTCACGTATCCGTGACGCCCTGCATAAGGAATCGGATCACAAGCCCAGGTAGGCCCTTCGCAGCCGCTGGTCTCGCTCCAGCTCGTCGGCGGAGCCCTCACCGACGATCCTCCCCTCCTCCAGGACGTAGCCACGACCGGCGATGTCCAGAGCCTCGACTGCGTTCTGCTCCACGAGCAGGATGGAGACCCCGGCGGCGTTGACCTCCCGGAGGACCTCGAAGATGCTCGCCACGACGATCGGGGCCAGACCGAGTGAGGGCTCGTCGAGCAGGAGCAATCTCGGCTGTGCCATCAGGGCCCGCCCGACGGCCAGCATCTGCTGCTCACCACCGCTGAGGGTCCCCGCCACCTGGCTCATCCGCTCCTCCAGCCTGGGGAAGACGCCGTACACCGAGGCCAGGGCGGCATCGTGCCCCGGCCGGGCGGTGGTGGCATAGGAGCCGATGTCCAGGTTCTCGGCCACGGTCATCTTGGGGAAGATGCGGCGGCCCTCGGGGACGAGGGCGATGCCCCGGCTGGTCACCCGATGAGGGGGGATGGCGGTCAGGTCGACATCGTCGAACAGCACCGATCCATACCAGGGCCGAAGCACTCCGGCGATGGCGTTGACCAGAGTCGTCTTGCCGGCGCCATTGGGACCGAGGATGGTCACGATCTCGCCGCTCTCTACGCGTAGGTCGACCTCGTGCAGGGCTTGCGCCCTCCCGTACCCGGCGCTGAGACCGTCAACCTGGAGCATCCCGCCGCCCCTTCGATCCGAGGTAGGCGGCCACCACCGCCGGGTCGGACATGACCTTGTCCGGGTCGCCGTCTGCCACGACCAGACCCTGGTCCAGCACCACGATCCGGCTCGACAGCGCGGTGATGGCCCGGATCACGTGCTCCACGACGAGAAGGGTGACCCCCTGGGTGTGGATTCTTCGGATCATGTCCATCGATTGGTCGATCTCCGTCGGGTTGAGACCTGCCAGCACTTCGTCCAACAGGAGCAGGGTCGGTTCGGTGGCGAGGGCCCGAGCCAGCTCCAGGAACTTGAGCTGATGCAGCGTGAGCTGATCGACGCCGATATCGGCCACCGATTCGAGACCGGTGAAGGCGAGCCACTCGCCGGCCGCCGTCCGCGCCTCGGCGAGGGTGTGGCGGCGCCGCCCGAACATGTAGCTCACCGCGATGTTCTCCCGTGGTGTCATGGTGTCGAAAGGGCGAGGGATCTGATAGGTGCGGGCGATGCCGAGCGAGGCGATGTGGTGTGCGGGCAAAGGGCCGATGTCGGTGCCCTCGAAAACGACTCCGCCCCGGTCGGCCGGGTAGAACCCGCTGAGGAGATTGATCAGGGTCGATTTCCCCGAGCCGTTGGGCCCGACCAGGCCGAGGATCTCACCCTTCTCCATCGACAGCGATACATCGTCGAGGGCGACAACGCCTCCGAAGCGCTTCCCCACCGAGGTCACGTCCAGGAGGGTCACGAGCCGGTCCTCGTCAGGTCCGCTTCGATCCCTGCTTCGATCTTCTGCCGTCCGAACCGGGCGCCGATCGACTCCCAGACTCTCCCCGGGACCAGCATCACCAGTACCGCGGCGACCATGGCGTAGGCGAAGTCACTGATCAGTGAATCGTTGACATCGAGGAGGATCACCAGGGCCAGGACACCGAAGAAGGTCACCGCCGTGGTGACCCAGTGCCGGCGCATCCTGACGTAGACCCCTTCACGGACCGCCAAAGCCAGCAGCACCAGCATCGATCCGATGATGATCTGGTTCACGTCGGTCAGACCGGCGCTGTTGAGCCGGTCGCTGAGGGTGGTGATGATGACGGCCCCCACCACCGGTCCCATCCAGTGCTGCATGCCCCCGAGCACACTCATCAGGATGACGAACAGCGGCACCCGGATGTTGAAGACGTCGTCGACGGTGACGAAGCCGAGCTGGAGCGCCCACACTCCACCCATGAGACCGGCGAACAGGGCGTTGGTACCCAGTGCCGCCATCTTGTAGCGAAAGGTGGGGACCCCGAGTCCCTCCGCCACCGGCTCGTCGTCCCTGATGGCGAATAGACCCCAACCCAGCCGAGAGTCATAGATGAGATAGGCGGCGAGGACGGTGAGCAGCGCGATGACCAGGGTGAGTCGGTAGGCCGCGGTGGTGAACTCCCCCAGGAACTCGGGCAGGGCCGTCCCGGTGGTGAAGATCCCGGTGCCTCCGTCGATCGACGGGCTGAGACTTGCCACCGACGCCAGCACGAAAGCGACAGCCAGCGTGGTCAGGGCGAAGATCTCCCCGGTGAGCCGCCGCACACGGAACACGACCAGTCCGAGGAGGAGCCCAGTGAGCCCGGCAAACAGACCGGCGAGGGGGAGCGCAGTCATGAAGGACCACCCTTGCTTCACGACCAGCACCCCGACCGTGTAGACCCCGACCCCGTAGAAGGCGCCCTGACCGAAGCTGAAGTACCCGGAGTAGCCGGTGAGGATGTTCCAACTCGAGGCCTGGGATATCCAGAAGAACGTGGTGAAGAGGAAGATCAGGTAGAAGCGGGGGAACTCCATGGCCTGTTGGATGTTGGGTGCCAGACCGAGGACGACTGCCACTACCCCGAACCCGAGGAGGGACCTGGCCCTGCCGGTCACGCGATGCTCCGCTTCGTCACCAGTCCCTCAGGTCGGAAGAGCAAAGCCGCGATGAGGATCAGAAAGGTGACAAGTGGCGCGGCCAGGGGCCCCCAGAGCACGGTCGACACCCCGGCGGCCATCCCGATGATCACCCCCGCGGCCAAGGTTCCCAGACTGTTGCCGAGACCACCCAGGATGACGATGGGGAACACGATGCCGAACCAGGCAACCGCCAGCTCGGGGAATATCGTTTGGCCGATGGCGATGAAGACGCCGGCCAGAGCGGAGAAGGCGGTCGACAACCCCGACAGGATCACGGCAACCCGACGCGGATCGACGCCGAACGCCCGGGCCATCTCGGCGTCCTGGGCCACGGCGCGCACCGCCTTGCCGAAATAAGTGCGAGTGAAGGTCAGCCACATCCCGCCGGCGATCAGGAGGGCGACGAGGAAGGCGGCGAGCCGGGGGACCTGAAAGGCGATGTTCGCGATGAAGAACGACTCGGTCTCGTAGGGGTTCAGCTCGGGGCCGATCCGCCGGAAGTCGGCACTCCAGATCGTCTGCATCACGCTTTGGAAGATGATGAAGAGCCCGAAGGAGATGATGAGCGACTTGAACTCGTCCACCTGGGCCAGGTGGAAGAAGACCTGCACGACGACCCCGAGCAGGAAGAACAGAGGCACCACGATCAGGATCATGAGCAGGGGGTCTACGTCGAAGCTGACCGTCAGCTGGTAGACGACATAGGCACTGAGGAGGATGAACGAGAAATGCGCCAGGTTGATGATCTTGAGCGCGCCCCAGGACAGCGAGATGCCAATCGACATGAGGGCGTAGAGACCACCCACGAGGACCCCAGAGACGATTCCTTGCGCGAGTAGCTCCACGGTGCGTCTTCCCTCCTTCGAGCGTCGAGGCTATCCCGCCCGGCCTGGAGAAGCCGGGCGGGACAGCTCACACATCAGCCCGACGGGGCGAAGACCACAGACCGCTCCGGGGCGGCGAACTCCTCGGGGTAGACAACCCACCAGTCCCCATCCTGGACCTGCTTGATCTTGGAGAGGTCCTCGAAGTAGTTCTGCTGGTCGGGGAAGAACTCGATCTTCCCGTGGAACAGGGTGTCTGCCCCATTGGCTATCAGCCAGTCGCACATGGCTTGCTGCTCGAGACTCCCCGCGCCTTCGGCGGCCTGCTGCAGGTACTCCCACGCCGTCCACGATGCGGCGGCCTGGGTCTCCACCTTGGTGTAGGGGACATCAGCATCGGCCAGTGCCTGATCGATCTGCGCGGCCACCTCGACCGCCTCCGGGTCGTCCGTGAACGGAGGATGCTCCTCGAAGATGGTGACCGACATGATCCCATCGGCCCCTTCAGTCCCTAGCAACGGCCCGGGTGCCGGCCACTGGACGAACATGCCTGCCGGCGAATAGTCGATCGCCTGCATGGCGGTGATCAGGTTGGGGGCGTCCAGACCCAGTCCCGCTATATAGAGGAAGTCGGGATCGGCGTCCCGCACCTGAGCGGCGAGCGGGCCCCAGTCAGAGGTGCCGAGGGGGAAGGTGACGTCGAGGACCACCTCCCAGCCACGCTTCTGCGCCTCGGCCACCGCTCCTCCTTCGTCGGTCTCCGGTTGCCCGTAGGAGATGAACATCGTCCCCGGGAACTCGTTGACCACGAACCCGATCGTTTCGGGTGGGGTCCCGGTCGACTCGAGAGCGTCGTACACCAGGTTGGGGTTGGTGATGTTGGGGTGTAGCCCGGTCGACCACGAGCTGAAATGGCATGCGTAGTCATAGGCGTAGGTCAGGCTCGCCGTGTGGTGGGGGAACACATACCCGTATCGCTGGGCGACGGCCATGGCGGCGGTGATGTTCCCGGTTCCGTAGGGCCCGAGGACCAGGTCCACCTCTTCCTCCGTGATGAGCCGCTCGTAGGCGGCCGCAGCCAGGTCCGGGGCCGACTCGTCGTCGAGGAGGACCCACTCCACCGGTCGTCCGAGCAGACCCCCGGCATCGTTGATCCTCTGCACGAACACCTCGCCGGTGGCTTTGTGGATGGCGGCGGTGGGGGCGAACACTCCGGTGAGAGCAAGCGTGCTGCCGACCCGGATGGGCTCATCGCTGGCGGCAGTGGTCTCGGCGCCTCCCGCCGTGGTCTCGGTGGCGCCGGCTGTCGTTGCCGGAGCAATCGTGGTGGCGGTGGCCGCCGTCGTGTCGGTCCCGTCCTCGTCGCCGCCACAGGCGGCGGCAATCAGGGACAAAACGATGATCACCACCAGTTGACTCGATCTCGTCCGTGCTCTCATCCTTGCTCCTCCAGTGTCGATCTACGCGTCGACGGCGACAGTGTTCAGTGAAGCTACACATTCCGAGCAGAACGTGCAGTTTCACTTACGGGGTTTGCCGGCCGCGGGGGAGCGACGTCAGTGGGACTTATCTGGTCTGACCCAGGTTGGTTAGGGTGCGACGGACGGTCGGAGGTCTCGCCACGAACATCGAGCACATACACACCGAGGGGAACGACCCTCGATGGAACATGCCCTACACCCCGGCGATCAAGGTGCGTGGAGGTGCCCTCGTCTTCGTGTCGGGCGTCACAGCAGCTCCTGTCTATCACTCACATCCGCACCAACCGGCCGAGTTCGAGGACACACCCGAGGATCCGGCGCTACAGGCGGAGATGGCGGTGGAGAACCTGGAGGCGGTCCTGGTGGCGGCCGGTGGGACCTTGGGCGGGATCGTCCAGCTCATGCGGTTCATCGTCGACCTCGACCGGAACCAGGATGCGATTAACAAGGTCATGGCCAGGCACCTCGGGGACCACCTGCCCACTTCCACCACCGTGGAGGTGCTGCGGCTGGCCACGGACCCGAGGCTAGTGCTGGAGCTGCAGGCGGTGGCCATCGTGGCCGAGTAGTCGGTCGGTGCTCGCTACGCTCGCTGGGAGAGGGAATGACCGGTAGCACCGTTCTCGATGTGATCCTTGCCCTCGCTCTGGGCTATGTCATCTGGAGGGGGTTGATCGCGGTGATCCGGATGCTGTCGACACCTCCGCACGACGTCGATCCCGAGGACGTTGTCACCGTGGATCAGGGCTACAGGTGCACGGTGTGCGGGGCCGAGCTGACCATGACCGCGATCAACGTCGCCGAGGCCAAGCCCCCGCGTCATTGTCGGGAGGACATGATCCCGGTTTGATCGGAATGACATCCATCTAGTTTTCCGATGGTTTGTCCACAGGATGTTGAGAACTACACGTGTGTAACTCGGCTCGGTCGCCCTCCTGCGATGACTACGCTCGCTGCACGTGCCCCAGTCGAAGCGACGCAAGCCCAAGAACCGGCCGGTGTCGGCCAGCGCCGCTCAGGCCGCAGCCAAGGCCAAGGACCCCAGCCCGACCTGGTATGTGGCGTTGATGGCCGGGCTCATGGTGCTCGGTGTGGTGCTGGTGCTCCTTCGCTTCGTGTTCGACTGGGACCAGATAGTCCTGGTCGGCGGTCTGGTCGCCATCGCCGCCGGTTTCCTGATGACCACCAACTACCGCTGATCTTCGATCAGCCGCCTGACTCTGTGGTGACGGTCGTCGGCGGTGTCGTCGTCGTGGTGGTGGTCGGCGGCGGGGTGAACTGACCGAAGGTGACATTGACCGAGTCGCCGGGGAGAAGCGATTCCCCCGCAGTGGGGTCCTGGGCGATGACGAGACCGTTCTGGGACTGGTCGGCGACCGGTTGGGTGGCGACGATGATCTGCAGACCCCGCTCGGCGAGGGCCGTCTCGGCCTGCGCCTGGGTCATCCCGAGGAGCTCGGGGACCTCGACCGGGGCCGGGCCCAGGGAGACGACGATGAGGACGGTGTCGCCCAACCGGACCTCGGCATCGGCCACCGGGTCGGTCCGGATCACGAGGTCGGGGGCCACGGTGTCCGAGTACTCGTCCTGAACCCGGACCAGCAGGCCGAGCGCCTGGAGCTGGGCCGTTGCCTCCCGTTCGCTGAGATCGACCAGGTTGGGGACGATCACCAACTCCGGCCCGGTCGAGACCACGAGGTTGACCGGTGCCTCGGCGCCGACCCGAACCCCTTGCGGCGGATCTTGCTCGATGACGATCCCCTCGGCAAAGGTGGCATCGGCACGTTGGGTCACCTGCCCGACCGTGAGCCCTGCACTCTCGATCAGCATCTCGGCCTGTTCCAGCGTTTGGCCGATCAGGGGCGGCACAGGGAACTCCTCGGGACCCGAGGAGACGAACACCTCGACGGTGGAGCCCTCCTCCACCTCGGTCCCAAAGGCGGGGTTGGTCCGGATCACGTTGCCGGCCTCGACGGTATCGCTGGGCTCGAAGAAGGTGCGGACCTGGAATCCGTCCTGCTGCAGCCGTTGCAAGGCCTCGTCCTGGCTGATGCCGGTGACGTTGGGAACCTCGACCAGGACCTCTTCCTCGCCGGCGCCACCCGCCAGTTGGAAGAGGACGAAGATCAGTATCCCGAGAGCGATGAGCAGGCCAAACGCGGTGAGGATGAACGGCATTTGCGACGACGGCTCCTCCTCCAACCCCCGGTAGACCTCGTCGGGGGGGACGGTGGCCGGGGGCACCGGGGTTGTCGACAACACCCGCGTCGAGTTCTCGCCGTTCGCCGCCGCCGCCGCCACCGGGACCGGGGCCGGCATCCCCACCTCCTCCCCCCTTAGCACCGACAGGAGGTCCGACCGCATCTCGTCGGGAGTCTGATACCGGGCGGTGGGGTCCTTCCTCATCGCCTTGGCCACCACGGCGTCGAGTGAGGGTGCGACGTCGGAGTTGAGCGAGCTGGGGAGTGGAGCCTCGGTGGAGACGTGCTGGAAGGCGACCGACATCGGGCTGTCCCCGGTGTAGGGGGGACGCCCGGTGAGCATCTCGTAGAGCACCACGCCAAGTGAATAGACATCGCTGCGGGCGTCGGCGGCCGCCCCCTGGGCCTGTTCCGGGCTGAAATACGTGGCGGTGCCGATAACGGCGCCGGTCCGGGTCAGCTCCTGGCTGTCGTCCCAGGCCCGGGCGATCCCGAAGTCGGTCACCTTCACCGTGCCGTCCTTGGCGAGGAGGATGTTCCCCGGCTTCACGTCGCGATGGACGAGACCGGCCTGATGGGCGACGGACAGCGCCGCCGCGACCTCGGCGGTGATCTCGGTGGCTCGTCGTGCCAGCAGGGCACCCTCCGATTTGAGCACGTCGTGCAGCGAGCGCCCGTCGACGAGCTCCATGACGATGAAGTAGGTGTTCTGGGCCTGACCCCAGTCGTAGATCCCGACGATGTTGGGATGGCTCAGATTGGCCGCAGCTTGCGCCTCGCGCCGGAAACGCTTGACGAACGCCTCGTCGGCGGAGTACTGGGAGTGGAGGACCTTGATCGCCACCTTGCGGTTGAGCAGCGTGTCCTTGCCCTCGTAGACGTCGGCCATCCCACCCCGAGCGAGGTGGGACGTGATCTGATAGCGGTCGGTTAGAGCGGTTTGGGAATCCATCGAGGCCTGGCGGATTGTAGGAATGGTCTGATCCCAACTCATTGGGATCTCTCCAACCAGAGCCGAATCAGGTCTGAGGCGATTGGGGCGGCGACACCTCCACCTGATGCCGATTCGCCCAGCTCGCTGCTCCCTTCGAGGAAGACGGCCAGCGCAATCGTTGGATCCTCGACCGGGGCAAACCCTATGAACCAGGGGTTGGGCAGACCTTCGGGGCCCATCGAGGTTCCAGTCTTCCCGGCCACCCTGACCCCGGGCACGGCCGCCGCTCGCCCCGTCCCCTCGGTGACGACACGCTCCATCAACTGAGCCAGGACCGAGGCGGTGGCGGGGGCCATGGCCCGGCCGATGGGAGTCGCCTCGAACGTCTCCACCGTGTTCCCGTCGGCGTCGAAGATGCGATTGACCAGATACGGGGTGGGAGTGATCCCGTCGTTGGCGACGGCTGCCGCGACCATCGCCATATGCAACGGCGCAGCGCGCACGTCGCGTTCCCCGATCCCGCTCTGGGCCAGGGCGGCGGGGTCCTCGGCCAGCGCGTCGACCGGGTAGACCGCCTCCGGGACGGTCCAGGGGAACGGGATCTCGGTGTTGAAGCCCAAAGCCCCGGCCGTGATCCCGATGTCCTCGGCACCGAGGCGGATGGATAGGTCGGCGAACACCGTGTTGCAGGAGACGACGAACGCCTGGAGGAGGGTGATCGACTCCCCGTCGTTGCACACACCTCCGCCGGCGTTGGAGATGGTCGCGGTCGACCCCGGCAGCGGGAACTCGCCGGGGTCGGGGAAGGAGGTGTTGGGATCGGCCGCTCCGGTGTCGAGGGCGGCCGCCGTCACCACCGTCTTGAACGAGGAGCCGGGTGGGTAGATCTCCCTGGTGGCACGATCGAGAAGAGGGCCATCGGGGTCGGCGAGGAGCCCCTCCCAGACCGCAGCGGCGTCGGCGTCGAGCAGCGACTCGGGGTGGAACGACGGTGAGGAGACGGCTGCCAGCACCGCCCCGGTCCGCGGGTCGAGGGCAACGATGCCGCCCTTGAGACCGCCCAGGGCCTGATGGGCGGCGCGCTGGAGGTCGGCGTTGGGCGTGATCTCCAGACTCTCCGGGCGAAGGTCCCGTCCCAGGATCACGGTCACCAGGTCGCTGATGGTGAGGTCCCTCTTGGAGCGGAGCTCCTGGGCATATGCGTTCTCCAGCCCCGAGGAGCCGACCAGGAAGGAGTTGTACCCGACCACGTGGGCGAAGACCTCACCTTCGGGGTACTCGCGGATGAACGAGCGCGGGTCCTCGGGGTCCTCCACCGATCGAGCAACCACCGTGCCGTCGGTGGTGACCATGAGGCCCCTTTCCTTGCCCCGCTCGGAGAGGGCAGGACGGGAGTTCCGGGGATCCGCCTTGAGGGCGTCGGCGTTGATCACCTGGATCCAGGTGACGGCGAGGAGGAGAGCGAAGAACCCGGCGAACAGCCCGATGGAGAGACGACGCACCGGCCCGTTCATGGCGCTTCCTCATGACTGATCCGGAGGAGGAGGGCGACCAGGATCAGATTGCCCACCAGGGCGGAGCCACCGTATGACATGAAGGGGAGGGTTATCCCGGTGAGGGGCACGATGCGGACGATGCCACCGATGATGAGGATCGTCTGCACGGCGAGGACGAAGGTCAGCCCTGCCGCCAGCAGCTTGCGGAAGGTATCCCGGCTGCGAAAGGCGATGCCCAGACCCACCGCCACCACCAGTGCGAACAGGGCGAGCACCGACACGGTGCCGGCGAACCCCAGCTCCTCGCCCACCGCGGCGAAGATGAAGTCGGTCGAGGCGTTGGGGATCAGATCGGGTCTTCCCAGCCCGGGCCCGGCCCCGGAGAGGCTTCCCGTTCCCATGGCGAAAAGACCCTGGGCGATCTGGAAACCCTCGTCCTCGTAGTGCTCGAAGGGGGCCAGCCATGCGATCACCCGACGCTGGACGTGGTCGAAGGCGAGGTACGACGCCACGCCGGCGACGATGCCGAGGAACCCACCGGCGACCAGGTATCCGGTGGTCCCGGTCGCCGCGTAGAGGAGGAGGACGAACCCGACGAAGAGGAGCAGGGAGGCGCCGAGATCACGTTGCGAGATCAGGATCAGCACGCTGATCCCCCAGGTGATGAGGAGCGGGATGAGCTGACGGGGCTCCGGGAAGCCGATCGGGCCGATGTGACGCCGGGCCTCCCGCAGCGCCCGCTGATGGTCGGCGAGGTAGCCGGCGACGTAGGCGACGAGACCGAGCTTGGCCAGCTCGGCCGGCTGGAACTGGAGCGTGGTGAGCCCGATGTCGAGCACCACCCACAGTCGTGACCCGTTCACCTCCAACCCGCGCAGGGGGAAACCCCAGTCGATGGGGAGATTGGGCAGGAGCATCAGCACCAGCGAGATGAGCAGTGTGATGTTGCGGTACCTGCGCAAGATCGAGATCGAGCTTCGGGCGAACAGGATCAGGGTGAGTGAGGCGAGACCGGCCGCGATCAGGATCCACCACCGCTGAAAGCCGGCCCGATCGGAGCCGATGGCCAGGTCGAGCCGGTAGATCTGGAAGAAGCCGAGTGCAGTGAGCGCGGTGATCGGGCCGAGCAGGAGGGGGGTTGCCTTGGGGGCGAAGGCCCGGACCGCAAGATGGACGCCGCCGAAGGCGATGAGGAAGACGAGGAACGTGAGGGCGGTCTGGGCGTCGAGACTCCGATCCTGGGCGAAGTTGACCAGGGTCACGCCGAAGCCGGCCAGCACCGATGCCGCCACGATCGTCGCACCCTCGGTGTTGCGGGTCATGGGCTCAGGAGAGGACGTCGATGACGATGACGCTGATGTTGTCGTGGCCCCCGGCCTTGTTGGCCACCTCCACCAACTTCCACGCCGCCTCGTCTGCGGTCCCGTCGGTCAGGCTCTTGGCGATGCCGTCCGGTGGCACCATCGAGTTGAGCCCGTCGGAGCAGAGCAGAAGCCGGTCCCCGGCCTCCAGCGCCAGATCGAACTGGTCGACGTTGACGAACCGGGTGAGACCGAGACAGCGGGTGAGCATGTGGCTCTGGGGATGGTCGTCGGCCTCGGCCGCGGAGAGCTGGCCCATGGCCACGTACTCGGCGGCAACGGTGTGGTCTTCGGTCAGCTGCTTCAACTCGCCGTTGCGGAACAAATAGGCGCGGCTGTCACCGACGTGACCGAATCTGGCCACCCCCTCGGGGGCGAGTTCGACCATGGTGAGGGTGGTCCCCATCCCTTCGAGGTCGGGTCGGCGGGCGACCTCCTCGCGAATGGCCCGGTTGGCGGCCGCAACCCTGTTACCTGGATCCAGATCCGTCGAGGCAGCGGCGTTGATGGCGAGTCTGGACGCGACCTCTCCGGCGACGTGGCCTCCCATCCCGTCGGCCACCATGAGCACGGCGGGACCTTCGGACTCGCCGGATCGGTCCGGATAGAGGGAGTCCTCGTTGTTCTGGCGGACCATGCCCTGATGGGAGGCCGAGCCCCAGACGTACTTCATCGGACCTCCATCACCGTCTTGCCCACCTGGATGGTGTCCCCGCGCCGAAGGGTGGTCGGCGCGGTGACCCGACGCCCGTTGATATAGGTCCCGTTCGTGCTGCCCAGGTCGTGGAGGACCATCCCGTTCTCCTGGGCGACCAGCCTCATGTGGAACTCAGAAGCGTAGGGATCGTCGAGGAGTACGTCGGCCTCGGGCGAGCGCCCGAGGACCGTGACGTCATCGACTTCCAGCTCGGTGCCCTGCTGGCTCTCCGACTTTATCATCACGACCTTTGTCCCCTCCCGGCGTTTCCGCCGCAGAGATATCCCTAGATGTGAGCCGATGGCGCGGGCCACCTGCCAGACGAAGAGATAGACCAGGCCGAGGAAGATGATGCGGAGCAGCGCCAGGATGAGGTCGGGCATACCTACCCCTCGAGGAACCGGTAGCGATGCCCGGCGAGACTCAGCACCGAGCCGCTGCTCAAAGGCACGGGCTTCTCGCCCAACACGGTCCCGTCGACCACGGTCCCGTTCGACGAGCCGAGGTCCCGGATCCAGGACCTGCCGTCGGAGCGCCAGATGAGGGCGTGCTTGCGTGACACATCCTCATAGGGAAGCACGATGTCGGCCTCCTCGGAGCGCCCGATGGTGACGCGATTGGCCCCGATCTCGATGGTGGTGCCCGCCCCGGTGAGCCTGGCCCAGGGCGGGATCCGTCCCGGCTCCACCGACGGGGTGCAGGAGAACTGGCCCTGCGCCACCTCTTCCGAGGTCAGGATCCGGACCGTCGGTGGCCCTTCGAAGAGCAGCCCCACAGCGGCCGCATGCTCGGCGAGGGCCATCTCCAGCTTTCGCTCCAGGGTGGAAGGGTCGACGTCGAGGTCGGCGGGGTTGACGGTGAGCACGTACTTGTTGGCCGTGGCCGGGCCCGACTCGTGCCGGTACCGGCTGAGATCGGCCTCCCGGGCGATGCGCCCCGCCATCTCCGAGGAGTGGAGCCGCCCCGAGAAGACACGCCCGGTGGCGCCTTCGAAAAGACGTTCCAGACGTCGTTCCAGACTTCGGGCCAGACTCACCGTGGAGAGGTTACGGCCGGTCCGGAACAGTGTCGCCGACTATCGGAACCCCGTGCCCAACGGTACGATTTGGCCTGGAATCGGGCGAGTGGCGGAAT
>JBOGET010000170.1:0-22587 GCA_050741975.1 Acidimicrobiia bacterium
GCCATCGGCCTCGCCGAGCGGGGGATCCGGGCCGGCGACGCCAAGTTCGTCATGACCGGGGGGATGGAGAGCATGTCCAACGCCCCACACGTCGTGCGCGAGCTGCGCTGGGGGGCCCGTATCGGCAACGCCGAGATGGTCGACATCATGCAGCACGACGGTCTGTTCTGTGCCTTCGACCAATGCACCATGGGCGAGTCCTCGGACCACAAGAACCAGCGTCTCGGCATCGGCCGGGAGGAGCAGGACGAGTGGGCCGCCCGCAGCCACCAGCGGGCCGAGGAGGCAACGACGAACGGGGTGCTGGCCGCCGAGATCGTGCCGCTCAGCGTTCCGCAGGCGAAGGGGGACGATGTCGTCGTCGACCGGGACGAGGGCATCAGGTCCGGGTCCACAGCCGAGGCCCTGGGCGCCCTCAGGCCCGCCTTCCTCACCGGTGGCACCATCACTGCCGGCAACGCCTCGCAGCTCTCCGATGGCGCCGCCGCGGTCGTGGTAGCCGACCGGCATGCCGCCGAGGCGTCCGGGGCACCGATCATCGCCGAGATCCTGGCCTACGGGCAGATCGGGGGCGGTGACGCCACCCTCCACGAGCGACCGGCCGAGGCGCTGTCCGTCGCCCTGAAGAAGGCGGGTCTCGACGTGACCGATCTCGACCTGGTCGAGATCAACGAGGCGTTCGCCGCCGTTTCCCTGTGGTCGGCCCGCCTGCTCGACATCCCGGAGAGCAAGGTGAACGTCCATGGCGGCGCCATCGCCTTCGGGCACCCGTTGGGAGCCACCGGGGCCCGACTCGTGGTCACCCTCATCAACGCACTCCGCGCCCGGGGAGGAGGCATCGGGGCCGCCACCCTGTGCGGCGGCGGCGGGCAGGGCGACGCCATCATCGTCAAGGTGGCTTGATGGCAGAGCCCGTCGAGAGAAACCTGGGTCTGGACCTGGTGCGCGTCACCGAGACTGCGGCAATGGGCGCCGCCCGTTGGCTGGGTCGGGGGGACAAGGAGGCGGCGGACCAGGCGGCGGTGGACGGGATGCGTCTTCATCTGTCGACCCTCGACATCGACGGCCTGGTGGTGATCGGCGAAGGGGAGAAGGACAACGCCCCGATGCTGTACAACGGGGAGCGGGTCGGCACGGGCCGGGGTCTGGTGGTCGATGTGGCCGTCGACCCGGTCGACGGGACCACACTCACCGCCTCCGGGATGCCGGGCGCCATCGCCGTAATTGCCCTGGCCGAGGGGCGGGGCACCATGTACGCACCCGGGTCCCTGGTCTACATGGACAAGATCGCGGTCGGGCCCGAGGCGGCCGGGGTCATCGAGCTCGAGGCGCCCGTCGAGCATAACCTGCGCCAGGTGGCCAAGGCCAAGCGCAAGGACATAAACGACCTGCGGGTCCTCATCCTCGACCGAGAGCGCAACCAGCGGTACATCGAAGACGTCCGTCATGCCGGGGCCCGGATCTCGCTGATCCCGGACGGTGACGTGGCCGGGGCCATCGCCACCGCCCAGGACGAGACCGCCGCCGACATCCTGCTCGGGATCGGCGGCTCCCCGGAGGCCGTGATCTCCGCCGCCGCCCTCAAGTGCATGGGCGGTGAGATCCAATGCAAGCTGTGGCCCCGCACCGATGAAGAGCGGGAGCGCGGCATCGGCGAAGGACTCGATCTCGACCGGGTCATGACCACCAACGACCTGGTCTCATCCGACAATGTCTTCTTCGCCGCCACCGGAGTGACCGGTGGTGAGTACCTACAGGCCGTGGAGTTCAGACGTGAGGAGCATGTTGTGACCCATTCGGTGATCATGCGCTCCAAGACCGGCTCCATCCGCTATATGGAGGCCACCCACAACATCGCCCGGCTCGGCGAGATCTCGGCTCAGACGCTGGACTAGGGCTCGACCGTGAGGTCTGGCGATGAGTTCCGGCCCGAGCCAACGTCTACACCAGGGAGACCCAATGTCTGCGACCAAACCCATCGTTGAGATCGACGAGCGCTTCAGCAGCGCCGGGGCGACCCCACGCCGTTGGTCCGAGGTGGAAGACGTGCTCGAGCGATCGGAGATGTTCTGGCTGTCGACGGTGCGACGAGACGGGCGGCCTCACGTGACTCCGCTGCCTGCGATGTGGCTCGACGGAGCTTTGCACTTCTGCACGGGCCCGGAAGAGCAGAAGGCCAAGAACCTCGAGGTCAATCCGCAATGCATCCTCACCACCGGCGGCAACGAGTTTCTCTCCGGGCTCGACATCGTCGTGGAGGGGCGTGCCAGACGGGTTACCGAGGAGTCCCTGCTCCAACGTCTGGCTGCGTTGTGGGAGTCAAAGCTGGGTTGGGCTTATGAAGTCGTCGAGGGAGGGTTCCGTGACCGTTCGAACGAGGTGGGTGGCGCGGAGTTCGATGCCACCGGTCTGGGGCACGTGTACGCCGTGGCACCCCTGAAGATCCTCGCCTTCGGCAAAGGCGAGCCGTTCAGTCAGACCAGATACCGCTTCTAGGTCTGCTGCTTGCAAAGCGGGACATCAACCTGACAGCATCGTCCTCAGATCGAGGCCGATGCCGGCACCGAGCAGCACCATTGCCACTGCGACGAAGACAGCGTAGAGCCAGCGGGACCGGTGATCGGCGATCCAGAAGCGCCGCACTCCGGTGATGCCCATCACGACGGCCAGCGACGAGAGAGTGATGGCCAGTGGTGGGTCGATGGTCTCGAAGATCCCGATGAACGGGGCCAGGATCGGGATCAGCAGATAGGTGATGATGCAGCGGATCCCCGAGACCACGATGGCGGTCGTGGTGGAGCGGCGGGCACCGAAGATGGCGTCCTTGTCGACCACGTCGCCGACACGCAGCAGCCGGCGCATGAACCGGTCGGCGGCGGTCCGTTCCGCCTGGAGTTGATCGGTGGCGCTAATGACGGTCCCTGGACCCGAAGGAGCCGACCCGGCCGGCCATGGAATCGAGCACCCTCCCCGCAGCCCGCTCCCCCGAATCGATGCACTCGTTGAGACCGATCCCGTGAAACCCGGCGCCGGCTAGGGCCAGCTCGGGCCGGGCCTGCAATGCCCGTTCCGCCACCGCCACCCGATCCAGATGACCGAGGGTGTACTGATGGAGACCCTCTTCCCAGACCCGTACCCAGCTTTGCACCGGAGTCGCGGTGATGCCGACCATCGTCGCCAACTCCTCCCCGATCACCGACCGCAGGTGATCGTCGGATGACCGGGCCAGGACCTGACCCCGTGCGAACACCCGGAGCAATGTGTACCGGGAGTCGGGCACCCGACCCTCCCACTTCTGAGAGAGGTAGGAGACACCCATGATCCGACCGCCCTGGACCGAGGGCACCACGAATCCCGACCCGGTCAGCGGGGGCAGATCCTCGGCCCGATAGGCCAAGGTGACTGCGGCAGTCGCCACCTGACGGATCTCGCCCAGTGCCGAGGCGGCCTCCGGCGCCAGGTCGACTAGGAGCTCCGACGTCACCGAGGCCGGGGTGGCCAGAATCACAGCGCCGGTCGTCAGCTCCGTCCCGTCGTCGAGATCTAGTCGGTAGCCGCGAGGCTCTCCGTCCCTGATCCCGGTCACCCCAACACCGGTCCGGACATGGACCCCATCCAGGACCGAGGTCAGCGCAGTCGTGAGCTGGCCCATGCCGTCTTTGAAGCTGGCGAAGTGGCTGAGCCCGGCCGGCGCGGTTCGGCTGGAAGCGGCCCGGGCGGCCAGGATCAGACTGCGATGTTGCCGCTCCATCTCAAGGAATCGGGGGAAGCTCGCCCGAAGACTCATCGTGGCGGGTTCGGCGGCGTGGATCCCCGCGATCAGCGGTTCGGCCACGCGCTCCAGGACCTCACGCCCGAGACGTCGAGTTACGAACGACTCCAGGCTCTCATCCCCCTCCCTGCCAGAGCGGGGCTGCACCAGATCTCCCAGCACCCGGATCTTGCCCTTCCAGGTGAGCAGCGAGGAGGTAAACAGGGGCCGGAGCCGTGATGGGACCATCAAGAGCAGACCACCGGGGAGGAGGTGCAGTTTTCCCTCCCACCAGACATGTGACCCGCGATGCTCGGGACGGGTGGGGATCACCTGACCCTCGAGCCCCAGCTCCTCGGCCAACTCGAGCACCGAGCCCTTGGCGGTGACGAAGCTGTCGGGACCGCCTTCAATCAGGAAGCCGTCATCGTGATCGGTCACCACCTTGCCCCCGAGACGGGGCGCCTTCTCGACCAGGGTCACCCGGACCCCGACCTTGTGGAGGCGATAGGCGGCGACCAGCCCGGAGATGCCGCCCCCAACCACGACGACCTCGGGTCCCGGCATCACTCAGACACGCTCAACGACACCAACGACCAGGTCGGCCAGAGCGATTATCAACCCCGGATGCTCGTTGAGACAGAGACAACGATGGAACTCGAGACCGAGGTCCGAGGCCCGATCATGGTGCTCGATGTCGTTGTCGTACAACGTCTCCACGTGATCGGAGATGAATCCGATCGGGTCCACCATCACCGAGGTGGCGCCCGAGGCGGCGAGGCTCTCCATGACCTCCTCCACCCATGGGCCCAACCATGGCTCCCGGGCCGCGGCGCTGACACTCTGATAGGCGAGATGCCACTCGTCGAGCCCGAGACGTGAGGCGACCGCCCTTGCCGTCTCAGTCAGCTGGTCGGCATAGGGATCACCCTGATCGATCATGCGCTGGGGGAGGCTGTGGGCCGCAAATATCACCGGAGTCCGCGCCGGGGCTGGGGCCAGGGCTTGGCTCAACATGTCGGCGAGCGCATCGATATAGGCCGGGGCAGTATTCCAGTCGGGGCCGAAATGGAGCCGTGGGCCCGTGCCATGGAATGCCCTGGACACCGCCCGCTCGTAGGCATCGGTCGAAACCTCGCATCGATAGGGGGCGAGGCTGAGCACCACCAGATCCTCGACGCCTTCAGCCACGACCCGCTCCGCCGCCTCTTCGATGGTGGGGCGAGCGTGGAGCATTCCGACGTGGACCTCGGCATCGAGCCCGCGCCGGGCCAGCTCCTCACCGACCAGGATCGCTTGGCGACGTGTGGTGGCGGGCAGCGGCGAGCCGCCCCCGATCGCCCGATAGCGGCCCACGGCAGCGGGGATGACGTGCTCCGGAGGGACCCGTCCCAACACGCTCTCCACGAAGGCGGGCACGACTTCGAGGCTCTCCGGGCCGCCGAAGCCGGCCAACAGCACTGTCACCTTGTTGCCCTCACTCACCGAGCCATCTCCCAAGATCGTCGGGTTTGAGACGACGGCCAACGTAGAAGGGGCCGAAGTCGGCGAATCGGGCGCTCACCTCGTCGAAGCGCATCTCGTACACGAGCTTCTTGAATTGCAGCGGGTCGTCCGAGAACAGGGTCACCCCCCACTCCCAATCGTCGAGCCCCATCGACCCGGTCACTAGCTGGCTCACCTTCCCTGCATAACGACGGCCGGTCCGGCCGTGGGCCCGCATCAGCTCCGCCCGCTGCGGAGGGTCGAGGCTGTACCAATTGTCCTCCCCATCCCGTTTCTTGCTCATCGGGTAGAAACAGGCATAGCCGCTGTGCTCGGGGATCTCCGGATAGAGGCGGGCTCGGATGTATGGGCTGTCCTCGACGTTCTCCGCCGTCCCCTCCGGAGCGGCGTGACGACTCACCTCGATCACGGAGAGAAAGGAATAGGGGCGGGTGGTACACGACGCCAGCGTGGTCTGGTCGAACCTGCGCTCCAGTTGATGGAGCTGGGAGGCGTCGGGGCGGAGATGGAGCATCATCAGGTCTGCCTTGTGCCCGATCACCTCGTAGGTGACGCTGTGACCGGCTTCGGCGTCGGCCACCGCCTCCAAAGAGCCGAGCAAGTCGACCGCCTCGGACACGGCCTTCTCCTGCTCGGTGGGCGACAGCTGATGCCAGACGTTGCGATCGAGCCGGCGCAGGTCGTGGAGGGCGAACCAGCCCTCCAGAGTCTGGGGTGCGGTCATCCGATGGCCATCCTTTCCTTGTTGGTGAGCAGATCGCTGTCGTGGCCCACGACGGTCTTCACCATCGCCTCGACGTTCTCGACCGGGGTGTCGGGGAGGACGCCGTGGCCGAGGTTGAAGATGTGACCGGGACGTCCCGCGGCCTCTTCCAGGACCTCGATGGTCCTGTCATGGGCGGTGCCCGGATCAGAAAGGAGCACTGCGGGGTCCAGGTTCCCTTGGATCACCTCGCCTTCCCCGAGCCGGCGCCACGACTCGCCCAGGGGCAGCCTCCAGTCGACTCCGTAGCCGGTGGCCCCGACCAGCCGAATCGTCTCGAGGAGATGGGTGGCGCCCGGAGCGAAATAGACGGTTGGCGTCCCGAGGTCCCTCAACGCCTCCCGGGCCGCGGGAAGGGCCCAGCGTCGGTATTGATCCGTTGAGAGGAGCCCGGCCCAGGTGTCGAACAACTGCACCACCTCGGCCCCGGCCTCGATCTGGGTCTCCAGATAGCGTCGCATGGCGCCGGCGAGGACGGTCAGCGCCTCCGTGGGATCCCCGGCGTGCAACGCCCGACGGAACCGGGGAAAGTGCTGCGAGCCTCCGCCTTCGAGCAGATAGGCGAGAAGTGTGGCTGGGCCGCCGGCGAATCCGACCACTGCCACATCGGGATCGAGATCCGCCCGCACCAGGTTGATGGTCTCGGCGACATGGCCGACCCGGTCCGGCTCGAGCTCACCGAGCCCGGCCACCTCGCCCACGGTGAGCGGCGCCAGTTTGGGCCCAGGGTCGAACTCGATCCTCACCCCCATGGCTGAGAGTGGGGTCATTATGTCGGCGAAGAGGATGGCGGCGTCGAGCGGGAAGCGCCGGAGCGGTTGAAGGGTGATCTCGGCTGCCACGGCCGGCGTGCGCATCGCCGCGGCGAACGAGTGACGATTCCGCAACTCCCGGTACTCGGGGAGGTAGCGGCCGGCCTGACGCATGAGCCAGATCGGTGGCCGATCCAGGGGTTCCCGACGAAGGGCGGAGAGGAGTCTCAACGTGCCGCCTCCTCGATCGCATCGGCCAGTGATTCGAGGGCGACATCGAGGGTGCCGTCGAGATGAGCCTCCATCAGGAACCAGGTCTCGAAGGCCGACGGTGGGAGCAGCACCCCTCGGTTCAGGGCGGCATGGAAGAAACGGCGGAACAGATCTTGGTCGAGGCCGGCCACGTCGTCCCAGCTCGAGGCCCACTCGATGCCGAGGAAGATCCCGACCATCCCCCCGGCGTGGCTGACAACTCCCGGGAGCCCGGCCGACAGCAACGCCTGACCGAGACGGGCCGCGATCCGGGCCCCCGCCTCCTCGAAGCTCCGGTAGAGGCCGGGATGAGCGGCCAGATGGCGCAGTGTGGCCAGACCGGCGGCGGTCACGATCGGGTTGCCGGCAAGGGTGCCCGCCTGATACACGGGACCGTCGGGGGCGATCATCCGCATCACGTCGGCCGGGCCCCCATATCCGGCGGCCGGTGTGCCCCCGGCCACCACCTTGCCCAGGGCGGTGAGATCGGGGGTCACCCCGTAGAGCTCCTGGGCACCGCCCAAGGCGACGCGGAATCCGGTCATCACCTCGTCGAAGATGAGCAGGGCACCGCTGGAATCGCAAAGACTGCGCAGACCGGGGAGAAAGCCGGGCTCGGGGAGGATGCAGCCCATGTTGCCGGCGACCGGCTCCACGATCACCGCCGCCACTTTTCCATCGGCCAGGAGTGCCGCCACCGAGTCCAGGTCGTTGTACCGGGCAACACGGGTGTCGGCGGCCGTGCCCAACGGGACCCCGGGGCTGGACGGCTCGCCGAAGGTGGCGAGACCGGAGCCGGCCCTCACCAGGAACGAATCGCTGTGCCCGTGGTAACAGCCTTCGAACTTGACCACCGCCGAGCGGCCAGTGACGGCCCGGGCGAGGCGGAGCACCGATGCGGTCGCCTCGGTCCCGGAGTTGACCATCCGCACCACTTCGACCGAGGGGACCAGGTCGCAGATCAACTCGGCCAGCTCCACCTCAGCGGTGGTCGACACCCCGAACGAGGTCCCCCGGGCCACCGCCGCATGCACGGCATCGACCAGCTCGGGATGAGCATGGCCCAGGATTTGGGCGCCCCAGGATGCGATGAAATCGATCAGCTCCCGGCCGTCGACGGTGCTCAGCCGGGCCCCATGACCAAAGTCGACGAAAGGTGGGATGCCCCCCACCGCCCGGAAGGCGCGGACCGGCGAGTTGACCCCTCCTGGCATCACCTTGACCGCTCGCTGCTGCCACGGCTCGGCGTTGACGGTGAGCGGTGAGGACGTGAGACTCATCCCTCCTCCTCGATGAGACGGGCGGCCTCGACCGCGAAATAGGTGAGGATGACCCCGGCCCCCGCCCGGGCGATGCCGGTCAGTGACTCCATGATCACCCGATTCCGATCGATCCAACCCCGAGCGGCGGCCGCCTCGATCATGGAGAACTCGCCGGACACCTGGTAGGCCACGACC
The DNA here is from genome assembly GCA_050741975.1 of Acidimicrobiia bacterium. Classification (GTDB taxonomy): domain Bacteria; phylum Actinomycetota; class Acidimicrobiia; order Spongiisociales; family ZC4RG35; genus JARDZU01. Next base: position 8,482 of record JBOGET010000170.1, read on the forward strand.
GGCACCTCGACCTCCTCGGACACAGCCCGAACCACATCGAGATAGGGGCCGGCCGGCTTCACCATGACCATGTCCGCCCCTTCAACCAGATCGAGACCGACTTCACGGATCGCCTCCCTGACATTGGCCGGGTCCATCTGATGGGAGCGACGGTCACCGAAGGCCGGAGTCGACCCGGCGGCATCTCGGAACGGCCCGTAATAGGCCGAGGCGTACTTGACGGCATACGAGCATATGACCGTGTCGATGTGGCCCTCTGCGTCGAGGGCCGCCCTCATCGCGCCGACCCGCCCGTCCATCATGTCCGACGGCGCCACGATGTCCGCCCCCGCCCCGGCGTAGGCCAGCGCCGCACGGGAGAGAAGGGGGAGGGCGGCATCGTTGTCGACTACCTCGCCGCGCAGCGGGCCGCAGTGACCGTGGCTGGTGTACTCGCAGAGACAGACGTCGGCCCAGCGGACCAGTTCCGGGGCGGCCGAGGCCACAGCCTCGATCGCTCTTGGCACCGGGCCGACCGGGTCCCACGCTCCTGTGCCGGTCTCGTCCTTCTCGTCGGGAACGCCGAAGAACATCATCCCTCCGATCCCGGCCGCCTCCGCCTCCTTGGCGAGAAGCGCCACCTGGTCCACCGAGAGCTGGGCATGCCCGGGCATGGACTCGATGGGTCGTCTCACCTCAGCGCCGGGCACCACGAAAACGGGGAGAACGAACCGGGCCGGATGGAGCCGTGTCTCGGTCACGACACGCCGGATTGCGCCCCGCATGCGGAGGCGACGGGGCCGGACGCTGGGGAAGCTCAAACAGTCACCTCCAGATACGACGTCAGGGCCCGGGCCAGCGCCGGGTGCGAAGGTTTGGGGGCGATCACGTCTGGGGGACGATGTCGGGCCACGACCGCTCCTGTGGTGTCCCCGATCACCCCCAGCACCAGCCGGTCGAAGTCGCGGGTCAGGAGCCAGCCCTCTACAGCGGAGGGCGAAGCGAACACCACGGCGTCGACAGGGGTCGGTGCCGGCGGGATCGGCACCGCCCGGTAGACAACGCGCTCATCCATGGCCCGGGCCAGCGCCCCCAACCGCTCGAGCGCCAGCGGGTCCGACCCGGAGGCATGCGGGAGCATCACCCGGGCATGGGGCAGTCGATCGGCGATGGCCTCGACGAGACCGACGAGACCGGAGAGCCCGGTGACCACCACCTGTCCGCCGGCGTCGGTGACTGCTGCCGCCGTGGCCTCACCGACGGCTGCAACCTCCACGTCGGGCATGGCCTGTTCCGGCCACAGCAGCTCCACGGTGCGGGCCGAGGTGATCACGATGAGGTCGGCCCGGGTGGCTGCGGCGCGGGCCGAGGCCAGTGCGGCATGGTCGGCGGGCTCGACCCGGATGCATGGGACTGGCACCGGGTCCAGACCGAGGGCGGCGTAAGGCGGCGCCGCAGCCTCGAAGCGATCGCTGGTGATCGCCACCCGTGTCACAGACCCAGCTCCTTCCGGGCTTCGCTCACCACATCCTCCGGGGTCGGCCGGTGCACCACGGCACGACGCGGCCCGCGGCCGTCGGCGACGAAGACATCGAGCCGGATCCACTCCGAATCCCAGGTGGCCAGGGCCCCCAGCGCAGAGCGGCACCCGGCGCCGGTCTCGGCGAGGAGGTCCCGCTCCGCGGTGAGCAATGGGCGAAGCCGGCCGTCGTCGAGGCCGGCGGCGATCTCGGCACCACGTGTCCCGACACGGGCCTCGACAGCCAGTGCCCCTTGACCCGGGGCGGGGACCATCTCGGAGATGGTGAGCCGCTGGGCGATCACGTCCGTTCTACCCAACCGCTCCAGTCCGGCTTCGGCGAGCACCGCACCATCGACCTCGCCCTCTGAGACCTTGCGAATGCGGGTGTCGACGTTGCCGCGCAGCTCGGTCGTGCGAAGGTCGGGGCGAAGCTCGAGGAGCTGAGCCGTGCGGCGCGGGCTGCCGGAGCCGATCACGGCCCCCGGACCTAGATCGTCGAGGGAGGACCCGATAAGGACGTCGAAGGGCGCCGCCCGCTCGGGGAAGACCGCCGGCACCAGGTCCTCGGGACCGACCACCGGGAGATCCTTCAGGGAGTGGACCGCCAGATCGGCCCGGCCGTCGAGCACGGCCTCCTGGACGGCACGGACAAACGCTCCAAGCTCGGTGAGTCGGGCAACGGCGCCCACCCGGTCCCGGTCACCGGTGGTGTCGATCTCGACCAGGCTCACCGACAGGCCCGAATCGACGGTTCGGACCAGGTCGGCCACCCGCCCGGCCTGAGCCAGGGCCAGGGCCGAGCGCCGCGTGGCGAGCCGAACCTCACTCATCGACGACCCCGAACGCGTCGGCGATGACTTCAACAGCCTCACTCCCCGGTTCGGTCGAGCCGACATAGGAGATCGGTGGATGGAGCACTCTTCGCGCCACGGTGTGTGCCAGCTGGCGCAGGATGGGCTCGGGATCCTGGGCTCCGGACAGGCGGCCGGCGAAGCGGCGCACTTCTTCGTCGACAGCGCGGTCGGCCTGACCGACCATGGCCGCGATCACCGACCCGACCCGATCGGGGGCAGCGAGCCTGACCCAAGCGGAGGCAGCCTCGCTCACCATCATCTGTTCGACTTCGAGGGAGGTTTGGCCAACGACCGAAGAGGCGACCTCGTCGATCCCCATGTAACGAACCAGGGGATGGTCCGAGTGACCGTCGAACCCGGGGGGCATGCCCAGGTCGATCAGAAACAGGGGATTGGCGCGCGAGGCAAGGAGTCTGCCAACCACCTCCTCGGGGAAGAGAGGTGACTCACCGGGAACGGTGGACATCACGACAGGGAAGGTGGCCAGTGCCTCGACCGCCTCGTCCCAGGGGCGGGCCTCGTGACCCGCCACCTGACCAGGTCGCCGCGCGAATACCGTCACCCCTGCCTCAGGCAGAACCTGTACCGCCGCCCGGGCCATGGTTCCCGCTCCGAGGACGGCCACGCGTTCGTGGGCGGTGACGGCCCCGGCGGCCACCGCACCCAACGATCCCTTCGTCGACTCACCGAGGTGCCGACGGATGGCCCGGCCGATCCCCACCGCCGCTTCCAACGCCCTCCCCAGACCCCGCGGTGATTCCTGATACACCGCCACGGCCCGACGGAACTGGCCCAGGACCTCCCTCTCCCCGACCATCGGCGAGTCGAGACCGGCGGCGACTCGGCACAGGTGGAGGAAGAGATCGCCGTCAACGCGCCTCACGCCGAGGTCGGACATCGAGTCATCCCCGTAGAGACCGGTCAGCACGTCGGTGGTTTTCTCAAGACCGCCCTCCCAAACGATCTCCACCCGCATGCAGGTGGAGAGGAGGAAGGCGTCGTGACCGTCCGATCGAAGACGGGACCGGGCGTCGCTCAAAGAGACGTCCGTGAGGCACAAAGGGGCGCGGCGGTCGGCAGCCACCGCGGGATGGGCAAAAGACAGACCGGTCAGTCGTGGCACGCCCTCGTCGTCCTGCCGATAGTTCCCATATGGGGAACGTAGGGACGGCCCCCAGCCGACAGCGAGTCGAGAACTATCCGACAGCGAGTCGGATCACCTGGTGGCCCACCCGAATCCGGGCCCGAATCTGTCAGGGCCGGCCGTTACGTTCACCGCAGGTGACGCCCAACCGAAAGGAGTCCTCATGGATGCCGGCACCCAAGCCTGGCTCGACCAGCAGGATGCCCACCTCACGGCCATGATCCGCCGTCACGGGTGGTTCATCCACTACATCGGCGGCGGTTCGTGCAGCCGGCCCGGATGCGACTGCTCAGATGATCCCGACCAACCGCCGTTTGCCTACACCACCGGTCTGTTCGGCCTGGGACATCCCGAGCTGCTCATCTTCGGCGTCCCGCCGGACCCCGCGGCAGGGGTTCTCAACACCCTCGGCGAGCGGATCCGGGAGGGGGAGAACCTCCTTCCCGGGCAGATGGTCGCCTTCGACGAATGGCCGCACCGGATCATTCCCGAACCGGTGCCCAACCCTGGCGACATCGTCTTCTTGTCGAATGACTTCTATCAGCGCCCGGCCGAGTACTCGGTGCCCGTGCTCCAGCTCAGCTACGACGACACCGAGGGCAGATTCCCCTGGGAGGAAGGCTACGCCGAGCCGTGGGCACAGCCAAGACCTGGCACGTTCACCGCCTGAGATCTCAGCCGCTCAGGCCAGAACGTCGCCACACCCGGGCCACCCACCCGGCCGCGATGACCACTGCGGCCACCCCGGCCACCCGCACCAGGACGCCCGACGCCTCGGCCCCCTCCACCAGGACGGCGAGTGCCTGGACCAGAGCCGACGCCGCCACGGAGATGGCCAGGGCACGGGTGAGGACCAGCATCGTGTCGGCCGGGCGGCTCCGCCATGTGAAGGAAGCGCCCGAGAGCTCGACGACGAGCACGATCAGGAGGGCCTGGGCCCACAGGGGGGGTCGCATCTCGACATCGAACGGGGCGACCAGGGCGGTGCGGATGACAAAGGCCACCGCCGTGGCCGCCACCGCTCCCCGGTAACCCATCACCAGCCCGACGACGAGCAGGGCCACCCCGAGCCAGCCGATCAAGGAGACGATCCCCGCCCCCCGTGACAGGGGCAAGGAGGCGGCCAGCCAGACGGCGAGCACCACCGCACCGAGGGCGCTCAGCCGAGCCGGCGCCATGATGTCCTCAGGTCGTCGAGTCGGGCCAGCGGGATGTCGGCAGGGTCGTCAGATCTCCACAGGACGATCGGGATCCCCTCGCCGGCCAGCCGGTCACGAATGCGGGTGCGCTCCATCGCCCAGATCCGGCGTCCCAGCGCCCGGGCCTGACCAATAGGCGGCGAGAGCACAGGGTCGACATCGAGGACGATCACCGACACGTCGACGCCGGAGCGGCGCAGGGTGTGAAACAGCCCGGCCAGGGCCGGATCGATGAGCGGGGTGAGGGCGAGGACCATCGAGGGTCGTCGCGCTGCCCTCATCACAACGCGCTCCACTGCCTGCCAGATCACCTCGCCGGAGACGACTCCCATCAGCTGCTCCAGGAGCCGTCGGCGATGCAGCTCCCCCATCCCCGGATAGACCCAACGGCAGATCCCGTCGAGCGTGATCAGTCCGAGCCGATGACGACGTTTGGCGTGGGCCTGGAGGAGGGCGGCAGCCAGTCTCACGGAACGATCGACCAGGGACTCCAGCTCGGTCCCGCTCTCGACCTGGGCGTCGACCAGGAGAAGGACGTCGCCATTCCGCTCCGGATGGCGGTCGTTGACCCAGAGCTCCTGTGATCGAGAGGACATCCGCCAGTTGACCGAGCGTGGGTCGTCGCCGTGACGGAATTGCCGCAAGTCGGCGAACTCGGAGCCGCTGCCCCGGTGGCGGGAGACCAGGTCACCGACATGCAGATTGGTCTCCAGTGGTGACAGAAGGGCCCGCAGGGTCATCTCCGTGGGCACAGTCACGACCTGGTGTCGCTCCGGGTTGCGCAGACGCTGGTCGAACATCCCGAGGAAGGACTCGGTGTAGAGACGCAGGGGGCCGACCGTGGCCCGGCCCCAATCCGTCGCCACCACTTTCACCCCGATCTCGGCGACGTCTCGAACGCCGGGGAGAGCGATGGTCGAGGGGCCAAGAATCCGGGCCCCGTCGACCTCGACGATGTCGAGCCCGGACAGACCCAGATCGACGTAGGTGCTCCCGATCGGGTGCTCCACGGCGACTCGGACTGTGAACCCCATCTCCTCCCCTTCGACCGTGGAGCTGGGCACACCATGTGCCGTCACGGTGATCCCGGGTGCGCTGCCACCAGCGAGCCCGATCACCCCGAGGACGAGGAGGGCCGTCCCGATCAGACCCGGGGCCGGGTCCCCCACCGCCAGCGCCGCTGCCAACCCGACGATCCCCCCCGTGACGTAGGCACGTAATCGCGGGCTGGGGATCGCGGTCACGGCATGTGATCGGTGGGGCGGGCGGGAGGCGTGGGCACCTGATCGAGGACCTCACTCACCACCCGCTCCTCGCTCAGGTCCTGAGCCCAGAATTCGGGGCGGAGGATCAGCCGATGAGCCAGAGCCGGCACCGCCACCGCCTGGACGTCGTCTGGGACGACGAAGGCCCTGCCCTCGATGGCAGCCTTCGACCGCGACAGCTTCATCAAAGCCAGGGAGCCGCGCGGGCTCGACCCCACCCTGACCCTGCCCGAGTCCCGGGTTGCGGTCACCAGGTCGACGATGTACTTGCCAACCGATTCGGACACGTGGATCCGTTCCACGAGGGATTGCATCTCGAGCAGGGTGGGGCGGTCGAGGACTAGGTCGAGGTCGAATTCGTCCGTTCCTCGCCGCGCCCGGCTCTCCAGGATCTGCCACTCCGCCTCTCGTTCGGGATATCCGAGCCTGACCCGGGCCAGGAAGCGGTCGATCTGAGCCTCGGGTAGGGGGTAGGTGCCCTCGTACTCGATCGGGTTTTGGGTGGCGATCACCAGGAAGGGCGGATCGAGCTTCCTGGTCACTCCGTCGACCGTGACCTGACGCTCCTGCATGGCCTCGAGCAGGGCCGACTGGGTCTTGGCCGGGGCCCGGTTGATCTCGTCGGCGAGGAGGAGATTGGAGAACACCGGCCCGGACCGGAACTCGAGTCGACCGCTGGCGGGACTCATGACCAGGGAGCCGGTGATGTCCATCGGCATCAGGTCGGGGGTGAATTGAACCCGGCTGAACTCGAGATCGGCGACGGCGGCGAACGACCTCGCCAACAGGGTCTTCGCCAGCCCGGGAAGGTCCTCGATGAGCACATGGCCATCGGCGAGAAATGCCATCAGCACCAGCTCCAGCGCTTCTCGTTTCCCGACCACTGCCTTCTCCACCTCGTCGACCAGCAAGCCGGCCAGTTCGCCGACCCGCTTTGCATCGATGGCGGGGGCGGTCACAACCCCTCCACACTCGAGACGACCGCCTCCAGGGTCTCGGGCGACGGCGTCTCGTTGGTCGGGTTGGCCAACCAGGACCACTCCTCTTCGCCCAATGCCCTGACCGCCGCCGGCGACTCGAAGGACACCCCTTGCAGTTGCAGACGATGGACCGCTATCCCTTTGAGGAGGGGCTGAAGTCTTCGCTCGGGCCCGAGGTAACCGCTGAGGGCGTCGATCACGTCGAGCTCGGTGGAGGAGAGGGACCGTGGCAGCCGTCTCGACTCGGCGGGCGACGGGTCGAACAGGGGCGGGTGGTCGTCGGCAAGCACCCGGGGCATGCCCCGCATGTCCCAGAGGAGGATCAGGACGAGCAACAGCTCCCAGGCCAGGAGCTCCTGCTCGTTCTCGAGGTTGGTCAGGGCGACGCCGGCGACGACCGCGGTGAGCAAAGCCCGGGCCAGGAGACGGCTCACGGGCTCCTCCGGAGCCGCGTCGAGGTTCGCTCGGCCGCCACTGCGTCGGCCTCCGTGGGCGAGTCGTTTCCGTACCGGGCCCGGGAATGATGCCCTACCAGGTCCCGAACCTCATCGGCGTCGAGGCTCAGCTCATGGGCCGCCCGCCGGGCATGCCGGGACGTGGTCTCGGTGTCATCCCGGGGCCGCCCGAGGGCCGTCAGCCAGTTCTCGAAATCGGCATAGGCGTCGAGAATCCGGGATCGAGGGTCATCACCGAGCTTGGATGGAACAGGGACCGACTCCACCGGCATCGGGCTCGGGAGGGCTTCGGAGTCTTCAGCGGGCCGGAAGGGCGAGACGACCGTCTTGATCGAGAGACCGATCCTGGTCAGAGCCGCTGCCAGGACCGCGGCGATCAGGACGCTGAACAGCCAGGCGCCGGTCGTCCCGGTCCGGCCATCGGCCAGGAGATCGGTGGCGGACTCGGCCGCCGCCGCACCCTCATCGAGCAGCGCCTCGGCCGCCGGGCGCAGCCAGCGTATGATGACCGCGAAGAGGACGAGGCCGATCACAATGCCGAGGATGCCCCGTCGTCTTCGCTCGCCACGGGGCTGGGTCTCTCTGAGCGCGAGGGCAAAGAGCACGGCGACCAGCACGACGAGGATCATGATCATCCAGGCGAATACCGGGGTGAGGTCGATGTCGGTTCGAAAGTCGAGGTCGAAGAGCGGCTCGTCCTCACTACCCCCGGGCAGGGTGCGGGCCGCCACCGCCACCACGAAGCCCAACCCGAGCACCGCCACCGAGGCGGTGAGCATCGAGAGGAAACGGCGGCGGCGGCTCACAGCCGGGCCTGCAACGCCTTGCCTTCGGCGATGTCGAGGGCGATATCGATCGCTTGGTCGAGACTGTGGGCAACAGGGGCGCCCAGTGCCTGCAAGGCATGCACATGATGGGAGCCGCCGTCATAGAGGATGATCCCGGCGCCGGCGCCGCGAGCCGCCGCCGCGTCGTCGGGGGTGTCGCCGATGAGGAGGACACCGTCCGGATCCTTTCCCAACGACGCCAGGTGAGCATCGAGATGGCGGGCCTTCAGCCCTCCTGTCGAGCTGCGAAGCCCGGCGATGGAGATGAAGCGATCGGCGATGCCGTGCGAGGACACGTTGTCGAGCAGACGGTCGTGGATCGACATCGAGAGCAACGACTGCGTCCAGCCCATCTCCGAGATCCGGTCGATCGCCTGACGAGCGCCCACGGTCATGGGCGCCCGCTCCACCCGAGCGTAGTACTCGACATGAAAGGACTCGTTGAGCTGAGCCCATTCCGTGTCGGATACGGGCCGGGAGAACAGCGACTCGTAGAACCCTCTGACCGGCCGGGTGAAGTGGTCGCGATAGTCGTCGTGATCGATTGGGCCCACCCCGAACCGCGCCGTCCCGACGTTGAGGGCCTCGATCACGATGTCGAGGTCGTCGAGCAGGGTCCCGTTCCAATCCCACACGATGTGAAGGGAGCTGGCCACTGGACAATTATTGTCGGCCGACTTTGCCCTTATGCCTCCTCCTGTGACAGACCAATCCGGGACCGGGGCCGTTCATCAGCTACAACTCCATCCGGCCGGCCAAGGCGCGGCCCAGGGTGAGCTCGTCGGCGTAGTCGAGGTCGCCTCCGACCGGCAGCCCCGAGGCGAGACGAGTCACCCGGACCCCCAATGGCTTCAGCTCCCGGGCGAGGTACATCGCCGTGGCGTCGCCCTCGACTGTCGGATTGGTGGCCACGATCAACTCCTTGATCTCCTCTCGCCCGATTCGGCTCGCCAGCTCCTCGATCCTGAGCTGAGCCGGGCCTACACCGTTGATCGGCGACAGCGAGCCACCAAGCACGTGATAGCGACCCCGGAACTCCTGGGTGCGCTCGACGACGACGATGTCCTGGGCACGCTCGACGACACAGACCAGCGAGGTGTCACGCCTCGTGTCGCGACATATGGCGCATTCGGCACCGGCGGCCACGTTGAAGCACCGCTCGCAGAGGGTCACCTGGTCTCTCATGTCGCTGATTGCGGCGGCGAGACGTCGGGCGTCGGCCTCCTCGACGCTGAGGAGGTGGAAGGCGAGACGTTGGGCTGTCTTCTGCCCCACCCCGGGGAGACGGGCAATCTCGTCGATGAGACGCTGTACCGGCCCCTCGAACATCAACCGAGCAGACCACCGAGGTCGAGACCCCCGGTGAGCCCTCCCAACTCGTTGGACGCCGCAGTGGCGGCGGCTTCGCAGGCCTGCCGGACCGCGGCGACCACGAGATCCTGGAGCATCTCCACATCGTCGGGGTCGACGACCTCAGGTGAGATCCTGATCTCGATCAACTCCTGGGCGCCGGTCACCGTAGCCACCACCATCCCTCCACCGGCGCTTCCCTCGAAGGTCATGGAGGCAAGCTCATCCTGGGCAGCGGAGAGCTGTTGTTGCATCTTCTGGGCCTGGGCCATGAGTCGACGCATGTCCGGTTGGCGGTTCATCGCTGCTCCACGGTAGCTGCCTACTCGTCCACCACTTCGGCGCCGAGCTCGGAGGCCAGAAGAGAGGTGGGATCGCTTGACGTCTCGGGACGATCCTCGAGTTGGGTCATGTCGATGGTCTCGTCACCGGCTCCATCGCCACCGCCCTCGCGCAGGTCGAATCTCACCCGCACCGGGCCACCGAGCAGGTCGCCGGCCCTCGTGGCCACGATGGCGGCCACCGCATCGTCCTCCTGGAGCGACTGGAGATGAAAGCCGTGCGGCACCTCGAGCACGATGACATCGCCCTCGACCGAGGCGGGGACGGCTTCCCGGAAGAAGGCCCATCGCCTGGCGCCGAGCACGTCGCGCAAAGACCCGAAGAGCCCGGGCCACACCTTCTGCAGCTGCTCGAAGGACAAAGCGATCGAAGGGGCCTCGGTCCCCGGCTCCGGGGCGACGTCGCCGTCGATCGAGCCCTCCACCCCGTCGACCGCCGCAACCGCCGGTTCCGGGCGGGTCGGCTCCAGCCCCTCGGACACCGATGCGGCAACGCCGGCGACCGGGTCGGGTTTGCCGAGACGTCTCTCGATTCGCTCCACCCTCGAGAGCAGGGCGTCGGCGTCACTCGCCGTCTCGGGGCGGGTGAGCTTGATCAGTGCCAACTCGGTCATGAGTCGCTCCTCGCGGCCCTCTCGCAACCGCACCAGCGCATCGCCGAGCAGATCGACTGCTCGCAGGACGTCGCCGGCGGAGATCACCTGCGCCGCCTTGCGCCAAGCCTCGTAGACATCCGCCGGCTCATCCGAGATTTCGGCGAGATTGGGGGCGTAGTGGGCCAGGAATGCCCCTCTGAAGAAGGCGACAGACTCGGCGACGAATCTCCTCAGGTCGACTCCGTCGGCCGCCAGCTCCGCCACGAGCTCGAGGGCCGTCTTGGCGTCCTGGGCGGCAACCGCCTCCACCAAACGCATGAACGCCTCGGAGTCGGCGAGACCGAGCGCCCGTCTCACCCCCGCAACGTCCACCGTGCCGGCGCCGAGGGCGGCGACCTGCTCGAGCAGCGACAGGGAGTCGCGCACCGAGCCTCCGGCATGACGGGCGATGGCGATCAAGGCAGGGGGATCGGTCCTGTAGCCCTCGCGTTCGGCGATGAGGCTGAGATGACCGGCCAGCTCCTCGATCGGGACCGGATGGAAGTCGAAACGCTGACTCCTGGAACGGATGGTGTCGAGGAGCTTGTAGGGCTCGGTGGTGGCGAGAACGAAGTGGACATGCCCCGGTGGCTCTTCGAGGGTCTTGAGCAGGGCATTGCCGGCCGCCTTGGACAGCATGTGCGCCTCGTCGAGGACGAACACCCGCTTCGAGGTGGCCGATGACGCGACCGTGGTCACGCTGACCTTGATGTCCCGGATGTCTTCGACTGAGTTGTGTGAGGCGGCGTCCAGCTCGAGGACGTCCAGCGAGGAGCCCTCGGTGATGGCGACACAGCTCGGGCACGCGTTGCAGGGCGACCCGTCGGGCCCGCGGTTCACGCAGTTGAGGGCCTTGGCCAGAATGCGGGCGGTCGTCGTCTTGCCGGTGCCCCGCGGGCCGGTGAAGAGATAGGCATGGGCCACCCGACCATCGGCCACCTCCCGGGACAAGGTGGTGGTGACATGTGCCTGGCCGATCACGTCGTCGAAGGTCTGGGGCCGGTATTTGCGATATAGGGCCTGGTACTCCACCACGGGTCTACGGTAACCCGGCCGGGTCCATGAGTCGTTGCCGCAGCACGGGGGCCAATCGTTTCATGTTCATTTGTCGGACCAAACCGTCGATACTTGCCCACGTGACCCAGCCGCTCACAGAAAACCCTTCGACCGACGCCGTCTCCTCTCCTCCCGCCGTTTGGGCCAAGGGCCTGGTGCGCCGGTTCGGCAAGACAGTCGCGGTCGACCACGTCGACCTGTCCATCGAGGCCGGTGAGTTCTACGGGCTCCTCGGTCAGAACGGCGCCGGCAAGACCACCACGATCAAGAGCATCGTCGGTCTGCTCCGGCCCGACGAGGGCACTGTCGGAATCGGCCAGTTCGACACCTGGCAGAGCCCGACCGAGGTCAAGGCCAGGATCGGCGTCCTCCCCGAGGAGTTCAATCTCTACGAGCGGCTGACCGGGGCCGAGCTCCTCGACTTCACCGCAGCCATGCACGGTCTGGACCGACATGAGGCAGGCCGGCGCCGCAACGAGCTGCTCGACCTGCTCGACCTCCTCGATGCCGGATCGAAGCTGGTAGGTGACTACTCGAGAGGGATGCGCAAGAAGATCGCGTTGGGAGCGGCCATCATCCATCGGCCTCCGGTACTGTTCCTCGACGAGCCCTTCGAAGGAGTCGACGCGGTATCGGCGCGACTGATTCGCAGTCTGCTGCAGCGTGCAGCGCAGGGGGGCACCACCATCGTCTTCTCCTCACATGAGATGCATCTGGTGGAGAAGCTCTGCACCAAGATCGGGATCATGGTGGCGGGGCGGCTGACCATCGAGGAGACCCCCGAGGGTCTGTGCCGTCGTATGGGAGTCGACAACGTGGAGGACGCCTTCATCGCCGCTGTTGGCGGACGGACCACGGATTCGTCGTGGTACGCCAGCTAGTCGGGCTCAAGGCCCGACTCACCTGGAACGGCTTCCGCAGCGATCGGCAGCGACGGATCGGTCTTCCGGTTGCCACCATGCTCCTCGGCTGGCTCGGGCTCTGGCTGGCCCAATCTCACTATCAGAACATCGTGCTGCTCCGTGACACCGATCCGGCGGCCCTTCCCGATTATCTCGCCTGGACCGCCCTTCTCGGCTTTCTCGTCTGGGTGACGCTCCCGGTCATCATCTTCCCGCTCGACGAGAACCTCGACCCACAGCAGCTGGCCACATTCCCGGTGACGCCAAATCGGATGGTGACCGGTCTCGCCGCCGCGAGCTTCGTGGCTCCTTCCACCATCGTGCCGCTGTTCCTCCTTGCCGCCAACAGCACCGGGATCGGTGGGGGGTGGTGGATGGCCATCCCCGCCTCTCTGACCTTCCTTGGATTGCTGGCCGTCGGAGGCCAGCTCTTCTCTGCGGCCATCTCGGGCATTCTCCGCACCCGCCGGGGTCGCGACATCGCCACGTTCTTGGTCCTCGGGCTCGCCGCCGGCTCCTTCTTCAGCTACCGGTCGCTGAGTGGCGCGGTCGACCGGCTCGGATTGGCGAACGCGGTGACGACCACACCGATCAGCGACTGGTGGGCCCTGATTCCCCCCGTGGCGGCCCAGAAGGCAGTCATCGAAGCCTCCAGGGGCGAGACGACGGCGGCGGTGCTCGCCCTCACCACAGCGATCCTCGGCCTGGTCTTCCTCGCCCTTCTCTGGAGAAACCTGCTCGGCTGGCTGCTGACCACGCCCGTGCAGCAAAGCAGACCGGCATCTCGCGCCCGTAGAGGCGGGATGACCATCGGGCCCTGGGGCGTGATCCCGACCATGGCCCGCAAGGAGTGGCGCTTCTATGTTCGAGACCCCCGCCAGCGCCTGGTCTGGACCGGGACCGTGATCTTCGTCGGTCTGGCCGTCGGTGGCGCCGCGATGAATGCAACCGGCTTCTTCGACCTGAGGGATCGGCCCTGGGCCCCACTGATCGCCCCGGTGCTGGTCCTCTTCGTGGGTCTCCCCATTGCCCTCAACTTGTTCGGATGGGAGCGCAACGCCGCCAGCTATCTGTTCGTGCTGCCACCCAAAGCTCACCAAATCCTGCTCGGCAAGAACCTGGCCGTCGCCGCGGCGCTGGTCGTGGAGACCACGCTGCTCACCCTGGGTCTTGCCCTGTTCACAGGTCAATGGACCTGGACATGGCTGGTGGCGCCCCTGACCCTGGCTGCCGTCGGCTGTCAGCTTGCGGTCGGAAACCTCGTCTCGGTCCTGACACCACTCCGCTTGCCGAGGGAGGGAACGGACGTGTTCGCCCAGTCGACCGAACAGGGCTGTCTGGCGATCGTGAGTCAAACCGTCTCCTTCTTCGCCATCGGTGTCCTCCTCGTGCCGCCGGCCTCGGTGGTCGTGCTGACGGTCGACTTCGGCCGGGTCCTACCCCCCTGGATCGCGGCGGCGGTCAGCATCGGCTGGGGACTGACCTTCTACGGACTGTCACTCTTCGTCTCCAGCCGTCTCCTCCGCCGCCGCATGCCCGAAGTCCTGGCCTGGGTGCAGGTGGTCTGACACTCGTTTTGGCGCGGAGATCTCGGCCT
>JBOGET010000171.1:0-14504 GCA_050741975.1 Acidimicrobiia bacterium
CCTGAGGATCAGCCGGGGATTGGGCAAACGCATGGATGTCCATTCCAGGCAGGTCAGACGGCGTCAACGGTGCGAAAGTCTCACCGCCGTCCTCACTTCGGTACAAGACATCATGGCCGGCCACGAACGACGGGTCACCGGCGTCGGCGGTGGCGATGACCATGGCGTCCTCCCCACTGAGACCCGCCAGCTCCCATCGTCCGCCGTCGTCGCTTCGATACAGACCCCCATGCAAGCCCAACAAGAGCCCACCGTCGGAGGAGACGGCGAGAGCATGCACGTGTTCACCCGCCGGCATCCCCCCACCCTCACTGCCAGCGCAGGCAACGATCAAGACCACTGCTACGACGGCTGCAATACGGAAGGTCACGACTCGAGGGCCCTTCTCCGCTCCTCGAACTCGTCGCGGTCGATCTCCCCACGAGCGAACCTCTCCTCCAGGATCTGCGACGCCGACGACCCCGCCCCTTCGTGTCCGGCACCACGGTCGGAGAGAGAACGCACCACGAAGACGACCCCGACCACCAGCAGCGCCAGAAACAGCAGCCACAACACAGCCCATGCCCAGCCCATCATCGGTCCCATCGTCATCTCCATCGGTCCATGTGTCTGCATTTCCATCGCATCCTTCTTGGTCATCAGATCAGATCGGCGGCCATCCCAGCCGTGAGAAGGCACGTTGCATAGGGATGAAGAAGGTCTGCCAAGCTCCGGTGACAAACAGGACGCCAACCCCGATCAGCAAAGCGCCGGCCATCTGCTCCACCCGGCGGGAATGTCTCTGCAGCCAGACAACCGAACCACGCATCCGCTGGAACCCGAGACCCAAAGCGACGAAGGGGATCCCCAGACCCAACGAGTAGAGGGCCAACAGGACAGCCCCCCACGGTGCGGTCTGGGTGGAGGCGGCCGTCGCCAGGATCGTGGCCAGCACCGGTCCGATGCAGGGAACCCAGCCGGCCGCGAACGCCATACCCAATGGGAAAGCCGCCTTCGAGCCCCGACCCTGCTCCAGCGCCGGTCTCCACTCTCGATACAAGAAGGGCATTTTGAAGACGCCGACCATCCCCGACCCCATGAGGACGATGCCGACGCCGGCGACCCTGAGGATCAGTGGCACATTGGCGAGAAGAGCGGAACCGACGAAAGCGAACGAGGCGCCGAGCGCGGTGAACACCATGGTGAACCCGGCCACGAACAGCAGAGACGCCCGCAGGGTTACCGACCGGGCCTGACGGGTCCCCAACTCTGCGACCGGCAACGCGGTCACGTAGGAGAGGTAGGACGGGATCAGCGGCAGACAACACGGCGAGGTGAACGACACCACACCGGCTACCACCGCCAGGAAGGGGAGGACCAGCACTTCCATCAGACCACGACATACTATTGGTCGTCGTAGCTAGAGCAGAACCGGCCGGTGTCTCCATGACCGACGAACAGCACAGCTCAGGACCTGAGCTGGAATCCGACTTGGGTCTCGCTGCGGGCTCTTCACGGCTTCTGTCGATCCGTTGGCTTCTGCATATGACGCTGCTTCTCATCGTGCTGGTTCCTGCGGCGGTGTGGCTGCTCCGCACACCGACACTCGAAGGATCGGCCACCGCCGGCGAGGTGGGTGAGGCGGCGCCCGATTTCACGATTGGGCTGTTCGACGGCACCGAGTTCACCCTCAGCATGCATCTGGCCGAGGACGGAAGACCGGTCGTGCTCAACTTCTGGGCGTCGTGGTGCATCCCCTGTCGGGTCGAGATGCCTGCGATCGACGCCGTCGCCGGTCAGAGGCCGGACATTCTCTTTATCGGGGTGGCGGTCAAAGACACCGAGACAGCAGCTCGGGCCTTCGCCGACGAGGTCGGTGTCGGCTATCCGCTTGGGTACGACCCCGACGGGACCATCCTGGAGAAGTATCCGATCCTGGGACTCCCCGCCACCTGGTACATCACCTCGGACGGCATGGTGGCGGAACAATGGTTCGGTCAGCTCGACGAGACCACCCTCAACGAGCTCATCGACCGCAACACGTAGAGATCCACCGGGTCTTGATTGGGAACAGTGAACCGGATGGGTTCAGGCTCCCTCGTCGACGGCGAAGACACACTGTGCCGCCGGCTCCGGGCCGCGGTTCCCATACTCTCGCTCGAAGGCGGTGATGACATTGCCATTCAACTCGTCGAGGAGCAGCCGCTTGGTCCACGCCGTGATCACCACTGAAGCCGGGTTGTCGAGACGTGGAGCGACGATGATCTCATCACCAGCGTCCCGCCCGATCCCCTCCAACTCCTCGATCTCTCCCGGGGCGAGGTCGGGGTCGTATTGGACCGCGATGGCGCCGTGCTCCATGCTGTGCAGATAGTTGATGTCGGGCACCGGCTGGCGGTAGATGCCACACAGCGCCGGAGTGGCTGAGTGGGGGCCACTGGTCGGTGGGTCCGAGTTGTACTCCGGTGCCGCCTCCCCTGGAGCCAGATGCTGACCGCCCATGTCGGGAAAAGTCACGACGGCTTCCAACTCGGCTGGTGGCGGCGGCTCCGGTTGTGACACGTCGATGGCCAAGAGGACCGCCCCACCGAGGATGATCACCACTACGCCTACCGAGACCAGCTTGCCGATCAGGCTCCGGGACCGGCGAGACGCTGGTTTTGCCGACTTCGCTGACATGGCCCCTCCTGGGCTCGACCAATATCACCGGTTCACCGCACGATCGCAGTCGACCGTCAGCGCGGTGACGGGTGGTGGGATCGTAACCGCTACGCAGCGTAGTAGTTCATCCGGGCCGGAAGGTGGAGGTTCAGACCAGACATTGTCCCGTGTGGACCAGGGTGAGGATCGACATCCGTGTCGCCCATGTCACGATGACTAGAGCTGTGATCGAGAGACAGCCGAATGAGGTGAACGCGACGGTCGTCCACATGGAAGCTCTTGACGGGGCGGGGCCGTCCAGGCCCGAAATTCGGGCCAGGACCATGTCGGGGTCACCGAACCCTGGCGCGCCGGTCGCCTCCGTCAGACATGCCGACAGCAGGGCTCGTCTTACGTCGCTTCGACCACGGGCCGCATCGAGGGAGGCGTCCTCGTCGGCCCACCGCTCCAAGGAGAGCCGAACCGACTCGGCCGCTCGGGCAACCGGGTGAATCCAGCCGAACGCGGCCTCCACCCCGGCGACCAGGGCTAGGAATCGGTGATGCCGGTTGCGAGCGTGGACAGCCTCATGAGCCATGATCACCTCGAAGAGGCTGGTGGGGAGCTGGTCTGCTACGGCACTGGTGACGATTACTTGTGGCCTTCTTCCCCCCACCGTGTAGGCCATCCGCCGCGGGGACGCCGCTACATAGAGATCGAAGTCCTCCCGTCTGTCCGTCGGGGTGATCGCCGGATCGATACGCAGCCCGCGTTGAGTCGAATAGACCCGCCAGCCACCCCTAACCACCGAGGATGCAAGCCAGACTGCTCCCATTCCGGCGGCCAGTCCCCCGGGAGTTCCACCGGGAGGCGGCCCACCCAATATGCGGCGGCACACCGCGGCCAGGTCGACCAGGCCAGCGACGTCCAGGAGCACCGGAGTCGACCACAAGACCAGACCGGCCTCGACCAGGGACACGCCGACAATCAGCGCCCCGAGGATGAGCCGGGCACCATGCGCCGGATGCAGCCGTTGGCCCAACCTGGCCCCGGGACCGGCCAATCCCAGGACCCCGGCACCCGCAACGACGATCAGCGTAAGGATCACTGTTCGATCCGTAACAGCCGTCGCAACTGTGCGACATCGCTTTTGCTCATGTCAGAGACGAAATGGCTGAGCGCCGCCGACCGGTTGTCCGCCACAGCCAGCAGCTCGCCCATCCGCCGGGCCGTCCACTCCTCCCGTGTGTGCACCGCGTGGTAGGCGTATGCCCGTCCGTCCTTGTGGCGCTCCAGCAGACCCTTCTTCCACAGTTTCACCAGGATGGTCATCACTGTGGTGTAGGCCAGCTGACGCTCGGCGATGAGTGCATCGAGGACATCGTGGGTGGTCAGCCATCCACCCTGATCCCAGACAACCTCCATCACCCGGGCCTCGAGCTCTCCCAGACGGGGAAGCTGTGAACGACCCAACGGTTCCGAGGGAAGAGTCGACTGAGAATCCGACATGTCGGGCGGAGAGTACCCATGCCGGGCAGCAGATCGAGCCCGGCCAACTACGACGTAGGATCGTTGGACGATGGTCGAGCATGCCCAGCCCAACATCCGACCCAAAGCACGCGGCCGCCTCGTCCGGTGGGCGGGCATCGCCAGTGTCGGGGCCACGGCGATCCTTGCCGTGGTGTTGGCCTCCCGGTTCGGCACCGACCCTCAGCTCGTCACCAGTCCACTCATCGGCCAGCCAGCACCCGATGCCACCCTCCATCGTCTCAACGGAGAGGGCCGGCTGACGCTCACCGATCTGAGAGGACATGTGGTCGTGGTCAACTTCTGGGCGTCGTGGTGCGTGGCCTGCCGCGCCGAACACGACGATCTCCTCGCCACCGCGGACGCCTTCCACGATCGGGGCGTCAGATTCGTCGGTGTCGTCTACCAGGACGACCCCGTCCAGGCGGCGCAGTTCCTCGACGAGCTCGGCTGGGGTGACGACTACGAATACGTCACCGACCCCGGGTCGCGGGCCGCCATCGGCTTCGGTGTGTTCGGAGTACCCGAGACCTTCTTCATCGACGCCAGCGGCATCATCGTGGGCAAGATCACCGGTGAATCCGACGCTTTACTGCTCGGGAACACGCTCGACCACATTCTCGAAGGTGCCCGGCCCGGAGAGCACACTGCCGGGACCGTGCAGAGCGGGCCAGGCGAGTGAACCGAAGCGGAATCCATCCGAGTGGTCCGGTCTGAACGGTCAAATCTTCACCGGCGACGTCGCAGATGAAGGAGTGAATGCCGATCTCGTCGCCCACCGAGATGAGCGACTATCACGCTGTTTCCTCATCGTATGAACATCCGCGGTAGCGTTCATACAATAGTGCGTCATGTCCGAGGTTCTACCCCTGCCAGCTGACGCCTGTGAGGTCCGGATGATCCATCCCGAGAGGGTGGAGGCGGTCCGAGCCGGTCTGGTCTCCACCGATGATGCGGATCGTCTGGCGGAGAGGTTCAAGCTGCTGGCCGATCCGGGTCGGCTGCGCATGGTGTACGCCCTGTTGGAGGCGGGGGAGATGTGTGTCTGTGACCTGGCCGCCACGGTGGAGGCGTCGGAGTCGGCGACCAGCCATCAGCTTCGTCAGCTGCGGCTGGCCGGCTTGGTCCGCTCCCGCAAGGAGGGCCGCACCGTCTACTACCGGGTCGATGACACCCATGTCCGCCTTCTCTTGGACGTAGCGGTGGAGCATTACCTGCACGATCACGAGGATCGGGTGTGACCGACCACTCCCACGGTTCAGCGCTGCGGGCCGGCGCCCGCTACAAGCGTCGACTGGTCTGGGTGTTCGGGCTGGTGGTGGTGTTCATGGTCGCCGAGGTGGTGGCCGGGATCCTCACCAACTCGCTTGCTTTGCTCTCCGACGCCGGGCACATGGCCACCGACGCCCTCGGCTTGGGGATGGCATTGGCCGCCATCGTCGCCGCCGACCGGGCCGGCCAGGACGGACAGCGCACCTACGGGTTGTACCGGTTGGAGATCCTCGCCGCCCTCGCCAACGCCGTCCTTCTCTTCGCCGTCGCCATCTACGTCCTCTACGAGGCGGTGCAAAGGTTTCAGGACCCCCCGGAGATCCTCTCCGGTCCGATGCTGGTCGTGGCCGTGCTCGGCCTCGGGGTCAACCTGGTCGGCTGGCGGCTGCTCAGGGAGGGAGCGGCCGAGTCGATCAACGTCGAGGGCGCCTACCTCGAGGTGATCGCCGATCTGGTCGGATCGGTCGGGGTGATCGCCGCCGCCCTCATCATCCGTTTCACCGGCTGGGCATATGCCGACGCCCTGTTCGGTGCTGCCATCGGATTGTTCATCCTCCCTCGCGCCTACCGGCTGGGGAGCCGGGCGGTGCGGATTCTGGTCCAAGCCGCCCCCAAGGGGCTCGACCTGGCTCAGTTGCGGGTGAGGCTCGCCGGGATTGAGGGGGTCAGCGACGTCCACGATCTCCACGTGTGGACCCTCACCTCGGACATGGATGTCGCCTCGGTGCATCTGATTACCCCCACCCAGGCCGACACCCACGCCGTGATCGATCAGGCGACCATGCTGCTACGTGACGAGTATCGGATCAGCCACGCCACCCTCCAGGTCGAACCCGAAGCCCATCAGGGCTGTGTCGAAGCCAAATGGTGATACCGGCTGCTCACCGGTCCGAATGCTCGGAGTCGTTCGAGTCGTTTGCACGCCTCCGCCGCCATGCCGCCAAACCCAGGGGGAGGCCGATCGCCAGGATCGCGGCCAGGGTCGAACTCCATAAGACGATCACACCCAGGTCCATTCCCACACTGTTACCACCCGGGACCCGGTACGTCGAACCGTACGCCCGCCCCGGTTCAGAGGCAGCAGATGCGTGAGAGAGCCGGCTCCTCGACCCGGGTGGTGCTCGGCTTGGTCTTGGCCGTTCTCATCGCCTCCGTCTCTCCGGGAGAAAGAGCCGCCGCGATCAGTAAGGCCCAGGTGAAGGTGGCCTGCGCCGAATCCGAGGAAGCGTATGGGATATACACGGAGGCGCGAGCCTCCTTCGAGGTTGCGGCGACCGACCTGGAAGAGGCCAACGCCGTGCTGTTCGATGCGGAGTACCAGGAACAGAGGATCCGGGGGATGTACGAGACCCGTCAGGACGAGCGGGCCGTGCTCCAAGAGCAGGTGCAGGCCCAGGCGGTTGAAATGTACATGCAGGCGACGGCCGGACCGTCGATGGGGATGATCGCCCTCTCCTCGCCCAGCGAAGCGCTCACCGCCTACGAGTTCCTACGGTCCAGCACCCAAAGCAGCCAGGAAGCCGTTGACAGCCTGTCCGCGGCGTCATCTGAACTGGACCGGCTTGGCGTCGACCTCGAGGCTGCGGTCGACCAGCTCACCACCGCCCGTGACCAGCAGGCCGACCACACCGCCCGACAGGAAACCGCCATGACCTCCGCCCTCGGCGCATACGACCAGCTCAGCGACGAATGTCGGGAGATGCAGACGGCGTACGAGGCGGAGCAGGCACGCCTCCGCGCTGAAGCCGAAGCCCGCCGGCAGCGAGAAGCCCAAGAACGCGCCTCCGGTGGGTCAGGCGGCGGTGGTGGCGGGTCCAGCGGTCCCGTGGTCGGAGGGATCATCTGTCCATTCACCCCAGGCCGCACCCAGTTCTCCAACTCGTGGGGTGCACCACGATCCGGAGGCAGATCACACAAGGGCACCGACATGATGGCCCCCTGGGACGAACCGGTCTATGCGGTCGCCTCCGGGAGAGTCAGCATCGGCAACGGCGGGCTCGGCGGAAAGACCATCTACCTCTCCTCCGACGCCGGACCGTCCTTCTACTACGCCCACCTCAACGGGTTCGCCGTCGGCAGCGGCACCACAGTGAGCCAAGGCGACCTGATCGGATACAACGGCAACTCGGGCAACGCCGCCGGGGGATCCCCCCACGTCCACTTCCAGATCCATCCGGGAGGACGGGGTAGCAGCCCGGTCAACCCCTACAACGCGGTCGCCGCGGTCTGCTTCTAGTAATCAGGATGTGCCTTTAGGAGGGGTGACGGTCCGGCTCAGTGATCGTGATCCTCGCCGCGCCAGGCTTCCACACCCTCACGCACCGCCATATAGGCGATTCCGATCGCGGCGATCGGATCGGCCCACCACCAGCCGAGGGTCGAGTTCAGTACCAGCCCTCCGAGGAGGATCGCCGACAGCCAGGCACAGAGGAAGGTCTCGGCCGAGTCGGCCAGCAACGTCTGACTGCCCAGACGTATGGCGGTCTGCCGTTTGAACCAGGCCAGAGTCGGCATGACCGCCAGTGAGACCGCCGCCAGCACGATCCCAACCGTCGAGGTACCCGGCGACTCCCTGGAGAAGAGGGTTCGTACCGCCTCGAAAGCCACGTAACCGGCGAGGACGAAGAAGGTGAGGGCGATCAGCCGCAGCGCCCTCTCCTCCCGCGCCTCGTCAACCCCACCGCGCCTCTCGGCACGGAGATGCCACACCACCACGGCGGCGGCTGCCACCTCGATCGTCGAGTCGAAGCCGAAGCCGACCAAGGCGATCGACCCGGCCGCCAGTCCGGCGGTCACCGCGATCACCGCTTCGACCACATTCCAACCGATGGTCAGATATTCGAGCCAGAGACCACGACGGCGGAGATCGGAAATCGTCGGCACGCTCATCGGCCGGATGCCTGAGCCTCGTAGTTCGGGCACAGTTCGATGTGTTCACCGACGTCGGCGAGGAGAGTTTCGGCCGCCGCGAGAAGGGCGAACACGCGCGGGGTGGCGATGCGGTAGTAAACGGCCCGACCTTGAGGCCGGTCGGTGATGAGGCCACAGTCCTTCAGACAAGCCAAATGAGCTGAGACATTGGATTGAGAGGACCCCACCTCGGACACCAGGTCGGTGACGCGGCGCTCCCCCGACGCCAACGACTGCAAGATGACCAACCGGGTTCCGTCGCCGAGACCCCGGAACAGCTTGGCGCCGACAGCCCGGTCCGCCGAAGTGCCTACCGTCATCATCTCTATTTACCGATGATACCACCGTTGGGCGATGTATTGTGCTTGGCATCTACGTGGTCTAGGTGACTTCCCTTTATCTATCGGCTGCGACTGCATACGCTGACGCCTCCAACAGGTCCGGTGTCGGAGGCGAAACCGAACAGACCGGAGCGATTCGTCTGAAACCGATTCTGTGACTGACTTGAAAGCACAGTCAGCGGTGATGTCAGGGATGGCCAGCCAGTGGAAGCCCCCTCACCAGCCCCGCTCAGTTGGTCCATGCTCGGCGGCAGCCGATACAGCGTCTGATTCGGTGCCCGGAGCTCACCGGCATGGTCTGAAACCCGGGGTCGGGGAGCGTCTCGGTCTTCATGAGGGGATGACGTTGATCAGGTCGGCTGCGAGACCGACGGCACCTCCGCCGAGGATGAGCCAGGCGCTGTTGACCCGGACTCGCCAGAGGAGTAGTCCGGTCAGAGCTGCGATCAGGATGGTGATGGGATCGGTGATGGCGTCTCCGGACAGTTGTGCGGTGACTCCTGCTATGAGGCCGAGGGCGGCGACGTTGACGCCGTCAAGGAGCACTGCCGTCCATTCGCGGTCTCTGATCCGTCGGGCGATCGGGGTGACCGCTCCGACGAAGATGAAGGAGGGGAGGAAGATGGCGATGGTGGCGACGACGGCGCCGGGAACTCCGGCGAGGACGCAGCCGATGAAGGTGGCGGTGGTGAAGACGGGGCCGGGGGTGAACTGGCCGATGGCGACAGCGTCGAGGAGCTGGTCTTGGGTGAGGACGCCGAGCTGTTCGACCAGGTCGTTTTGGAGGAAGGCGAGGAGGACGTATCCGGACCCGTAGAGGAAGGCGCCGGCTCGCCAACCCTCCCCCAGCTTCGTTATGCCATCGAGACTGCAAGAAAGAGATGAACAGAATGGTCACTGGCATCGACCGCGACGAACTGCGGGCTTATCCATGACAAGACCGCTCAGATTGTCGACGCTGAGCTCTTGCAACTGTGAGCTGTCCCTGGGAGTAGTCGAGAAGATTGGGCCTTGACCTTCGACCGGGGTCGAGGGTTTAGGGTGTCGCTCATGAACGGATACAAGATCTCCGAGGCTGCCCGGGCGACGGGTTTCACAGAGTCGGCGCTGCGTTTCTACGAACAGGAAGGGGTGGTCGTACCCGACCGGACTGACACCGGCTACCGGGAATACCGTGACGACGATCTGGAGTCGCTCCGGTTCGTGGCACGGGCGAAACGGCTCGGGTTGCGTTTGGAGGAGATCACCGAGTTGCTCGGTCTTCTCCGCGATGATGAGTGCCGTCCGGTGCAGACCAGGATGAGGCACCTGATCACCGAGCGGATCGCCGACGCCCGGCGACAGGTAGGGGATCTGGTGTCGTTCACTGCTCAGCTTCAGGAGACGGCATCCCGTCTCGGGCTACACACCCCCGACGGGGCATGCGACGACGGTTGCGGCTGCCGCGCCGAACCAGCGACCAGTGACACAAACGCGTGGGAAGCGGTCCCTTTGGTCGGCTCCGCATCCACAGCGGTCGCCTGTTCCCTCGAGCCTGATCTGATCGGTGGCAGGATCGAGGATTGGAGGACGACTGTGGCACAGGCCGAACGACGCGACCCGCTATCGGACGGGATACGACTCCGCTTCCCCCGCAGCGTCGACGTGACAGCCCTCTCGACGCTGGCCGCAGAGGAGCAGACCTGCTGTGGGTTCTTCACCTTCAACATCGGCATCCATGCGGACACGGTCACCCTCGACATCACCGGTCCAGCCGATGCTCAGCCGGTCATCACCGCCATGTTCGGAGTGGCGGCATGAAGAGATGGATGAAACCGGTGGGAATCGCAATGGCATGTCTCGCCTGCTGCCTTCCCCTCATCTTCGCGATCGCCGGGGTAACCACCGGGGCCGCGGGAGCCGTCGGGTATTGGCTGGGCCGCAATGAAGCCCTACTCGTCGCCGGCCTAGGCATCTCCTACCTGCTCACTGTGATTATCCGCCACACCCGGGCCAGCAGGATGACTACCGAGCGGCTCCTAGAACCAACTCGGAAGACGCGAACATCGTGAGCACAGCAGTCGAGATCGAATACTGCGTCCCCTGCGGCCACCTCGACCGGGTCATCGACACCCAACGGGTCATCCTGGAACGGTTCGGACAACGCCTCCACGGGGTTCGGCTAAAACCGGCCACCGTGACGTCTTCATAATTCTGGTCGACGGCGAACAGATCTACGACAAGACGCATGGGGTTCGATATCGACCGGGTCCTGTCCGACATCGAAGAACGCATCTAACCCGAACCGACATCGAGTCGTACAGTCACTCCAATGACAGTTCTCAGATCCATCGGCCTGTTCGTCCTCGCCGCCGTCGCCGAAATCGGCGGCGCCTACCTGGTCTGGCAGGGCGTTCGGGAGAAACGAGGCCTCATCTTTGTCGGAGCCGGTGTGATCGCCCTCGGGCTTTACGGGTTCTTCGCAACCTTCCAGCCCAGCCCTCACTTCGGACGGATCCTCGCCGCCTACGGAGGAGTGTTCGTCGCCGGGTCCCTCGCCTGGGGCATGATTTTCGATGGATTCCGGCCAGACCGCTACGACCTCATCGGCGCAGCTATCTGCCTCATCGGCGTGACCGTCATCATGTACGCGCCCCGCACCAGCCTCGGCTGACGGCGGGTGACCTCCGACCGGGCGGCCTCGGTGGAGCACCAGACCGGAACGTTCATGTGCGGCCGATCACTGCCGCGGTGGAGCCGATACGCCCCGGCTCATGTATTCGGCCTCTGACCGTCATCTACGACGGGCCGAAATCGAGGCGTCGTGCCCGAAGCCCGTTGGCCACCGCGATGATCTCGGCCACATCGTGGAACGGTCACCGCCAGCCACTCAGGCCAGGTCGATAGCCTCACTCCCTACGGCTCGTTTGAAAGCGATTCTGCGACTGGCTTGAAAGCGCTGCGGACGGTGGTGTCAGAGATGATCGGTTGTCTTCAGAGGTTGCGAAGGAGGTGTCTCGACCGGGCGGGTGAGAGCCGCGACGATACAGCGTCTGATTCTGGGGTTTACGCTCGTCGCTGACCTGCGTTTTCCCTGTTCCGCATAGCGCTCAATGCTGGATAATCCGTAGTCAGACGCTCTATCCAATTGAGCTACGGGCGCAGAACTTCAAGTACTACAAGGCTTTTTCGGGGCTAGATGTTCCCTGGAGCCGGCACAGGGTCATGTTAGGCCACCGTGGCGGGGTTGCCCTATGCCAGATCAGTCGATTGGCCTCTCGCTAGGTCGTCCTCACCTGATGTCTTAGCCCGTTTGATCCGAGCTTGCCCGCCGAAGGTGCGCCTCTGGCCGCATCGGATCAACACGCTCTTCAGGCAATAGGCTCGGGACCGTATGCGAGGAGGTACGGCACGAGACCAGTTCCGGGACCCCACGGTGCCGAGACCGGTTGTCTGGTTGATGGCAGTGGTCCTGGCGACGACAGCCTGCACCGCCCGAACCGGTGCGACCACCTCGCCCCCGCACGAGGAAAACACCGGGGCCACATCCTCCTCCCTCGCCGACACCACATCGACGAGCTCCGATCCACCGACACTGCCGGGCGCCACCGAAGCCTTCCAACTGGCCCCGTGTGACGCCATTCTCGACCCGCTGGCCCCACCCGTGCCCAATGCGGTGTGTGGCTACGTGGCGGTGTCGCTGGATCATGGGGACCCCGACCTGGGCGCCATCCGCATCGCCGTGTCGTACTTCGCCAATGCCAGGGGAGGGCCGCCGATGATGGCCTTCCTCGGTGGCCCCGGAATCGGGAACGCAGGCCTGCTCGGTGCCTTTGCCGGAGCGCCGTTCCCGATATTGATGGTGGACGAGCGGGGCACGGGCTCCTCCGAGCCGTCGCTCGACTGTCCGGAGGTGGAAGCCGACTTCGAGAGGCGACTCACCGAGCCGTTCTTCCATGAACCCGCTTTGGAGCGGTACCGCGTCGCGGTCCAGCAGTGTCGCGATCGGCTGGTAGGCGCCGGCATCGATCTCGGAATGTTTGGGTCCGATCAGAGTGCTCGTGACATCGGAATCGTCCACCGGGCACTCGGCTTCGACCAGGTGACCCTGTTGGGGGCCTCGTACGGATCTCGGCTGCTACTCACGAAGTTGCGTGAAGAACCGGACGGCGTGCGCGGCGTGATCCTGGAGTCTCCGGTACCGGTGGAATGGAACATGTTCGAAGCGCGGCCCCTCGTCGAGTCGGAAGCCTTACAGCATCTGTTTCGCGCCTGCCGCGACGATCAGATCTGTCACGAGGCTCACGGCGATCTCATGCCGGTCGTCGCGGACACCATGACCAGACTGGACGCCGAACCGTTGACCATCACGGTCTCCCGGGCCGTCGGCAACGACGAGCTCCCGATGCTCGTCGACGGTGACATGTTCCTCTTCCTCATCATGTCGGCCATGGGAGCCACGTCCATGATCCCGCGGCTGCCCCAGCTGATCACGCGTGCGTCCGAGGATGACATCGAGGCCTTGGTCGCGCTCGGCGAGTCGGCGATGGAGATGATGGATCCGATCTTCCCCTTCAGCGAAGGGATGACGACATCGGTTCTCTGCTACGAGGAAGAGCCCTTCAACGATCCGTCGGCCATCGAAGCTGCGGTCGAAAACGCGATCGACCTCCTCGATCCTCGCTACTACGAGGAGGCGGTAGATGAATGTGCGATCTGGGACATCGAAGCGGCAGGACCCATCGAGGACCAACCGGTGCACAGCGATGTGCCCGCGCTGGTCATCGTCGGCGCCTTCGATCCGATCACGCCCATATCCAATGCGGAACTGATCGCAGGGGCCATGCCAAATGCCACCGTGGTAATCCATCCCTCCGGAGGGCACGGCGCCGGACCCTCTTCACCGTGCACTCTCGGACTGGTGGACTCGTTCTTCAAGGACCCGAGCGCCCCACTCGACACCTCTTGCGTCGACAGCCTGACGGAACCAAGGTTCGCCGGCCGCTAGACGGGCACCCAGCCGCGACTCCCTCGCCCTCGCCCTTCGCCCTAGGCCCGCCTCAGGCTCCCCATCGGTAGATCATGACGATGACGATGGCCACCAGGAGGAGGAACTCGACGGTCACGAATCCATTTAGCTTCCGAAGCGTTTGCCTTCCGGTCTCCTCGTCTCCTGACTCGAAGGCCTGTACTGCCCTCTTCTCCCGGGGGCCTGCGTATGCCCCGTTTCCGATGGCGATCAAGACCCAGACTGCCATCCCGAGGACGACGAACAAGCTCCCGAAACCGTAGGCATCACTGGTGAGCACCAAACCGATCCCGGACAGCAGAGTGAGGCCCGACGCCGGCCCATACAGGCGCGGTCCCATCCCCTCTGCGACCCGCAACCACGCGAGGGCGACGGTGCCACTCTCGCGGACCAGCCGAGACCCGATGTAGGTCGCGCCCATTCCCGATCCGAGCCAGAGGATGACCGAGAGGACATGGATCACGAGCAGGACGTTGTGCATTGGGTCATCTCCGTGAATGCCGGACGGGTAACCCCAGGCTAACCAAGACGCTGCGCCGCCTGCTCCATCGTGACGCCCTCCACCAGAACCCGCTTGCGCCGAGAGGTCGTGCCCGAGATCACCGCTCCACGCTTGCCGCCCACTGCTCTTACGACGAGGAGGGCAATGGCACGGTTGGCCTTTCCCGCCTCCGGGGGTTTCGTCGTTCGCACCCTGAGAGCCCCCTGATGGACACTGCCCACCTCGTCCTTGCTGGCACCGGCCACGACCCAGACATCGATCAGAACTCCATCGGGATGCTGGGTGATCATTGATGAAGTCCCCAGATCACAGTGATGTCTCCATC
>JBOGET010000172.1:0-17341 GCA_050741975.1 Acidimicrobiia bacterium
CCGGTCACCACGGAGAGCGACGATGTCAAGACCGAGCGTTAGACCGGACCACGGCCACGATGAGCCGGATCGGGACGACGATGGTGCCCCCGTCCTGGGACAGCTCGACATGGTCGGTGGCCACCACCTCGATCGAGCCGACGATGGCCCGCCCGTCGGCCACGATCATCCGTATCGACTCCGACGTGGCGGCGATCTCGGCCAGTCTGGCCCGGAAGGTGAGCGGTTCCCCACCCTGCTCGTGACCTCCGGACCGGCTCCGCTCGATCGTCCAGATCGCAGCCTCGAGGACCACCTCGACGATGTCTTCACCGCGGTCGATGGTGGCGAACTCGGACCCGGAGAACACCACCTGACCCGAGAAGGTTTGGCCTCCGATCTCGGCACGGACCCGTTCGCCCCGATGAACCAGCTCCCGCGCCCTCTCACCGAGGTCGAGCCGACGTCTTCGCAGAAGCTCGGTGAGCTGTTCGTCCTCGGCGGCCTCCGCCAGCCACTCCCGGCCCGCACCCTGGCGAAGGTGGGCCTCGATCTCACCGTCCGGTCGCTCGTCCATCCCTTTTCGCGCTCTCGACATCGAATGACGACCCGACGATAGGTTCCCGGACGTGGCGACGACTCCCTCCGTCATGACGAGGGAAGCGGGCACCTCGGCACCGACCACGCGGTCGGCGCGGCGTCGGCCGTCGCTGTCACACATCGCCATCGTCTTGGCCGCCCTGCTCGCCTTCGCATTCAATTATCTCGCGCTCCAGAATCGGGACGCCACCACCCGCGTCGCCGTCGCCGATGCCCCGATCGCCGAGGGTGCGCTCCTCTCTGCGGATCTCATCCGTCTCGTTGCCTTTCCCGCTGATTTCGAAGGGCTGGAGCATCTGGTCGTCGAACAGGACCTGAGCGGTCTCGAGGGATGGATAGTCGGGCGCTCCGTCGCCGAAGGGGAGTTGATCCATGATTCCATCGTCATCCGACCTGGATCCGGTGACGGGCTCCGCACCATGAGCATCCCGGTGCCGGTCGAGCACGCCGTCGGCGCCACTCTCGTCGTCGGCGACCGCGTCGATGTGATCTCGATGATGGGCGACGAGCCGGCATTTGTCGCCGTCGATCTCGAGGTGGTCGGCATCGCCGAGACCTCTCGAGGCGGTTTGGCCGGAGTGGGGCCCTACTACGTGGTGGTTGGTGTCACCGCGGACGACGCACTTGCCCTGGCCCAGGCCATCGACGAAGGCTCGATCGAGATCGTGCGATCCACCGGCGCCGGAGCCCTTGCCCGGGATATCGACTGACGATGGGCCCGGAGATAGCCCTCGCCGCCTCGGCCCGGGTTTGGCCCGATCGTCTGCATCGGTTCCTGCTCGACCATGGAGGGGGAAGGGTCCGCTCCCGTCTCATGGGCCCTGAGCAGGCAGCAGCCGACCAGTACGACGTTCTGTTCATAGACGACGTCTGCTCCTTCCTCACCCCTCGGCTGGTGAGGAGTGTTCGCGAGCTGGGTCGGGCAATCGTGGGGGTGTACGACCCGGCGGACGCCCCCGATGCCAAGCGGCGCCTTCTCGATTGTGGCATCACCGATGTGATCGAAGCCGAAGCCTCTCCTGAGGAGTTCCTGGTCGTGGCCTCATCGACGTTGCTCCACCGAGGCGAACCGGCCCGGACCCTCCCGACGGCGTCGACGTCATTCCGGGTGGGGGTCCTGGGGCCGATCGGCGGGGTGGGGACCACCGAGGTCGCCATCGGGATCGGCTCGAGTCTGTCGAGGACCCGCCCCACTGTCCTCGTCGACCTCGATCAGAAGACCCCGTCGGTGGCGCAACGCCTCGACCTTCCCCTTCATCCGAACCTGCTCTCCGCCGTCGACGCCGCCCATCATTCGGCCGGTCGGGTAAGGACGGCGATCCTGGCCCACGAGTCTGTGGATGTGATCGGTGGGCTCGTCAACCCGGTGGCCAACCAGGAGTTGCCTCCAGTGGAGCTCGAGGCCCTTCTCGACGAGGTCGGGAGTGCCGGTTACGACGTCCTGGTCGCCGATCTCGGTGCTCCGCGCCCCGAGCGCCATGACCTCGCTCGTTTTCATGTGCTGATCGTCGTTGGCTTGGCCAACCCGGTGGGAATAGCGAGATTGGTGCGCACCCTTCATGTCCTGGCAACTGCCACCGAGACGTCCGACGCGGTTGCCGTGGTCAACAGGGTGGGGGCCGAGAGCGCAAGACGTCTGGAGATCCGGGCCGAGATGGCGCGCCTTTTGCCGGAGATGCCCGTGATCCTCCTGCCCGAGGACCGACGTCTGGAACGAGCTTCCTGGGATGGGACCCTGCCTGGCCGAGGGCCATTCGCCAGGTCGGTGAGTCGGGTGGCGTCATTGATCCACGAGGCCGTCGGGTGAGTGTCGACGCATACCACGAGATCAGGCGGCAGGCCCTGGAGAGAATCGACGTGTCTGGTCTGGACCCACAACGCGACACGACCCGGCTCGTGGAATTGCTGAGGGCGACCGTCGACGATTACCAGCGCCAGGCACACCTTGGGGAGGCCAGGTCGTTGGCAGATCCCGCTGCGACCGTTCGCCGCTTGCTCCAGTCGGTGTCGCATTTCGGGCCGCTGGGCGACCTTCTCGACCGGGAGGACGTGGAGGAGATCTTCATCGAGGGGGACCAGGTCACCTATCTCGAAGCCGGTGGTCTGTTACGCGGCCTGGAGGTGCCGAGCTCGGAGACAGAGAACCGCCAGGTCGTGGAGCGCCTCATGGCAGCCACCGATCGTCGTCTCGATGCCTCACACCCGATGACCCAGGCGCGGATCCTCGACGGATCGGCCCGGCTGACCGCCGTCATTCCCCCGGTCGCCGATCGTCTCTCGGCCACCATCCGCCGTTACGCCCTGCGTCGGGAGACCCTCAACTCTTTGGTAGAGCTCGGGTCTCTGACTCCAAGCGCCGCCGTCTTCCTGTCGACCGCCATGAGAGCGTCGGCTTCGATCATCGTCAGCGGGCCCCCCGGAGCCGGGAAGACCTCGTTCCTCTCGGCTCTCGTCGCCGCAGTCCCCTCCGATCATTGTGTACGTGCCTGCGAGGAGGTCCGCGAGCTGCATGTCCCTCTCGTGCACGGGTCCTACTACGAGGCGCGGCCGCCGTCACTCGACGGCGGCGGCGAGATCAGTCTTCGGGACCTGGTCAAGGTCACCCTTGCGATGCGACCCGATCTGATCGTCGTCGGTGAGGTTCGTGGCGCCGAAGCCTTCGAGCTGACGCGGGCTGTCAACGCCGGCTGCGGATTGGCATGCACCATCCACGCCAACTCGGCGACCGACGCCCTCGACGCCTTGGTCAATGCGGCGCTGATGGCAGGGGAGAACATCCCCGAGCGTGTGGTGCGAAAAGTATTCGCCTCGTCGATCGACCTGGTGGTCCACCTCGATCGTGACACAGATCCGAGCGGAGGCGGGATCCGTCGGCAGACCGTGGAGATCCGTGCCCTGGTCCCGTCGCTACACGACGACTTCTCCACGGAACCACTCTTTCACAGGGACCGGCTCGGAGGGCCCCTCGAATGGACCGGCTCACTGCCACCGAGCACTCTGGTTCGCCGTCTCGAGCGGACATTGCCCGATGACTCGTCATTGACCAGGCTGTTGGAAGGCGGGGAGGGGTTGTGACCCTGTTGGCGGCTCTGGCCACCGCGGTTGCGATGGGACTCGTGCTGCGGCTCGTGCTGGCAGGCAGGCGGGCCCGACGTCGTCGACCGCCTAGTTCCGGGACCTGGTTGAAGGACACAGGGTTGGACGTCACCCCGGCCCAGTTCTGGGCCACGTCACTCGGGGCAGGAGTGGCGACATACGTCGTGGTCTTTGCCCTGACATCTCTGCCCATCGTCGCGCTCATGCCGTCGGTGGTGGTGGCCACGCTGCCTCGGGCGTACTTCCTGAAGAAGCGGGCCCAGCGTCTGGACGAAGTGCAGAGGACATGGCCGGATGGTCTCCGCGACCTCCTGGCCACCGTTCGATCGGGCGCTTCGCTGCCCACCGCCATCGAGGGACTGGCCACATTCGGTCCGTTGCCCTTGCGGACGTCCTTCCAGGGATTCGCCGTCTACTCGCGCAGCCTGGGCGTCGTTCCTGCTCTCGAGATGGTCAAGTCGGACCTCGCCGACCCGACCTCCGATCGTGTCATCGAGGTTCTCATCCTGGCCTACGAGGACGGCGGCGCCGTTGTGCTTGAGATCCTGTCCGATCTCGCCGAGGCCACCACCCGGGACGTCTGGACCCTGGAGGAGATCAGGACCGAGGTGCTGGAGCAGAAGATCAACTCCCGGATCGTGTTCGTGCTGCCGTGGTTGGTCCTGGTGGCGATGACGGCCAGGTCTGGCGCCTTCCGCGAGTTCTACGCATCGTCGGTAGGGATTGTCGTTGCGGCGATCGGAGGGGTGATGAGCCTCCTCGGTGTGGTCATCGCCTCCAGGCTCGGTGGGCAGCCGCCCGAGCCCAGGGTGTTCGCCTCGGCGCGGGGAAACGAATGAGTGGTTCCCCACTCGTGCTGGTCGCGGCCGGGGCCGCCTCCCTGGCAGCCGCCTTGGTCGTCCACGCCCTGTTCCCGCCTGCGCGCAGCCTCTCATCCAGGATCAACCCTTATCTTTCCCCGTCCCGGTCGGTGTCTCGACGCCCCTCCGCCGCCGGTCCTCTGGCCGCCGTCTTCGGCCCGATGATCAGGTCTGTCGCCGAATCGGTGGGAAGGCTGCTCGAGCGGTCGGGCGAGCACGTGACGATCCTCGAGCTGCGTCAGGCCGGGTGGTACCGAGACGTGTCGGAAGAGGAGACGGTGCCGGCGTTCCGCCTGGCTCAGCTCCGGTCGATCGCCATAGGCGTCGTGTTGGCCTTGCTGGTCGGCCAGGTGCTCGGGTTGGCCACCGTCCAATGGGTGGTGCTCGTCGTGCTGGGCCTGGTTGTGGGAGCCACCCGACAGCGATCGGCGCTCAACTCGGCGGTCGCATACCGGCGCGACCGGATGCGCATCGAGATCTACACCATCAACCAGCTCCTGGCGATGCGGGTCCGGGCTGGTGGTGGCGTGGTGCATGCAGTGCAGGAGGTGGTGAGACGTGGTGACGGGGAGGTGGTCGCCGAGCTCGCCGACGCTCTGCGTCTCCATCGGTCGGGGTGGCGGGCTGGTGACGCCTTCCGGAGGATCGCCGAGCTGACCCCGGAGCCGTTCTGTGGTCGAACTTATCGTTTGCTGGCGACCGCCGAGGAGCGCGGCGCCGACCTCGCGCCGGCATTGCTCGATCTCGCCGAGGACGTCCGGGAGACCCGTCGGGAGTCGATCAGACGATCGGCAACCAAACGACGGGCCGCCATGCTGGTGCCGATCATCGCCATCCTGGCCCCGGTCCTCATCCTGTTCGTGGCTGCACCTCTTCCGTATCTGATCACCGGCTGGCGATGAAAGGAGGTTGACATGCTGGCCATCAAGCAATTGTTCCGCACGGTGTGGGGCGACGATCGGGGCCTGAACACTGCTGAGCTGATGGGGAACGCCGCATTGGCGATTGCAGCCCTCGTCGTGATCTGGGCTGCTCTCGAAGCGCTCGGGTTGGACATCGTCGGGTGGATCCGCACCGAGTTGATCGGGGGCTGAGCGAAGAGGGAGTCACCTCGGTCCAGTTTCTGCTCGCAAGCGGGCTGGGGCTCCTGCTCTTCCTCGCCGTGGCCAACCTCGTCGTCGTTCAGTACGGCCGAGGCGCTGTCCGCTCCGCCTTGGACCAGGGGGCCAGGGTCGGTGCAGTCAGCTCGTCGGTGGCCGAATGTCAGCAGCGTGTGGCGGACGTCCTGGCCCAGCTTCTCGGAGGTCGGATGGGCGACGGGGTGGTGACCACCTGTGAAGTGGGTCCGGCCGTGGTCACGGCCTCAGCCCGGGCAGCGTTTGTCTCCTGGACCCCGTTTGCTCCCGACTTCGTCTTCGAGATGACGGCCCAAGCGACCCGAGAGATCCCACCTTGAGCGATCGGGGTCATGCCGCGGTCGAGCTCGGACTAGCCGTCGGCCTGCTGCTGCTGCCGGTGGCCCTTGCCGTGCTGGCCTTCGGGCCATGGTCGGAGCGCCGGGTCTTCGCCGAAGCGGCTGCGGCAGAGGCGGCCCGGGCGGCGGTCATCGACCTCGACACCAGCTTTGGAGCTGTGGTGGTCTCGGAGATGACTGCCAATCATGGGCTCTTGCCGGACCTCGTGAGACTCGGTTGGTGTGGGGCTTCGCCGGTCGAGGTCTCCGGCGACACGGGGAGTTGCAGCTTCGATCGTGGCGCCGTGATCACCGCCGAGGTGCTGGTGTGGGTGCCGCTGATCACGACGCCGTGGGGAGAGGTAGGCGGTCTCTGGGCAGGGGCGGCCCACTCCGAGCCGGTCGATCTCTACCGGAGCCTCCCATGAGGTCCGACCGTGGCTCGGTGACCATTTGGATGCTGGGGTTGAGCCTCCTCCTGCTTCTCTTCGGCGGTCTGGTCATCGACTTCTGGCGTGCTCTCGCCCTGCAACGGGAGCTGGCAGCGATCGCCGATTCGGCCTCGGTGGCGGCGGCCTCTGGAATCGACGAGGAGCACTACCGGATGACTGGTGAGGTCGTGATCGACCCGGCTCGGGCGACTGGCCTCGGATCGGCCTACGCCGTCTCGCAGGACGTGGCGCTGGTCGATCTGGTGGTGAGCACCGCGACGGATGGTTCGTCGGTGTCGGTGCTGGTGGTCGATGGGCTGGAGCTCGGTCTGATGGGGGTGTTCGTCGACCAGACCGAGCCCCTGACCATCACCGCCGAGGCTACGGCCGTCGCGGTGCTGGTACCCTGAGCGGACCCGGGGCTCAGCGAGCTGAACGTCTCCGCCCTGAAACCCACCTATTCGGCTCAGGGTCCCTCCACGAGCAGAGCGGCGAGCGAAGGAACCACGACGTCCGGTTTCATGTCGGAAGTGACCAGGTCGTCGCGTCGGGTCGTCCCTGTGAGGACGAGATCGTGGTCAGCCCGGCGCGTTTGCCCCCACGATGTCGGAGTCGAGGTTGTCGCCAACGATCGCCATCCGGCGGCAGCCGGCCAGGAGCGAGCACGCGATCTCGAAGATGAACGGCTCCGGCTTCCCGACCGCGATGGCTGTCGCCCCACCAGCGACTTCGACTGCTGCGAGGACAGCTCCGGTCCCCGGCCACGGACCGTCCGGCATTTGGGAACGTCGCGTCGCGCCCGGCCGCGCAGCCGAGCCCCTCGACGCAGCGCCTGGGTAGCGATGCGCAGCTCGTCGTAGTCGAAGCCGTCGTGACCCCGACGGCGACCACCTCGGCCTCGCGCCCCACGTCACCGGCGACCAGCTCGAGCTCCGCTCGGGCCAGCTCGGTCTTGAGCGAAGATGAGCCCGATGACGAAGACTCTCGCGCCCGCTCTCTCATTCTCGCGGATGAACGAGGCAAGCGCGCTGCGCGACGTGACGATCTCGGCCTCGTTCGTGGTAACGCCGAGGCCCGCCAGCCGTGCGACGTACTCCGAGCGTGTGCCGCCGGGGTCGTTGGTCAGGAACACGAGCCAACCCCGCGAGCGCGCAACGTGGCAATCGCTTCCACTGATCCGGGCACGGCTGCCGAGCCGACCCAGGCGACGCCGTCGAGGTCCACGATCAGGCCGTCGAAGTCGAACATTGAGGCTCCCGGGCTACGCGTGTTCGGCGGCGACCGTTGGGATCGCCGGTCCCGCGAGCGTAGGCAAGGACGCCGGGTGGACAGGACGCCTGGTCGTGGTGATCCCAGCGGCCGAATTCCCCTGGTCGGAAGTTCGCAGTGGACCTGCCGTCGATTATCCTTGTGGTCTACCCCGCATTGCCCTTCGGGCGTGCGCGTTCGGGGGTGGTGTAATAGGTAACACGACAGGTTCTGGCCCTGTTATTGAGGGTTCGAGTCCTTCCCCCCGAGCAAGGGCTGACGCGAGTCAGCCCCGTTTGGTCCCGTCGTCTAGTGGCCCAGGACGCCGGCCTCTCAAGCCGGTAACGCCAGTTCGAATCTGGTCGGGACTGCAAAAGCACTGGTCAGGGGCTATTTTTCCGGAAGCAGCGCGGCAACTGTTCCCCGAAGGCTCTTCTCTTCCCCTGTTGAGAGGTTCATGACCGAAAAATGATCTCGGGCGCATAGCGGTACAGCATCTCGATGTTGAACTTCAGAACATCGGCCACCCGCTGACCTTTGGGATGGGCTGTCGACCACAGCTCGAGATTCTCGACTCGGTTGTCGATGCGATGTCCATTTCGATGATGGACCACTTCATCGGGCAGAAGCGGGCGACCGAGATGCAGGGCCTTCACCAAGCGTGCTCGCCGACCTCCGTCACGCCCCGGACTGATCATGAACGGAGCCAGGGCCTCAAACCGAATGCAGGGCGTCACGCATGCGTGACGCCCTGCATTAGGAAACCGGGACGAGAGACGCAACGGCTACCGACCCGACCGCACGGTTTCTGTGTCCGGCTAGCGCCATATATGGCGTTGTGTACCTCAGGTAAGCGGTCCCTACAATCCCCGCCCGCCCTACCTCAGAGGTTCTCTCGGTGTTGGATCTGATCCTGTATGTCGCGCTCGGGGCGGGTGTGGCCGCCCTGTTGCTGGCGGTCTTCTACGCCCGGGCGGTGCTGGCAGCCCCTCCGGGCAGCGAGCGGATGGTCGAGCTGTCCACCGCGATCAAGGAGGGGGCGATGGCCTTCCTCCGCCGGGAGTACATCTGGGTCTCGGTCTTCGTGGTGATCATGGCCACCCTCATCACCGTGTTCCTCGACTGGGGCCGCCCTTGGGGGGCCATCGCCTATGTGTTCGGAGCCTTGCTCTCCGGCGGCGCCGGCTACTTCGGGATGAGGATCGCCACCCAATCCAACTCCCGGACCACTGAGGCGGCCCGGACCGGGGGAATCGCAGCCGCCCTTCCCGTGGCCTTCCGCGGGGGAGCGGTGATGGGGTTCACTGTGGCCGGGCTCGGTCTGCTCGGTGTCGGTGCCGGGTTCCTCATCTTCAACCAGGTGCTGGAGCTGGGGAGCTGGGCCGAGATAATCACGGCCATCGGCCTCGGCGGCTCCTCGATCGCCCTCTTCGCCCGTGTCGGCGGAGGGATCTACACCAAGGCGGCAGACGTCGGCGCCGACCTGGTGGGCAAGGTCGAGGCCGGGATCCCCGAGGACGACCCGCGCAATCCGGCGGTCATCGCCGACAACGTGGGGGACAACGTGGGCGACGTGGCCGGGATGGGGGCGGACCTATTCGAGTCCTATGTCGGCTCCCTGGTCGCCCCCATCGCCTACGCCGCCCTCGTATTCGGGTCCACCGTCCTCGTGGAGGAGACGATCATCTTCCCACTCGCCGTGGGGGCCTTGGGCATGCTGGCCGCCATCATCGGCTCGTTCCTGGTCCGGGCCAAGGGCGACGACGATCTCTCCGCCGCCCTGCACCGGGGGACCAACTTCTCCCTGATCGCCACCGCCGCCGGAGTGCTCGGTCTCTCCTATTGGGTGTTCGGCGACGTGGCGGAGAACCCGCTCGGGATCTGGATCTCGGTCCTCGCCGGTCTGGGCGTGGGGTGGCTGGTCGGGAAGATCTCCGAGTGGTTCACCTCCGACGACTACAAGACGGTGAAGGAGATCGCCCGTCAGTCACAGACCGGCCCGGCCACGGTGATCATCTCCGGGATCGCCGAGGGGATGAGATC
Organism: Acidimicrobiia bacterium; assembly: GCA_050741975.1. Classification (GTDB taxonomy): domain Bacteria; phylum Actinomycetota; class Acidimicrobiia; order Spongiisociales; family ZC4RG35; genus JARDZU01. The sequence continues at coordinate 9,711 of JBOGET010000172.1, forward strand.
GGCCGCCTTCTCGGTGATCGTCGTCGCCGTCGGCATCGGCGTCTCCTTCTTCGCCGGCGACTGGGCACTTGGCGACGGCGGTGGCATCTACGGCGTGGCCGTCGCCGCCATCGGTGTCCTCGCCACCCTGGGCATCACCATCTCGGTCGACGCCTACGGCCCGATCGCCGACAACGCAGGAGGCATCGCCGAGATGGCCCATCTCCCGGCCGAGGTCCGGGAGGCGACCGACGCCCTCGACTCACTGGGCAACACAACCGCGGCCGTGGCCAAGGGATTCGCCATCGGCTCCGCGGCCGTCACTGCCCTCGCCCTGTTCGCCGCCTTCACCCAGGCGGTGGGTCTCGACCAGATCAACCTGGCCCGGGTCGAGACCACGATCGGGCTCTTCATCGGGGCTATGTTCCCCTTCCTCTTCGCCGCCCTGACCATGAATGCGGTGGGCCGGACGGCGTACAAGATGATCGACGAGGTGCGGCGTCAGTTCCGTGAGATCCCCGGGTTGAAGGAGGGCGACCCGAGCGCCAGACCCGACTACACCACATGTGTCGACATCGCCGCCGCCGGCGCCCTCCGTGAGATGATCGTCCCCGGCTCACTGGCCATCGCGTTGCCCCTGGTCGTCGGTTTCGTCGACGTCGAGGCCCTGGGAGGTCTTCTCGCCGGCTCACTGGTGACCGGGTTCCTCTTGGCCATCTTCATGGCGAACGCCGGCGGCGCCTGGGACAACGCCAAGAAGTTCATCGAGTCGGGGGCCTTCGGGGGCAAGGGGTCGGACAGCCACCGGGCGGCGGTGATCGGGGACACCGTTGGTGACCCGTTCAAGGACACGTCCGGGCCGGCGATGAACGTCGTGATCAAGGTGATGGCCATCGTGTCCTTGATCTTCGCCTCGGCGTTCGTCGGATGAAGCAGTTGTGGGCGGTAGGTGGTAAGTAGTAGGTGATGCCCGAGATCCTTCTCATCCGACACGCCGAGTCGCAAGCCAATCTGGACGGCATCTGGAACGGCCAGATCGACGGCCCGCTCAGCGCCGCCGGTGAAGCCAGCCTCGACGCCATCGGCAAGAGACTCCACGGCCATCACTTCGATGTGGTGGTCAGCTCCCCGTTGGCGCGGGCCCGTCGCACCGCCGAGACCTTCGCCTCGGACTTCGAGATCTCCGACCGGTTCCTCGAGCTCGACATCGGCAGATGGGAAGGAAAGGGCCGGGAGCAGATCCTCGCCGAGAGCGGCGATTATCTGCGGGAGGCGATCTACGGGCGGCAGGTGCCGATGGGGGAGACCGGCGAGAGCCTCACCGACCTCGAACGTCGTGCCCGCGGGGCGGTCGACTCGCTGGCCGAGAGGCTCGGCGAGGATGGCCGGGCGGCCGTGGTGACCCACGGTGGTCTCATCCAGGAGGTGCTTCGGCGTCATCTCCCCGGTCGTGGCCGGCGGGTGCACAGTTTTGCGGGCAATACCTCGATCACCAGGCTGGTCTGGACCTGGGATCGGCCCCGGCTCGCCGGGTTCAACGACCTCGCCCATTTTGGGCCGCGCCCCACCGCGGTGCAGGAGCATCTCGACGGAGGGGAGACGGTCCTGGCGCTGATCCGCCACGGTCAGACACCGGCCAACACCGAGGGCCGGTGGCAAGGTCAGGGTGACTGGGGGCTCGACGAGACCGGGCATCGCCAGGCCCAGGCGCTTCGGGACTGGTATGGCACCATGTCGACGGTGTACGCCTCCCCTCTGGGCCGGGCCCACACCACCGCCACCTATGTCGCCGCCAACGGGGTGGTGAGCCTCGACGGGCTGAAGGAGATCAACATGGGCCGGTGGGAGGGTCTCACCTCGGACGAGATCTACGAGACCTGGCCCGAGCTGATGGCGACCATCTACCGGGACGGGGTCGACCTGAAGCGGGGCGAGACCGGTGAGAGCTGGGGCGAGCTCACCGGGCGGTTCCGGGCGACGTTACAGGAGGTGGCCCCGGCCGACGGTGAGCCGACGGTGATCGTGGCCCATGGCGGCGCCATCCGCTCCTATGTCTCCTCGTTCACCCCGACGACCGACTCCCATTCCGAGTCGCTCTACACCCCGGCCAACACCTCGGTCACCCATGTCGCTCTGACCTCGGGCGGTCCCCTGCTCCTCGACTACGCCGTTTCCGCTCATCTCGAGAGCCTCTCCTAGCCTCCGGCCGATGTCCGAGTACGACTCCCGACGCTATGTGCTGGTCAACCGGTGGGACCCCTCCCATCTGAAGCGGATCGACCGGCTGCTGCCGTTGAGACACGGGGAGCGGGTGCTCGAGGTGGGGTGCGGCCAGGGTCATCTCACGATGCGTCTCGCCCACCGGGGCATCGACGTGGTTGGGATCGACGCCAATCCCAACGCTCCCGAGGTCTCGGGCTCGGACCGGGTGCGGCATATGCTGGCCGAGAGCCTCGATTTCGACGACGCCGAGTTCGATGCCGTCGTCTCGGTGCACGCCATCGAGCACATCCCGCCCCTGGAGAAGGCGGTCTCGGAGATGGCGAGGGTTCTCAGGCCCGGTGGCCGGGCCCTGTTCATCTACCCGGCAGAGCCGATCCAGGGTCTCTACGCCGCCCCCACCTCGATGATCCTGTACCGCACCCCGTTCAAGGCGAGACAGGTGCATTGCCACCGGCTGAGCCCGTCCAAGGTGCGCCGGCTCATGGAGCCCTACGGTCTGACCGAGACCCACCACGAGTTCAATCTGTGGAAGTCGCCCCAATTCATCTCACTCTTCTCCAAGTCGGGGCCGGAGACGGCCTCCCCCCCGGCAAATTGAGACGCACAGGGTCCACATACGGACCTGTGGAACCCGAGTACGGGGAGAATTAGCCGGTGTTCACGTGCCAGACCTGCGGCCGGGAGTTCGAGGTCCGTCAGGAGGTGCTCGACCGCTACCCGGGCTGGGCTCCTCGAGAGTGCCTCCAATGCAGGGACAACGGGGCCCGCCCCGCCGCCTCGGCCGGTGGTCCGAGCCGGGCATCGGCGCCGGTGAGCCGGACCAAGAGCCGGGACCTGACCGTGGCCGAGGTCCTCGCCTCGTTCACCGACGGCCCCGACACCGGGGTGTTCACCGACGGGGCGTCGGAGGGCAACCCCGGGCCCGGGGGTTGGGGGGCGGTCTACGTCCTCGGGGGAGAGGTCGTCGACGAGGCCCACGGGTCGGATCCGCACACCACCAACAACAAGATGGAGCTCACCGCATTGATCGCCGGGCTGCGCATGGTGCCGCTCGACTCGAAGATCGACGTCTACACCGATTCCCAGCTCATCGTGAACATCGTCACCAAGTGGGCGGACGGGTGGGAGGCGAGAGGGTGGACCAAGAAATCGTCGGGCCCGATCGCCAACCTCGACCTGGTCAAGGAGGCCCACTCCCTGTACAAGCAGCGACCGGGCGTCCGTCTCCGATGGATCAAGGCCCACAGCGGCTACCGGTGGAACGAGTACGCCGACGCCCTAGCCACCTCCTACCGCCGCGGGGTCCATTGATGGAGCCGCTCCGGGTGACTCCGGAGTACCTGCGCGATTGGGAGAAACACACCCACGGGTCACCGCTCTATGCCGAGCTGGCCCGGGTCGTAGGCCGGGACTCGGAACTGTTGCGGGTGATCAACCGGATCGAGCACCGGCCGCCCCCCAACCTCCTCTTTGCCGCGGTCCAGTACATGCTCATGGGTGGCGCCGGCCCGGCGCTCGCCGCGTATTACCGGTCGTTCGTCGAAGACCCGCTGCCCACGGAGGGAGTTGGCACGGTGTTCAGGGACTTCGTCCTCGCCAACGAGGGGGAGATCGTCGCCCTCGGCAACAGCCGCCACACCCAGACCAACGAGTGCCGACGATGCGTGGCCTTGCTCCCTCTGGTGATGATGGCCCCGTTCGCCCGGTTCCATCTCGTCGACATCGGGACCAGTGCCGGGCTCAACCTGGGTCTGGATCGATACCGCTACCGGTTCGACGCCCTGGAATGGGGGCCGGAATCACCGGTCGTGCTCAGCACCCAATCCCGTGGGGTGACGGCCCCCATTCACGGGATCGAGGTCCTCAGTCGCATCGGGCTCGACATCAACCCACTGGACCCGGTGGACGAGGAGGCGAGACGCTGGCTCGACGCCCTGATCTGGCCCGAGCACGAAGAACGAAGGCAACGCTTGCGCCAGGCGCTGGACCTGGTGTCGGAGCTCGAGATCGAGATGGTCGAGGGCGACGCCCTGCGAACGCTGCCCCGGGTCTTGGCCGCCCTCCCCGGAGATGAGCCTGTGGTCGTGATGAACTCGTTTGCGTTTGCCGAGTTCAACCCTGCGGAGCGTGACCATGTCGAAGAGCTGGCCGATCGGGCCCGCGAGTCGAGACCGGTGTTCAGGGCGATCATGGAGGTATACGACGTCGCAGACGATTGGGCCCGCCTCATCATCGACGACGGGTCCGGGCCGAAGACCGTCGGGCAGGCACATCCCCACGGGGAGTGGATCGAGCTGTTCTGACATTTCTCCCCCCGGAGGGGGGAGTACCGCCGGAGGCGGGGAGCGGGGAAACGCCGCTAGGCCCGGCCGTAGACGGGGATCTCCGCCCCGTTGATCACACCCGAGTCGTCGCTGAGCAGGAAGTGGGCCACGGCGGCGATCTCGTCGGGTGTGGGCCAGGTGACGTAGTCGGCATAGGGGAGTGAATGCCGCGTGGCCGGCGTGTCGATCACCGCGGGGAGAAGCACGTTGGCGGTCACCCCGGTCCCGTCCAGCTCCTGGGCGACGGACCTGGTCAGGGCGACCACCCCCGCCTTGGCCACGTTGAACGCCGCCTGGCCGGTGGGGTAGTCGACCGCGGCCCGGCTGCCTACCGTGACAATCCGGCCCCAGCCGGTCTCGACCAGATAGGGCACCGCCGCCCGCACCGAGTAGAACGTGGAGCGGAGGTTGAGGTCGAGCATTCTCTCGAACCTGACGTCGTCGGTCTCGCCGACGTCACGGCCCCCGGCCCATCCACCGACGAGGGCGCACAAACCGTGTATCGAGCCCCAGCGGTCGGCGATGCTCTTCATGAACGAGTTGACCGCTTCGGCGTTGGTGGCATCCACCCTGACCAGGAGCACCCGGTCCTCGTCGATCTCGAATTCCTTCTCGAACTGCTCGGCCTCATCCGGCATCAGATACGTGATCGCCAGCCGGTAGTCCTCATAGATGAGACGACGCACCAGGGCGGTGCCGAGCCCGCCGGTGCCCCCGGTGATCACGAGTGTCTTTTCCATGCTCCCGTTTCTCCATCGACCACTCTACGGCCAGGCTCCCTACCTCCGCCACAGGATCCAGAGGTCCGCAACGTTGGTTCCCGTCGGGGCGCAGCGCAGAAGGTCCGAGGTCCCGCCGAGATAGCCGGCCGAGTCGAACCGCTCCCGGTGATGGGTCGGGTCGCCACCACGGGCGATGGTCAGTCCGTCAACGACCGCCCCCGCCGATGCCGATGACCCGTCGACACCGTCGGTGGCGAAGGCACAGAAGATATCGGCAGACCCGGCGAGATGCTCCGCGGCGAGCAGGGCGGCGTGGGTGTTCCTCCCACCGGTCCCCCCGTCGGTCATGTCGAGCACCACCTCCCCGGCCCCAACCGTCACTCCGGGGCCGGCTACGGTCAGGAATCGCTCGAGACAGTCTTCCAGCTCACCTCGCAACCAGGTCTCACACACCGAGCTGGGTGATGGGGCGGCCGATGCAACCGCGGCGGCTGCGTCGAGCCCATCGGCCAGCAGCGTGACCGCCGGCTTGGGCAGGAATGGCGGCTCGGCCGACATCGCCGACCAGATCCCATCCGGCACGTCGATCGACCATCTTCCGAGGATCCGGGCTGCCGCCTCCGGATCGTGGTCCCTGGGAATGGTCGGGCCCGAGGCCACCACCCCGGGGTCGGCGCCGGCGACATCCGAGATGACAAGGGTGTCTAAGGGCCGCCCGGCGGCCCTGGTCACCCCGCCGCACTTGATGGCCGAGAGATGGGCCCGGACCAGGTTGATCTCTTCGATTTCGGCGCCGCCGGTTATTAGCCGTCTCGTGACTTCGGACAGATACCCGGCCGGCACCCCTTCCCGTGGCGCCTCACACAGAGCAGAGCCACCGCCGGAGATGAGGGCAATGACGTCCGTCGATGACGGGACGGCTCGGGCCGTGTCGAGGACGGCGGCACCGGCCTGGAGACTGGCCGGCCCGGGGACGGGGTGGTCCCCGATGAGGAGAGTCATCTCATCGGGAACCGGCTCAGGGTGATCGCTGACGCATATGCCGCCAACGACACGAAGGACCGACGCGGCGCCCCTGGCCATGGCCGGGGCCGCCTTTCCGATTGCGATGACAACGGTCTCCACCCCGGCACGATGGGCCAGAGACCCGGCGGTGAGACGCTGCGGTTCGACCGCCGCCAGGCCCGCCTCCAGCCAGTCCAACAGCAGCCCCCTCGCCTCCGCGTCGGGTGTCAGCACCGAAGGGTGGAACCGGGAGCTCAAATCACGCCGCGCAGCCAGGAACCGAGTGGGTGATGCCGGGCCGACTGGAGGTCGGCATAGGAGTCGATGTCGTGGAGGAGCCCGGGCAGGGCCACGATCCGGGCTCGAGGAAACCTGCCCAGATGCCGGTGGAAGCTGCCCGGCCCGTAGGCGAAGTCGGCCGGGCCGGTCCCTCCCAGGGCCGAGGTCCCACCGTCGGCAGAGGGGGCGATCACCCAGCCGTTTCCGGCCATGGCTTCGGTCACCGCATCGAGCTCGACCCGGGTGAGCAGCGGGAGGTCGGTGTGGAGGACGATCCAGGCGCTCGATGAGGCCTCCGCCCAGAGCGTCCCGGCCCGTGCTGCGGTATCGAGCCCGCCCTCGGGATCGGGGATGCTGGGCAATCCATGGAGAAGGGACCAGTCGGCGACGTCTTCGTCACCGGCCACGAGCACCGGGATCAGACCCGCTTCCACGGCCAGATCCGCCGTCCGCTCGGCCAGGGCTCGTCCCAGCGTGGACCGGGCCGTGGCCGTGAGCTCCTCCGCCATGCGACCCTTGCCCAGACGGAAGGACTTGACAGGGAGGATGGCGACCGTGGGCATGCGCGGCCGGGGTGACAGGTTACGCAGTGGCTAGGGCACCACCATCACCGGGACCGGGGAGTGGTGGCAGAGACGGTCGGCCACGCTGCCCAGCATCACCCGCTCCGCAAGCCCGGCCCCGCGCTTGCCGATGACGATGAGGCCGGCTCCCCGCTCCTCGGCCAGGGCGATGAGCCTCGATGTGGGATCGCCCAGGTCCTCGACGGTCTCGTAGTCCAAGCCATCGAGGGGGAGATGCTCCTCGGCCTCTCGCAGCACCTGCTGCTGGCCTTCGACGAGGGCGGCCGACAGTGCCTCGGGCGTCGGTGGGGCACCACCGATGCCCCACCATCCCTCGGGTGGCCTGACCACGGTCGCCAGCAGGAGCTTCGCCTGAAGTGAGCGGGCGACGTCCGTCGCGATCCCCGCTGCCCGCATGCTCGTCTCCGAGCCGTCCACACCAACGATGATCGCTTTCGGATTCCAATCCATCTGCCTGTCGTACCTCCTTGCTCAGACGATACGCAGGTTGGGTCGAGTCATCAGAATCGGAACAC
>JBOGET010000173.1:0-11615 GCA_050741975.1 Acidimicrobiia bacterium
ACGACGTGCTGATGTGGGCGACCGACATGGGTTGGATAATGGGACCGTGGATGGTCCTCGCCGGCCTGGCCAACGGCGCGGCTCTCGCCACCTACGACGGTGCACCCGACTACCCGGGGCCGGACCGCATCTGGCAAGTGACGGCAGACCTGGGCGTGACGTTCCTCGGCATATCTCCCACCCTCATCCGCTCTCTCCAGCCCGGAGGGGCGGAGCAGGCGCGCAGACACGATCTGTCACGTCTCGTGACCTTCGGCTCGACCGGTGAGCCATGGAACCCGGGCCCCTGGTGGTGGCTCTTCGAGGAGGTCGGCGAGGGCACCCGACCGATCGTGAACATCTCCGGCGGGACAGAGATCGGGGCGGTGCTGGTCGGGGTGAACCTGCTTCAGGGGATAAAGCCGACATCATTGGGCGGCCCATCGTTCGGGATCGATGCCGACGTCTACGACCCGGCAGGGAGCCCGCTGCGGGGCGAGGTGGGGGAGTTGGTGGTGCGGGGTTCGTGGCCGGGCATGACACGGGGTTTCTGGAACGAGCCCGACCGGTATCTGGAGACCTATTGGAACCGGTTCCCCGACACCTGGGTGCATGGCGACTGGGCATCGATCGACGACGAGGGCTTCTGGTTCCTCCACGGAAGATCCGATGACACTCTCAATGTCGCCGGCAAGCGCATCGGGCCCGCCGAGATCGAGTCGGTCGCCGTTGCCCTGGACGAGGTGGTGATGGCAGCCGCGATCGGGGTCCCCGACGAGATCAAGGGGGAGGCGATTGCCCTCTTCGTCGTGCCAGCACCCGGTATCGAGCCCGACAAGGCCATGACATCGGCGGTGGAGAAGGCGGTGACCGAGACCATGGGGAAGGCGTTTCGACCCAAGACGATCCAATGGGTCGGCGACCTTCCGAAGACGAGGTCGGCCAAGATCATGAGACGCGTGATCAAGGCCGTGGCATTGGGGGGAGAGCCCGGTGACCTCTCGAGTCTGGAGAACCCGGACAGCCTGGATGGGATCACGCCGCTCTGAGTCGCCGCGGGAGCGCTACTGGGGCAGCGGCTCCCCGGAGGCGCCGGCGATGGCGCCGACCTCGGTGTCGGCGAAGTAGCAGGCAGAGGGGTGACCGTGGCCGAACCTGTCGATGAGCTCGGGGACCTCCCCGGCGCAGATTTCCTGTGCCTTCCAGCATCGGGTGCGGAAGGAGCACCCCGAGGGCGGGTTGGCCGGGCTGGGCACATCGCCTTCGAGGATGACCCGTATGGTCCCGGCGTGATCGGGATTGGGGACGGGGACCGCTGCCAGCAATGCCTGGGTGTAGGGGTGGGTGGGGATGTCGTAGATGTCGTGCTCGGTGCCCAGTTCGACGACCCGTCCCAGGTACATGACGGCAACCCGGTCCGAGATGTGCCTGACGATGGAGAGGTCGTGGGCGATGAACACGTAGGCCAGGTTCAACTCGTCCTGGAGCGACTCGAGGAGGTTGATGACCTGGGCCTGGACGGACACGTCAAGTGCCGACACCGGCTCGTCGCAGATGATGACGCTGGGGTTGAGCGCCAGCGCCCGGGCGACACCGATGCGCTGGCGTTGCCCTCCGGAGAACTGGTGGGGGAAACGGTTGATGTGGTCGGGGTTGAGACCGACCAGCTCCAGCAGGTTCTGGACTCTCTGCCGCTGTTGGTTTCGAGGGGCCTCCCCCCGATGGATCTCCCACGGCTCGGCGACGATGTCTCCCACCGTCATCCGTGGGTTGAGAGAGGAGTAGGGGTCCTGGAAGATGATCTGGATCTTCCGTCGGAGCCGGCGCAACTCCTTTTTGTCCATCTCGAAGATGTTGCGGCCCTCGAAATAGGCCGCTCCCGCCGTGGGCTTCTGGAGACGGAGGATGGTCCTGGCCACGGTCGACTTGCCACAACCCGATTCGCCGACCAATCCGAGTGTCTCCCTTGGGTAGAGCTCGAGGTTGACACCGTCCACGGCCTTTATGGTGCCGATCTGCTTCTTGAAGAGGATGCCTTGGAGGATGGGAAAATGCTTGACCAGCCCTTCCACCCTGAGAAGGGGCTCCACTGTGCGATCAGGTGCCAATTGCGCCCACCTCCTCGGCGAAGTGACACGCCGACGTCCTGTCGTCGCCCAGGTCGCGTAGTGGGGGCCGGTCTTCGAGACAGATGGCCCGGGCATAGACGCAGCGCGGATGGAAGGGGCATCCCGAGGGGATGTGGAGCAGGTCGGGGGGCGATCCCGGGATCGGTATCAGTTTGGTGCCCTTCTGCTCCGGGGTGGCGATCGAGTTCATCAGACCCAGCGTGTAGGGGTGGAACGGGCCCTTGAAGATCTGCCGGGTCGTCCCTTCCTCCACGATGCGCCCGGCGTACATCACAGCCGCCCGGTCTGACACCTCGGCCACCACGGCCAGGTCGTGGGTGATCAGGATCATCCCCATGCCCGTCTCTGCCTGCAGATCGGCCAGCAGCTTCATGATCTGGGCCTGGACCGTGACATCGAGTGCGGTGGTCGGCTCGTCTGCGATCAGGACTTCGGGGTCGAGGGCCAATGACATCGCGATCATGGCCCGTTGTCTCATCCCACCGGAGAACTCGTGGGGATAGGCATCGACCCGCTCCTTGGCGGCCGGGATCTTGACCCGGTCCAGCAGCTCGATCGCCTTCTTGCGGGCCTCGGACTTGGAGGTCCCCCGATGCTGGCGGTACACCTCGGCGATCTGCCAGCCCACCCGGAACACCGGGTTCAACGCGGTCAACGCGTCCTGGAAGATCATCGCCATCTTCTCGCCCCGGAACCTCCGCCGTTCGTCCTCCGGCAACTGGAAGAGGTCCACCCCCTTGAACCTGGCCGCCCCCTTGGTGACATATCCCGGTGGGGTGTCGATGATCCCCATCACCGCCTGGGCGCTCACCGTCTTTCCCGAGCCCGACTCTCCCACGATCGCAATCGTCTCGCCTTTGCGAAGCTGATAGCTCACGCCATCGTTGGCCTTGAGCACACCGGCTCTGAGCCGGAACTCGACATGGAGGTCGTCGACCTCGAGAAGCGGGGCATGGGGATCGAACTCGATCCCCCCGAAGCTCTCCTTCGTGCCCTCGCTGCCTTCTGCTACGACCGCGCTCATCTGCTCTTAGGGTCCAATGCGTCACGAAGGGCGTCTCCCATGAGGATGAACCCGAACACGGCCAGGCTGAGAAACAGCCCGGGGAACAAGAGAAGATGCGGCGCCTGCAGGATGCGGGTCTGCGTTCCGGAGATCATCAGACCCCAAGAGATGGCGGGAAGCTGGAGCCCGACTCCGAGAAAGGAGAGGGCGGCCTCGGCGGAGATGACCACTCCGATGGAGATGGCGGCGTAGATGATCAGCGGGGTGATCGCATTGGGGAGGATGTGCTTCTTCAGGAGCCGATAATCACTGGCCCCCAAGGCCCGCGCCGCCTCGACATAGTCCATCTCCTTGACCGAGAGCACCGAAGACCGATACAGCCGGAGCATGGTGGGCCACCCGAGGATGATGAGGACGAAGGACACCTGGTAGAAACCCCTGTTGCCGAGAAGGCTGAGGATGACGATCCCTCCGAGGATGGTGGGGATGGCAAACCAGACGTCGGTGATGCGGGCAATCACCGCGTCGAGCACCCCCCCGAAATAGCCCGAGACACTGCCCAGGATCACGGCGAGGAGGGCGGCGAAAGCGATCACGGTGACCCCGATCGCCATCGAGATCCGGGCCCCGTAGACGGTGCGGGCGTAATAGTCGCAACCCTGGAGGTCGAACCCGAACCAATGCTCGGCGCTGGGTCTCACCAGCGAGTTGCTCAAGTTGCAGTCCCGAGGATTGGCCGACGTGAAAAGTTGGGGGGCGATGGCCATCACACTGAACAGGACCACCAGCCCGAGGGAGATGAGGAAGAGCGGGCTGGTTCGCAGCTGCTTCCAGGCGTCGGACCAGAGACTCGTCGTGGCGGCCGGGCCGCTCCCCGCCGGCTCGAGTATTGCCTCCGCTTCCTCGTCATGACCGGCGAAGCCGGTGTCCGGCTCGGCCAGCTGTCCCGCCGGGCGAAGATCACTCATAGCGAATCCGCGGGTCCAACACGGCGTAGAGCACGTCCACCACCAGGTTCGAGACCATGAATATGAGGACCAGGAAGGTGACGATCCCCACCACCACGGTGCCCTCCTGTTGGGTCACGGCTCGAAAGACCGCATTTCCCAGCCCGGGGAGGTTGAAGATGCCCTCGGTGATGATGGCGCCCCCCATCAGCGCCCCCAGATCGACTCCGAGAAAGGTGATCACCGGGATCATTGAGTTGCGAAGGGCGTGAACCCCGACCACCCGGCTGCGTTTCAGGCCTTTGGCGGTGGCGGTGCGCACGTAATCGGCCCGCATGTTCTCGGCGAGGCTGGTCCGGGTGAGACGGGCGATATAGGCGAGGGACAGGGATCCGAGGACGATCGCAGGCATGATGTAGCTCTGGAAACCGGCCCCGAGCCCGGACACCGGGAGCCAGCCGAGTCTGACCCCGATGAGGAGTTGGGCAAGGAAGCCGAGGACGAAGATGGGGATGGATATGACAACCAGGGTGGAGACCCGGACCAGGTTGTCGACGAAGCCCCCTTTGCGCAACCCGGCCATGATCCCGGCGATGATGCCGATGATGACCTCGAAGATGAAGGCGTAGATGGCGAGCCTGAAGGTGACCGGGATCCTCTCCCCCATGATCTCGGTGACCTCCCGGCCTCGGAAATCCTCCCCGAAGTCACCCTGGAGGACACCGGCGACATAGAGGGTGTACTGCTGCCAGAAGGGCTTGTCCAGGTTGTAGCGCTCTTCCAATGCCGCATGAACAGATGGTGGCATCGGCTTGTCCCCGGAGAGGGCCCGGATCGGGTCCCCGGGGATCATGAAGACAAGGGCGAAGATCAGGAAAGTGGCACCCAGGAAAACAGGGATGAATTGAAGCACTCTCCGGATCAGATACCGTCCCAGGCCGGCCTCCTTGTCAACGTGGTGTCAAAGTGGGGAGGCGGAATGTTTCCGCCTCCCCACATCGATCATTCGATCAACCGGTGGCGACTAGATCGGTGTACACGATGTTGCCGAACTGGTCCACCGAGACGTTGCTCACCGTGTCGTTCCAGGCATAGTCGTACTGCCCGTAGAACATCGGGATCAACGCCACGTCGTCGCAGGCGATCGCCGCGACCTCCTGCCACACCGGCAGTGACTCGTTGAGATCGAAGATGGCGAGAGCCTCGTCGATCTTGGCGTCGTAGGCGGGATTGGCGTAGAGGCCGTAGTTGGACCCACCGGCGGCAGCGTCGAACCTGCTGTCCAACAGCAACTGCAAGTAGTTCTGCGGATGGGGGTAGTCCATTCCCCAGCCCAGCCGGAACGGCCCGCTCACGTCCTGGTCCTCCAGCCGCTGCAGGTAGTCGGCGAAGTCGAGGGACTCGAACGTGATCCCGGTCACATCGAGGCCGAGGTTCTGCGCCCACTGGTTGGTGACCGCCTCGATCCAGTCCTCGTGACCGGCTCCGGAGTTGAACCAGAACGAGAACTCCGCAGGCAAGCCGTTGGTGGTGGCGTACAACTCGGCGGCCGCCTCCGGGTCATAGTTCCAGTTGGGGCAGACATCCTCCTCGAAACCGGGAATCACCGGTGAGAGCAGGTTGTAGGCCGGCTGGCGGCGCCCGGCGAAGATGGCCTCGGTGATCGCGGCGCGATCGATGGCCATCGAGAGGGCGGCCCGCAGGTCACGGTTTTCATCGCCACCGATCTCCGGGTCATACCAGGGGATTCCCAGGTAGTTGATCGACGAGCTCTCCGCCGTGCCGAAACCGGGGACCGCTGCCTCTATCTCGGCGGCCCGCTCCGGGGTGACGGCGTCGTGGATGTCGAGGTTGCCGGCGAGCAACTCGTTGAGAGCGGTGTCGATGTCGTCGAAGATCTGGAACTCCAGCGTGTCGATCTGCGCCGGGTTGTCACCGGCGTAGTCGGGGTACGCCGAAAGGACGATCGAGACGTTGTGCTCCCACGGCTGGGCCATCATGAACGGCCCGTTGCCGATCGGCATCTCTGCGTAGGCGGCCGGGTCTTCGTAGAACGACGCCGGATAGGGGTTGTAGGGGTCGTAGACCAGACGAATCGGGAAGAACGACTCCGGCGTGCTCAACGTGACCGTGAACTGGGTGTCACTGTCGACCACCAGCCCGGTCAATGCCTCCGCGGCCGGCGGCTGGTTCTCACAGTCCGCCACATCCACGTCCTCACCGGTGTCCGGGTCGGGCTCGGTCACGGTGCCGCACTGCATCTCGTCGAACCCGGTGATGTTGGCCATGAAGCCTGCGCCCTGCTGGGCGTTGGGCCCGAACGCGGTGTAGTTCCATGAGTCGACATAGCTCTGCGCCGTCACCGGGGTGCCGTCGTGGAATGTCCAGCCAGGCTTGATGGTGACGACCCAGGTGGTGCCACCGTCGCTGGTCTCCACCGATTCGGCGGCCTGCATCTCCGGGTCGCCGTTCTCGTCGAGACCGACGAGTGTGGTGAACAGGGCGGCCAGCACCGCGGCGCCCTCAGACTCGGTGGCGTTACCGGTGGTGATGGCTCGCGGCTCACCGATGTAGGTGGAAACACTCCCCCCTCCGGCCGGAGCCGCGGTGGTTCCCGGGGCGGCGGTGGTGGCAGGGGCTTCCTCACCGGTCGTCGTGGTGGCGCCCTCGACGGTGGTGTCGGTGGTTTCATCCTGCGCACAGGCGGCGGCTACGAGCGCCAGCACCAAGACCACCGATACCACGCGCCATCGCGGTAGTCGTTGTCTCAAAGGGTTCTCCTTCAGTTTGCTTTCTCTCCCGTGGCATCCCGGTTTGAGAACCGGGAAACGTGGGTAGCGTAGACATTACCGAGTTTTGGTGTAAAGCACACTCGGCGCTTTGTGGTGGCCTGCCAGCCTCATCGTGGCGGCATCCTGGCGGCGGCGTCGAGACGGATCACCTCCCCGTTGAGCATGGGGTTCTCCACTATGGCCTGGACCAGATGGGCAAAATCATCAGGGGTCCCCAGACGTTGCGGGAACACATGCAACGCGGCCAGCGCCTCCTTCAACTCCTGAGGTGCGGCGGCGAGAAGCGGGGTGTCCATGATCCCGGGGGCGATGGTCATCACCCTGATGCCCACACTGCCCAGGTCACGAGCGAGGGGAAGGGTCATGCCGACGATCCCGCCTTTCGACGCCGAGTAGGCCACCTGGCCGATCTGTCCCTCGAAGGCGGCGATCGACGCCACGTTGACCACGACCCCCCTCTCCCCGCCGTCGCCCGGCTCGTTGCGCGCCATCATTGCGGCGACATTCCTCGTCACGTCGAACATGCCGACGAGGTTGACCTCGATGACGAACTTGAACAGATCGAGGTCGAAGAGCACGCCCTCACGACTGATCAGCCGCTGTGCCGGGGCGACCCCGGCGGCGTTGACCAGGATGTCGATCCTCCCCCACTCCTCGGCGCCGCGGCCGATCGATGCCGCCACCGCATTCGGGTCACGCACGTCACAGCTGATGAATCGAGCCCGTTCGCCCAGTTCCTCGACGGCGGCCCGGCCACGCCCCTCGTTGACGTCGAGCATCACGACCGACCCGCCTCCCAGGACAAGCCGTGTTGCAGCCCCGAAGCCAAGACCGGACACTCCGCCGGTGACGACCGCCACCGAGCCCTCCACCTTCAAACGCCAACCTCCTCGACCCGGGCGACGCTACCAGTCACCGGCCGACCGGCCTGCTGAGATGTCGATGATGATCGGGGTCTTCGACTCGGGTGTCGGCGGGCTGAGCGTGCTGCGCGAGATCCGCCGTGAGTTGCCCGGCGCCGATCTCCTCTATCTCGCCGACCAGGGACGGGCCCCATATGGGGTGAGGAGTCTCGACGAGGTGGCTGCGATGGCGGGCCAGGTGGCGCAATGGCTGCTCGACCGGGGGGCGAGCACCATCGCCGTCGCCTGCAACACCGCCTCGGCCGCAGCCCTGCACCGGCTGCGCGCCCTCCATCCCGGCGTGCCATTCGTGGGCATGGAGCCGGCGATCAAGCCCGCTGCGGTGAGCACCGCCAGCGGGGTGATCGGTGTGGTGGCCACCGCGGCCACCTTCCAGGGTGAGCTCTTCGCATCGGTGGTGCACCGACATGCCGGTGGGGCCAAGGTGTTGACCAGGGCCTGTCCCCGCTGGGTGGAGATTGTCGAGGCGGGAGAAGTCGAGGGAGCAGAGGCGCGCCGCCAGATCGAGATTTGCCTGACACCGATCCTGGAGGGCGGTGCAGACACCCTGGTCCTGGGGTGCACCCACTTCTCCTTCCTCGTGACCCTCATCGAGGAGGTGGCCGGCCCGGCGGTGCAGATCGTCGACCCGGCGGCGGCGGTGGCCAGACAGGTGGCGCGGATCGCATCCGACCCCGAAGGCGGGGGCACGCTCGTCCTCGCTACCTCGGGTGACCCGGCACGATTCCGGCAAGTGGCCCACGACCTCGCCGGCATCGAAACCGACCAGCCGGTCCTAGCCTGCACCTGGAATGACTGCTGAGGACTTCGCCTCTCGGGTAGGAGACGCCCTCTCCCGGGCACCCGACTCGGCCTGGATACGCCGCGACATGGCCTTGATCGGCTGGGGCGACTCGTCACGCATCGACCCGGGAACCGGAGCCGACCGCTACGACAGGGCGATGCGCCGGCTTCGCTCCACCCCGGCCCCACTCGCCATCGCCAGCTTCACCTTCGACGAGAACGAGAAAGGCTCCACCGTGATCGTCCCCGAGGTCCTGCTCATGATCGACGACGACGGGACCCGATTCCTGACCGGGACCGAGGGCGACCTGCCCGGCCCATCCGGGCCCCGGGAGCTGCCCCCGGGGCATCTCTCAGAGAACGGGTCGGAGGGCTGGAGCTCCCTGGTCGAAGACGCCTTGGCCGCGATCCGCAGCCGCGAGGTGGAAAAGGTGGTGTTGTCCCGTCGTTTGTCGGCGGAGTTCGCCGCCGCAGTCCCCACCCATCTCGTCCTCGCCCGTCTGGCCAGGAACGAGCCGGGATCACACACCTTCCTCGTGGACCGGTTCGTGGGCTCGAGTCCCGAGCTCCTCGTTTCCCTGGCCGCGGGAAGGGTCCGATCCATATCCCTGGCAGGATCGGCCGATCTGGAGGACCCGGCCTCGGCCCGGCGTTTCGACACCGAGAAGATGACACGGGAGCACGCTCTCGCCGCGGACTCAGTGGACGATGCCCTGACCCCGTTCTGCTCGCGACTGGAGCGCTCGGAGAGCGGGATCGCCACCTACGGTGACATCCAGCACCTGTGCACGACATTCGAGGGCGAGACCCATCCCGGGACCGAGGTGACCGATCTGCTCTCCGCCTTGCACCCGACCGCCGCGGTGGCGGGCACTCCCACCAAGTCGGCGTTGGAGCTCATACGCGAGCTGGAGGGCCACGACCGGGGCAGGTACGCCGGCCCGGTTGGCTGGTTCGACCGCTCCGGCGACGGCGAGTTCGCCATCGCCCTTCGCTGCGGGTCGATCGAGGGGCGAACGGCGACCCTGTACACGGGGGCCGGCATCGTCGAAGGGTCGGACGCCGGGCTCGAGCTCGCCGAGACTCAGATCAAGCTGCGGCCCATGCTCGGCGCCCTCGGTCTCAGCTGAGACCGGCGCAGACCGCTCTGGCGGTGTCATCGAGGCCCCGCCGCGCCTTGAGGTCGGTCTCCCGGTCGACCGGGACCACCAGGAGATGGGCGCCGCCACCGTCGAGCAGTGCCGACACCGACGAGCGAAGGTCGTCGACATGGTCGACCACCGACACCCCGAGCTCATAGGCGGCAGCAACCCGAGTGAGATCGAGACCGTGAGGGGCGACAAAGAGACGCTCGTAGGCGGGGGCGTGCTCTGCCTGGGGCAGGAGGTCGAACAGGCCACCACCCCCGTTGTCTATGACCACGAACACCACGTCCCCGAGCTCATCCACCACCAACCCGCCGACGTCGTGGAGCAGGGAGAGGTCCCCGCACAGTGCCACAGTCGTGCCTCCCCCGGAGGCCGCACCCAGCGCCGTGGAGACGAAGCCGTCGATGCCCGACGCTCCCCGATTGGCGATCACCCGCCCCCCATCGACGAAGTGGGCGTCGACATCTCTTATCGGCATCGAGGATGCGGTCACCAGGAGGTCATGGTCGAGTCTGCTCAGGGCCCGGGCCACGGAAGGGCCCGTCGGCGTCTCCTCACCGGCGAGACGGTCGTCGAGAGCGAGCCTCATCGTCGCTTCCGCCTCGAGCCAGGTCTCGCGGAGACGGTCGTCCGACGCCGGGGCCAGACCTTCGAGGGTTGCCACCGGGTCCGCCTGAATCATGTGAGTCGAGTGCCGGCGAGGGTCGCTCCACGAGCCCCACCGATCGATCTGGACCTGGGGCACCGGCAGTGAGGTGAGAGAGCCGAGCCGGTCACTGGGACCGATGCGGCCGATCGTCACCACCAGGTCGGGGCGGAGAAGGGAGGGGACACCCCCCACCAGCAGGTGGTGGTAGGTGGTCACCACGTCGTTGCCGCGCAAACCCGATTCGGCGGTGGCCAGGACCGGCCAGCGAAGAAGGTCGGCGACCTGCGCCAGCTCCCCGGCGTCGAAGTCGCCCTGGCCCGCCACCACCAAACCGGAGCCGTGGGCAATCTCGATCTTCGCCCCGGCCGGCCGTGCCCGCTCGTGGTGCTGCCAGGGCGCCCCCGAGGGCCGGCCGTCGATGTCGAAAGGATAGGTCTGAGCCCGGCTCCGCCCGTCGTCGGCGACGGGGACGGTCGGCTCACGGAAGGCGACGTTGAGGTGGACCGGGCCCGGCCGGGCGGCATGGCCCCGGGCCCGGGCCACGGCCTGGGACACGGTGGTCCGCCAATAGGAGTTGAGGTCCAGACCATTCTCGGCCGGGGGCACGGTGCACGACCATCGGACCTTGTCCCCGAAGATGCCCACCTGTTCGATGGTCTGGTTGGCGCCGACGTGAAGCAGGTCAGGGGGACGGTCGGCCGAGATCAGGATTAGGGGGACCAGGGAGATGTCGGCCTCCACCACGGCGGGCAGATGATTGGCGAGGGCAGTCCCCGAGGTGGCCAGGGCCGCCACCGGGGCATGGGTGGCAAGGGAACGGCCCAGGGCGTGGAATGCGGCCGATCTCTCGTCGAGGGCCACCCGGGTGGTGATCCCGGGGTGCTCTTCGAAGGCGATGGCGAGGGCGGCCGATCGCGAGCCCGGTGAGATCACCACGTAGTCGACACCATGTCTCTGCAGCTCGTCTGCGATGGCGCGGGCCTGGGCGGTGCTGGGGTTCGGCTGTGTCATATCAGAGCTGTGTCATATCAGAGCTGTGTCATATCGGCACGGTGTCAAGTCAACGCGGGTCAGGTCAGCACATGGGCCGCTGACCTGACCTTACGCAGCAGCTCGGCCGCTCGATCCCGATCGGGGCGCCAGCGCTCCAGCAACTCGGGATCGGGCTCGGGGCGGCGTATCTCCAACTCCCCGTTCATCGACACCAACGGGGAGCGGGTCGGATCCCCTTCGATGAGCGCCACCGTCCCCAGCCCGCA
>JBOGET010000174.1:0-1730 GCA_050741975.1 Acidimicrobiia bacterium
GGAAAACCTGCCCGACTTCGAGGTGGGGATGCCCACTCGTTTCCGGGAGTGGCAGTTCCGGCGGTGGATCGAGCTCGGCGCCCAGTTCTTCGTCACCGGGCCCATCCTCGACCCCGAGGTCCTGGAGCGGCACATGAGTCGGCTCAACCTCAAGCCCGAGGACCCTCCGGTCTACCTGATGATCATCCCTCCATTCAGCCCGACCTGGGTGGAGCAGATGGAATCGATCGGATCGGTCCCGGCGACCGACGGGTTGAAGCAGCGGCTGTCGGAGCTGGCGCCGGACGTGGCGAGGAAGCTGGGCTGGGAGCTCACCGTCGAGCTGGAGAACCGGGCTCGTGACGCCGGGGCGGCCGGAGTGATCCTGATGGGTCTCAAGTACGACTCGGTGGTGGGTGAGGCGGCGGAGAGCTGGCTGCGCCGGCCCGGGTCCTAGTGGCGCCGGGGAAGTAAGCCGACCCGGTCAGGGAGGTTCCTGCCCGCTGCTATAGGTGTGCCCGAGTGGGCTGGTGAGCTGGTAGGTGCCGGGATCGGTCTGGGTGATGGTCCATCCGTGGTGTTTGATCACGTGGTGGTGGCGGCAGAAGGGTCCGAGGTTGTTCTCGGCGGTGGTCCCGCCGTCGGCCCAGGGCCGGTTGTGGTCGAGGTCGCAGTCGATGGCGGGCATGCGGCAGCCGGGGAAGACACAGGTGCGGGCCCTGGCCTGGATGGCCCGCCGTTGGACGGTGGTGGGTCGTCTTCGGGTGGTCCCGTTGCCGATCACGGCTCCTTGTTGGTCGGTGATGGTGTACCGCCATTCAGAGGTGTCCTGTTCGGTCACGACTTGGCGGGCGATGTCGGAGATGACCGGCCCCCACCCTGGGATCTCTCCTGGCTTGTCGTCTAGTTCGAGGAGAGTGGTGAGATCGACCTGGATGTCGACCACCGCCGGATCACGGCCACGGTTCTGGTGACGTCCTCGGAGCAGGTCGAGAAAGACGTCGGCTCGGATCTGATCCATGGTCCTTTGGTCTCCTGGGGTTCTGGCCCCCTGGGCGAGCCGGTTGATCCGTCTCATCGCCGCCTGTGAATCCGAGGCTGACAGATGCATACCCAACAGGTTGGCGGTGCCATCCGGATTGGTCTCACTGGCGACCAAACGCTCCTCCAACCCGTTTTCGTAGCGTTTCTTGGCCTGCCCTGGGGCGGTCCAGATGGCGAGACGTCGAATCCGGGCCGCCAACAGTCCCGTGGTCTGGGTCGGAGCCCGCTGCGAAGCCACTTCCACCACCCGGTCCCTGACCTCGGGTTCAAGGTGGAGAGTGTGTTCCACGATGACCCGGGCCCGAGGCAGATCGAGCAACCCCTCCCGCAGCAGCTGCCATACCGGCGGGTAGTCGGAGAGCAGAGTCGAAGCGAAATCCAACTGTCGTTCCGAAGCCCGACGGGTCCAGGACAGGGCGGCACCGATCTCCGCTGCCGCCACATCGTGGATCTCACCCCACTCCCAATCCGAGCCCAACAAACGCATCTCGGCGTCGAGCACCCCCACCATGTCCGCCAGCAGTTCGGCGTCGACATGAGAACGCAGCCGAGACCGGGCCTTCAACAATTCCACCCGGTCAAACCCGGACAGCCGGTCCCGATCCACCCCGGCCAACACTCGAGCCAGCTCCGCTCCCGGGACCATCGATTCCATCCCCGCCGGCAACCCTGTTCCCTCCTTTTCGAACATATGTTCGATACTACGG
>JBOGET010000175.1:0-66356 GCA_050741975.1 Acidimicrobiia bacterium
GATCGTGATGTCAGACGTGTGGTCCTGGCCCGCTTCGTCTCTCGCATCGGGGGCGAGGCGGCCTTCTTCGTCGGCATCTGGGGCAAGGCGGCGTTCGAGATGGAGGCCTCGGCCGGGGGCGTGGCGGCAGTGATGGCCGCCCTCGGTGTCGCCTCCTTGATCGGCTCGGCGGTTGCCGGTGTCCTCGTCGACCGGTTCGACCCCCGGCGGGTCCTCATCGCGGGTGAGATCGTGTTCATCCCGGTGGCGATCGGGATGGTGTTCGCCGAGACCCTGCCCGCTCTGGTGATCTCCACCTTCCTCCTCGGGCTGGTGGGGACCCCGGTGTTCACCGCGATATCTGCCTTTGGCCCCTTCCTCACCGAGGACCCGGAGCGGCTGGCACGGGTCAACAGCCTCATCGAAGGAGCGTCGTGGGCAGCCTTCGTGGTCGGCCCTGCGATGGGGGCGATCATCGCGGGCACGATCGGTCTCGACGGGATCTTCGTCCTCGACGCCGCCACCTCGGCGCTGGCCGCGATGCTCGTGTTCCCGGTGTCGGTGCGACAGATGGAGAGGGATCGAGAGGAGAACCACGGTCTCAACGAGCTGCGGGACGGCTTCTCCTATGCGTACGGGCACCACAGACTCCGCTTCTACATCTGGCTCGGGTCTTCGGTGTGGGTCCTGTTCGGGACCTTCAGCGCGTTGGAGCCCCTGTTCTATCGGGACATCCTCCAGGTGGAGCCGGAGACCCTCGGGTGGGTCAACTCCCTATTCGGGCTCGGTCTCGTCACCGGCACCTGGATGGCCTCCCGGCTCCCGGTCAAGTACCGAACGGCGCGATCCCTGGTTCTGATCGTCGCCCTCAACTCGGTCGGGGTGCTGGCCTACGTGGGCACCGATCACCTCCGGGTGGTCGTCATAGCCGGTGTCTTCTGGGGGATGCTCATCGGGGTCATGGCTCCTCTGCTGCGCACCCTGATCCAGCTCAACACCCGGGACGACATGATGGGCCGGATCACAGGCGTCACCCAGATCCACTCCGAGGTCGGGCACCTCCTCCCGCTGGCCGTGGCCCCGGTGCTGGCCGGGATGTTCGGCGTCCAACGCACCCTTATCTACTCCGGCGTCGCCCTCGCCGTGTTCGCCCTGCTCTTCGTGCCTACGGCCACCCGTCTCGACCGGACCCGGGTCGTGGAGGTGCCGATCACCGGGTTCCCCGACCCCAACGACGAGCCGCGCTCGGTGGGGCACTGATCAACCGGTGGGGGTCTCCCGGCCGGTGGTGAAGAGGGCGAGGAGACCGATCAGGCCATGGACCGTCACAACGACGCCTAGGAGTATGGGGGCGTACTCGGGGTCGGAGGGGCTCTGTGAGGAGATGGCCCCGGCCACGGTCGCTGCGCCGAAGAGAAGCGCCGCTACCTCGCCGACGACGAAGATGTCGGTGGCCAGGGTTTGCCATCGAGAGAGGCGGCCGGTGAGCCAGAGCAAGGTGAATGCGCCCTGGAGGAGGAGTGCCGGCGCCGCCAGGTAGATGTGATAAGGCATGTCGCCGAGCTCGTCGGTGGCGACCCAGCCCACGATGACTCCCAAGATCAGAGGCGCCAGGGAAAGTGTCCCCAGGGCGAGACGAGCTGCATGATTCACCATTACCTCCCTGTTCTCATCAAAGACCCGAAACAAGTCGGGCACAGAGCGCAGCCACAGCCGTGTCGGGCTCTCACCTGACTCGAGGAGATCGCCGAACAGCGCGACCTGCTCTTCGCCAAACCTGGACCGGTGTGGGGGAGGGGTGATCGCAACGAGACGCCGGTAGAGCGCCTGATGACGTTGGATCGAAGCCGGGCTCATGTCGGGCTCCACCCGAGATCAGACCTGCGGGCGTGCTCGACCACTCGATGGAGCCGCTGCAATTCGGCCCCCAACGCGGCCCGGCCGGCGTCGGTGATGCGGTAGTACCTGCGCCGGGAGTCGTCGAGCTCGGGTGCGGGTCTCTCTTCCATCTCCTCGATCAGATTCTGGTCCGAGAGCTTGCCCAGAGCCGCGTAGAGGGCGCCCGGGCCGAGAGTGACCTCACCATGGGTCAGGCTCTCCGTCTCTTTCATGATCGAGTAACCGTGTCGTTCCTTCTCTGCCAGAGCGAGAAGGATGTGGAAATGGGAATTGGGAAGCGTCATCGATCACCACTCTATCCGGTTGAACTATATCGGAGACTGATATATCGTGCAAGTACATAGCCCGGGCACCCTGTCCGGCGATGAGGAGGCCGAATCATGGCTCGAACATTCCTTGTTGGGTTGTGCCTGTTGCTGGCAGGGTGCAGGGGCGGGGGCGCGCTCCCGGAGATCGATCCTGGGGACGGAGGCGAGTACACGGTTGCGCTGGACCCGGCGGACTTCGTCCCGGTGGTCGACAATCCGCTTCTCCCGTTCATCCCGGGGAGTACCTGGGTCTACGAGTCACAGGGGGACGGTGAGGTGGAGCGAATCGAGGTCACGGTGATGGACCAGACACGTGAGGTCCTCGGGATCGCGGCGACGGTGGTCAGGGACACCGTCACGGTGGGCGGCGAGCTGTTGGAGGACACCTACGACTGGTATGCACAGGACGAGGAGGGCAACGTCTGGTATCTGGGCGAGGACACCGCCGAATACGAGGAAGGGGAGGTGGTGTCGACCGCTGGGGCCTGGGAGGCCGGAATCGACGGTGCACTCCCCGGCATCGTGATGGAGGCGGCGCCCCAGGTCGGGGACGCCTACCGCCAGGAGTTCTACCCCGGGGAGGCCGAGGATATGGCCGAGGTGGTGCGCACCGGGGTCGGCGAGGAGGTGGTGTATGGGTCTTTCGGGGACCTCGTCGTGATCAAGGAATGGAACCCGCTCGACCCACGAGTGGTCGAGGAGAAGTACTACGCATCGGGAGTAGGCATGGTCTTGGAGACGACGGTCGAGGGCGGCAGCGGGCGCATCGAGCTGATCTCCTACTCGCCACGCAATTGACCGAGATCGGAGGGTGGGCATCACGCCCTCCGGTCACATGCCGCCTCGTTAGAGTCCCGGCGCCATGGGCACAGGAGCGAATCGACGTGTTGCCCGGACCGGTGTCTCGATCCTGGCGGTGATCGTGGCCTTCGTGCTCGTCTGGGAGGGCTACAAGCTGATGTGGTCGGCCCAGGGTTGGGAATGGCCCGTTCGACCGGACAATCGGACCATGCCCCACCCCTGGGACATCGCCAGGGCCCTGACGGAGCCGGCACAGCGGAACGGACCGCCATTGGTCTGGGTCGAGCTCCAGGCCGCCCTGCTCACCTTGAGGGAGGCGCTCGTCGGGTTCCTGATCGGGGGAGCCATCGGGTTCGCGCTGGGCGTCCTCTTCGTCAGGTCGACCATGGCGGAGCGGGCCTTCATGCCTTACGTCGTGGCCTCCCAAACCGTCCCGATCATCGCCATCGCCCCGATGGTGGTGGTATGGGGGGGTCGGATCGACCTGCCCCAATGGCTGAGCGTCTCGCTGATCGCCGCCTATCTGACGTTCTTCCCGGTGGCCATCAACACTCTGCGCGGGCTGCGCTCGCCGGCGCCGACTTCGATGGAGTTGATGAAGTCCTATGCGAGCACTCCGGGGGAGACGTTGTGGAAGCTGCAGGTGCCGGCGGCCCTCCCCTTCATCTTCACCGCCCTGAAGGTCTCGGCGGCCGCCAGCGTCATCGGGGCCATCGTCGGTGAGCTGCCGGCCGGGCTGCGCGGTGGTCTGGGGCGGGACTTGCTCCAGTTCTCACAGCAGTTCACCGCGGCGCCCGAGAAACTATTTGCGGCGGTGATCATCGCCGGGCTGGCCGGTATCGCATTCGTCGGTTTGGTGACCTTTGCCGAGCATCGGTGGGTGGCCGCGGGCCGGAGGCAGACTCCCGAGATTCATCGGGCCCTGGCATGAGTGGCCTTGCCGTGGAGGCGCGTGGATTGGGCAAGACGTTCGGCTCCGATGACGGGCAAACCGAAGCCTTGCGAAAAATCGATCTCCAGATCGGCCAGGACGACTTCGTCTCGCTGATCGGGCCCTCGGGTTGTGGCAAGTCGACCCTGCTTCGGCTCATCGCAGACCTGGCCGATCCGAGTCGTGGTGAGCTGATCGTCAACGGCAAGACACCACGGCAGGCGAGGCTCGATCGTGATTACGGGATGGTGTTCCAGGCGGCAACCCTCCTCGACTGGCGGACCGTGAGGAAGAACGTCGAGCTGCCCCTCGAGATCATGGACTTCGCCGACGAGGAGCGATCGGCCCGGGCCCAGGAGATGCTCGATCTGGTCCAGCTGGGCGGGTTTACCGATCACTATCCGTGGCAACTCTCGGGCGGGATGCAGCAGCGGGTGGCGATAGCCAGGGCCCTCGCCTTCAGCCCGGCGATCCTCCTGATGGACGAGCCTTTCGGGGCCCTCGACGAGATGACCCGCGAGCTGATGCAGCAGGAAGTGCTTCGCATCTGGGCGGAGACCGGCATAACCGTGGTCTTCGTCACCCACTCGATCCCCGAGGCCGTGTTCCTGTCGACACGGGTCCTGGTCATGTCGCCCCGGCCGGGGACGATCGGCGAGGAGATCGACGTCGACCTGCCCCGCCGCCGTGACGTGGACACACGCGAGGATCCGCGCTACTTCGAGTTGGTCACCGAGGTGAGAGAAGCATTGCGTCGCCGGGAGCAGGCCCCGTGATGAGCGAGCGGGACGAGCAGGTGCCCGACGTCCGGGTCGCGTCGACCGCTGCCGCGGGGGCGGTGGGGCCGTCGACGCTCAGACGCCTGAGTGGTCGTTACATCCCGCCTGTTCTCGCCTTCTTTGCCGTGATCCTGCTCTGGGAGGGTTTCACCCGGGTGTTCGGGGTGGAGAGTTTCATCCTGTCCAAACCGAGCGAGATCCTGGTCAGCTTCGTGGAGACCTTCGGCACGATCTGGGGTGCCGGCATGAGGACCCTTTTCGAAGCGGGCGGCGGGTTCGTCATCGGCACCACCCTCGCAGTCGCCACCTCTATGGCTGCCGCCCGCTGGGCCGGGTTCCGCGAGGGGGTGCTCCCCCTGGCCATCGCCCTCAACGCCACCCCGATCGCGGCGCTGGCCCCGATCTTCAACAACTGGTTCGGATTGACCAATCCTTTCGCCAAGATGGCCGTGGTAGCCGTGGTGGTCTACTTCCCGGTGATGATCAACACGACCCGTGGGCTGATCGAGATCGATCCGGCCGAGTTGGAGCTGATGCGCTCGGTTGCCGCCACCCCAGCCCAGTTGATGCGTCGGGTCCGGATCCCCAGCGCCCTGCCCTACTTCTTCTCCTCGATCAAAGTGGCAGGGGCCCTGTCTCTGATCGCCGCCATCATCGCCGAGTACTTCGGCGGCCCCCAGGATGTGCTCGGCCAGTACATCGTCAACCGGGCCCAGCTGTTCCAGTTCCCCGACGCATGGGCGGCGATACTCGTCGCCTCGATCATCGGGGTGACCTTCTACGTCTTGATCCTGATAGCCGAGCGCTTGGTCATGCCTTGGCACGTTTCGCTGCGGACCAGGGAGTGAAGGCCGTCGCCTCCCCGTCGCAGTCGGAGACCGGGGTGGATATCGTGCGCAGCACTTGGATAGGAGGAATCAGATGAGAGAGAGCGGATGGCGCCGCCACATCCTGTGGCTGGCCGCCCTGGCAGTCGTCGTCGCCGCTTGTGGTGACGACGGTGGAACCGGGGGGACCGCCGCGGCGGAGGAGTGCACCGAGCCCGACCCGGTCCGGCTCCAGTTGCAATGGTTCGCCCAGTCGCAGTTCGCCGGCTACTACGTGGCCAAGGACCTGGGCTTCTATGAAGCGCAGTGTCTCGACGTCACCATTCTCGAGGGTGCGGTGGAGATCGTGCCTCAGCAGGTTCTAGCCACCGGTGGCGCCGAGTTCGGTCTCGCCTGGGTGCCCAAGGCGCTCGTGTCTCGGGACGCCGGGGCCGACATCGTCAACATCGCCCAGGTATTCGAGCGGTCGGGGACGCTCGAGGTCTCCTGGGCGGACTCTGGGATCACCGAGCCCGCCGACTGGGCAGGCAAGACGGTGGGCAACTGGGGATTCGGAAACGAGTTCGAGCTGACGGCCGCCATCAACCGGTTTGGCGTCGAAGACGTCGATTTGATCGGGCAGGACTTCACAATGACCGCTCTGCTCAACCGTGAGCTCGACGCCGCCGAGGCCATGACCTACAACGAGTATGCCCAGGTCCTCGAGGCGGTGAACCCTGACACCGGGGAGCTGTACCAGCCGGAGGATCTGAGTGTCATCGACTTCAACGAGGTCGGCACGGCCATGCTCCAGGACGCGGTCTGGGTCAACGCGGATTGGATCGCCGAGGAGGGCAACGAGGACATCGCCGTCCGATTCCTGACGGCCTCGTTCCAGGGGTGGATCCACTGTCTGGACAGTTTCGACGAGTGCGTCCAGGTGGTGCTCGACAATGGCTCCACCTTGGGCCAGAGCCATCAGGAGTGGCAGCTCAACGAGATCCTCGCCTTGATATTCCCCGCAAGCAACGGCATCGGGGTGATGAACGAGGAGCTCTGGGACCAGACCGTGGATGTCGCCACCAGCGAGATCCCGGAGCTCCAGGGCAAGGAGATCCCGGCCGAGGCCTTCCGCACCGACCTGGCCGAGGCGGCGATCGCCAACCTTGGCGACATGGACACCTCCGGTGACGGCTACGAGCGACGCAGCATCGAGTTGCGAGAGGGCGGCGAGTAGGAACGGCGGGTCCCCCGCCGGGGCGGGGGACCCACGCCGGAGATGAATGGAGCGCGCCGCCGGGTGTAGGTTTGGGCCGACACGTCTTCAGGAGGAACCCGATGCCGAACATCGTCAGGGCCGCCATCGTCCAGACCGAGTGGACGGGCGACAAGGACACGATGATCAAGAAGAGCGCCGACTACGCCCGTGAGGCGGCGCAACAGGGCGCCAAGGTCATGTGCTTCCAGGAGTTGTTCTACGGCCCCTATTTCTGCCAGGTGCAGGAGAACGAGCACGTCGACTACGCCGAGCCCATCCCCGACGGCCCCACCACCAAGCTCATGGAGGATCTGGCCAAGGAGACCGGGATGGTCCTGGTGGTGCCCATCTTCGAGATGGAGCAGGAGGGCTTCTACTACAACACCGCCGCGGTGATCGATGCCGACGGCACCTATCTCGGTAAGTACCGCAAGAACCACATCCCCCACGTCAAGGGGTTCTGGGAGAAGTTCTACTTCCGGCCCGGGAACATGGGCTACCCGGTGTTCGACACCGCGGTGGGCAAGGTGGGGGTCTACATCTGTTACGACCGGCATTTCCCCGAGGGATGGAGAGCGCTCGGTCTGAATGGGGCCAAGATCGTGTTCAACCCCTCGGCCACCAGCCGGGGACTGTCCATGTACCTGTGGAACCTGGAGCAACCGGCGGCGGCGGTGGCCAACGAGTACTTCATCGGGGCCATCAACCGGGTGGGGCAGGAGCCATTCGGGGACAACGACTTCTACGGCTCGTCGTACTTCGTCGACCCGCGGGGACAGATCATCGACGGCTCTGCCTCCGACACCGACGAGGAGCTGGTGATCCGGGACCTCGACCTGGACATGGTCGAGGAGGTTCGTCAGCAGTGGGCCTTCTACCGGGACCGGCGTCCGGACGCGTACGGTGACCTGGTAGCGCCGTAGAAGGAGAGGCAATGGCAAGGACCGTTATCAAGGGAGGGACGGTCGTGACCGCGACCGAGCAGACCCTGGCCGATGTCCTGATCGAAGGTGACAAGGTCGCAGCCCTGGCCAACGCGGGGGAGCATGGTTGGGAGGCGGGCGCCGACAAGATGATCGACGCCGGCGGAAAATACGTGATCCCCGGCGGGATCGACGTCCACACCCACATGGAGCTGCCCTTCGGAGGGACCTTCGCCGCCGACACCTTCGAGACCGGGACCCGCGCCGCTGCCTGGGGAGGCACCACCACCATCATCGACTTTGCCGTCCAGACCAAAGGCCAGAACTTGATGGACGGCTTCGAGTCGTGGATGGCGAAGGCAGATGGGAACTGTGCCGTCGACTACGGCTTCCATCTCATCGTGGGCGACGTCACCGACCAGTCGTTGAAGGAGATGGACATCGCGCTCGATGAAGGCGTGACCTCCTTCAAGATGTTCATGGCCTACCCCGGTGTCTTCTACTCCACCGATGGCGAGATCTTCCGGGCGATGCAGAAGGCGTCCGAGAACGGCTCGACGATCATGATGCATGCCGAGAACGGGATCGCCATCGACGTCCTGGTGGAGCAGGCCCTGACCCGTGGCGAGACCGATCCCATCTATCACGGTCGCAGCCGACCTTCCATTCTCGAAGGCGAGGCGACGCATCGGGCGATCAACCTGGCCGAGCTGGCCGGGTGCCCGGTTTACATCGTGCACATGTCGGCGTCCGAGGCCCTGCTCGAGCTGACCATGGCCCGGGACGACGGGCAGAACGCCTTCGGCGAGACCTGCCCTCAGTACCTGTTCCTCTCCCTCGACGATCTGGGCAACGGGTTCGAAGGGGCCAAGTTCGTCTGCTCCCCGCCGTTGCGCGACCGGGCCGAGGAGCATCAGGAGGCGCTGTGGCAGGGTCTGGCCACCAACGACCTCCAAGTGGTGTCGACGGACCATTGCCCGTTCTGCTGGGGCGATCACCCCAAGTTCGGCACACAGAAGCAGCTCGGCCGTGACTCCTTTGCCCAGATTCCCAACGGGCTTCCCGGTGTCGAGAACCGCATGGAGCTGATCTACCACGGTGGCGTCCACGAAGGCCGGCTCGGTCTCAACCGCTTCGTGGAGGTGACCTCGACCACGCCGGCGAGGATGTTCGGGCTCTATCCGCAAAAGGGGACCATCGCCGTCGGCTCCGACGCCGACATCGTGGTCTTCGACCCCGACAAGAGCCATGTCATCTCGGCCCAGACCCATCACATGTGGGTCGACTACTCCTGTTACGAAGGCCTGGAGATCACCGGAAAGGTGGAGACCGTGCTCAGCCGGGGCAAGACCATCATCGAGGACGACGGCTATCACGGCACTGCCGGTGACGGCCGGTATCTGCGCCGGGGCGCCAACCAGTACCTGATCTAGCAATCCGTTAGGTTTCCACCCGATGGGGAGACCTGACCTGGGCTTGCTCGAGCGCGACGATTCCTTGTCGGAGCTGACGCAATCGCTGGAGGAGGCGGTCACCGGCCGCGGCTCGATGGTCCTCATCGCAGGGGAGGCCGGGGCCGGCAAGACGGCGCTGGTGAACGAATTCTCGGCCCGAGTAACCGGCAGGATCCTGCTCCTCGAAGGGGCGTGCGACCCTTTGAGCACCCCGCGGCCGCTGGGCCCTCTGCTCGACATCCTGGCCGACGCAGGTTCCGGCATCGGCCCCGTCGATCTCGGAGAGGAGCCCTTCAAGTTGTTCGGCAGCGTGATCGACCGCCTCAAGTCGACCATCCGCCCCATCGTGGTGGTGATCGAAGACGTCCATTGGGCGGACGGCGGCACTCTCGACTTCATTCGCTTCTTGGGGCGACGGGTCGGGGAGACCAAGGCCCTCGTCCTGTGCACCTACCGTGACGACGAGGTGGGACCGAGCCACCCGCTCCGGGTCGTTCTCGGCGACCTGGCCACGCGCGGCTACACGAAGCGGATGCGGGTGTCGCCGCTCTCCGTCGACGCAGTCCACCGGCTCGCCGGGGGAGGGTCCCAGGACGCCGTGCGCCTGCATCGGCTCACCGGAGGCAACCCCTTCTTCTTGACCGAGATCCTGGCTTCGGGGAAAGTGCTACCCGACACTGTCCAGGATGCGGTCCTCGCCCGGCTCTCCCGCCTCCCCGAGGCAGCACGAAACGTGGTCGAGGTGGTGTCGATCGCACCCCGCTCCATGGACCTCGATCTGGCCTCCAGGCTCTCAGCCCAGGGCCCGGCCGACGTCGATCTTGCAACCGGCGCCGGGATGCTGATCGCAGACGGCAGTGGGCTGCGGTTCCGTCACGAGCTCGCCCGGACCGCAGTCGAGGAGTCGTTGCCCGCCACGCGTCGCATGGCGCTGCATCGGGAGATGCTTCGCGTCCTGGCCGACGGAACGGAGCTGGATCTAGCCGCGCTGGCTCATCACGCGATCCGCGCCGACGACGGACGCCTGGTGGTGGCCTACGCCCCGAAGGCGGCTCGCCAGGCGTCGAGCAGGGGGGCTCGCCGCGAGGCGGTGAGCCTCTACGAGAGTGCCCTGGCCCACAGGGATCTTCTCGACGGGGATCAGGAGGCTGCGCTCAGGGTGGGCTTGGGAAGCCAGCTCGCGCTGCTAGACCAGCACGAACTGGCCCAGACCCACACCGAGGCGGCGATCACTCACCACCGAGCCACCGGCAACACCACTGCCCTGGCCAACGCCTTGATCCTGGCCTCCAATCGCTACTGGGCGAACCGCCGCACCGACGAGGCCCGGACCGCGGCCGACGAGGCACTCCGGCTGCTCGCCCCGCTCGGCCCAAGCCCCGAACTGGCGGCCGCTCACTACGTCTCCGGCTATCTGTGGATGCTGCACCGGCGCCATGAGGCGGCCATGGATGACATCCGGATCGCTCTGGAGATGGCGGCTGCCACCAGGGCGGAACGCACCGAGCGCCAGGCTCGTCTCATCGAGGGGACCATCGAGCTGGTCACGGGCGATCCCAAGCGAGGGGTCGACCTCCTGGAGGAGGTGTCCATCGAGGCGAGCCGGGCCGCGGACTCGAGGACGGTGGTGCTGGCCACGGGAATGCTTGGATCCGGGGGAGGAGAGGCCCGTTGCTACCAGGTGGCCATCGACGCCCTGGAGCGCTCCATCGAGGTGGGAACACGCAACGACGAGGACTACACCGTCGCCTACTCGAGGGCATGGCTGGCCCGGATCGCCTTCGAACAGGGACGTTGGGACGAGGTGGTCACGTTCGCCGGGATGGTGGAGGAGGGCCCACCAGGAAGGGGATCGATCTCGCCGGTCACCGCCCTCGGCGCACTGGGCCGGGCCCAGGTGAGACGGGGTGACGACGCAGCCAAGCAGACACTGACCACCGCAGTTTCGCTTGGAGAAGGAGGGGAGATGCAGCATCTCTGGCCGCCCCTTTGTGGTCTGGCCGAGCTTGCCTGGCTGCAGGGTCGCGGGGATGAGATCCCCGACATCCTGGAATGGGTCTACTCCGAGGCTCTCCGTTCCGACAGCGCCTGGGCGAGGGGAGAGGTCGGCTTTTGGATGTGGCGGGCCGCAGCCATCGCTTCCCCGCCCCCGGGGGCGGCGGCTCCCTTTGCCCTCCACATCGAAGGCGCCTGGCAGGAGGCGGCCGCCATGTGGGGCGAGCTGGGCTGCCCCTACGAGGAGGCGCTCGCCCTGGCCGACGGAGACCTGGAAGCACAATTGCAAGCCGTGCAGATCCTCGACCGGCTCGGGGCCCGGCCGATGGCGGCTTGGCTCCGGTCCCGGATCAGGGATGGAGGCCACACCGGAGTCCCGCGTGGCCCCCGTCCCCAGACCAGGGCGCATCCCCTCGGCCTCACCGCCCGCCAGGCCGAGGTGCTCCGCCGCATGACCGAAGGGCTGAGCAATGCAGAGATCGCAGACCGGCTCTTCATCTCGGCCAAGACGGCCGAGCATCACGTCTCGGCGATCTATGCCCGACTCGGTGTCTCCAGGAGAGCGGAGGCGATCGCCAGGGCCCTGGACCGCGGCCTGGTCCAACATGGGGAGCCGGACCTGGGGGAATAGGGCGATTCCCCCGGCACGCCTCCCGTCACTCGGTGGCCAGGCTGGGACGGGCCGGCCGGACCGCGGCCAGACGGGCGAAGACGGCCAGCGTCATGTTGACCGCGGCGTGCACCGCCACCGGGACCCAGATCGAACCGGTCTCGATCCGAAGCCAGACCAGCCAGGCACCGGCGGCCGCGGTGGCGATCACGGTGATGCCCACATGGGCGATCCTGGCCAGACTGCGCCGGTCGGCGGCGTGGGCCTGGTCGAGGGCGGGGCCGATGTGCCACAGGCCGAAGAGCACGGCGCCTCCCCACAGAGCCACCGGCTCGGGGTAGAGGGCGATGAGCGCCGCCTGTAGGACGCCACGGAACACCGCCTCTTCGATGAGAACGGTGATCACCGGGATGCGGATCAGGATGTGGGCGGCCGCGGTCCGGCTCGACATCGCGGCCAGCCTCGGGTCGGCCAGGTGCCCCCGCAGCTGCGGTCGGGTCAGCATCACCAGCCCTACCGATGACATGGTCAGCACCGTCGCCGAGCCCCAACCGGCTAGCAGCCGGCCATCGGGGTCGGCGAGCCCGATCGTGTCCGGCCCGAACCAGATCGCAGCCACCAGGACCACAGCCGCGCCCACCGAGCTCGTCACGAGTGGCGCCCAGGTGGGGCGGAATCGGAGGGGCACGAGGAGGTACACCAGCGTCTGGAACCCGACCACGTAGATGACGAGAGGGATTGCGGTTGTGATCAGGGGCATTGGTTCTCGTCTGCAGGCGGTGGCACGTGACCGGCAGCCCGGTCGGGGGAACTACGTCACCGTATCGGTCCGCGGTGGCTAAAGGAAGAGACCCAATTCCCCGCCCACACCCCACCGTCGAGATCGAGGCTCAGCCGAAGGTGTTGCACTCCCCGGGTGAGCCGGTGGTGAACCCCTGGTTGAGCCACTGGTAGCGCTGCTCGGAGCTGCCGTGAGTCCAGGTCTCGGGGTTGACCTGCCCTGTGGTCTGGCTCTGGATGGCATCGTCACCAACCGCGGCCGCCGCGTTCAATGCCTCCTCGAGGTCGCCTGCCTCCAGGATCGCCGCCGAGCTCCCCTCGGCGCGGAGAGTGGAGAGCCAGACGCCGGCAAAGCAATCCGCCTGCAGCTCGAGGGCCACGCTTGCCTCGTTGCTTGCCTGACTCTGCACCTGCTCGGTGATCCCCAGCTGATGCTGCACGTGATGGCCCACCTCATGAGCCAGGATGTAGGCCTGAGCCGTGTCCCCCGCGGCGCCGAATCGTCGCTGCAGCTCAGCGAGAAAGTCCAAGTCCATGTAGACCAACTCGTCGGCAGGGCAGTAGTGGGGACCGGACTGGGCTTGGGCCCCTCCGCAAGCCGATTGGGTCACACCCTTGAAGATGACGAGATCCGTGGCCCGATAGCTGACGTCGGCCTGCTCGAACACCTCGACCCACATCGCCTGGTTGTCCTGGAGCACGCCCTGGAGGAATGCGGCCAGATCGCTCTCGGGATCTGCACCAGGGTCGAGCTGGGTCTCGGTGTCGACTTCCCCCGCCGGGGCCAGGATGTTGGTGAGGTCGCCCAGGTCGCCGCCGCCGAGGAGCGTGATGAGGATGAAGGCGATGATGGCGATGCCTCCCCCGCCCAGCCCGATCCTGCCCATGGTCGGGCCTACCCCGCGCCGATCGATGACCTGTCCCGGACCAGTGGGGTTTCGCCTCCACCTGACCATGATGTCGCACCTCCTCCGGCGGGACCGATTGCTTCACGATATAGCGTCGGGACTGCTTTCGGAGCTCCGGCTTGGCCGGTCAACACGGCTACTGGTGTAGATTCGACCCATGAAGCAGATCCAGCATTGGATCGACGGACAGGCCACTGCGGGGACCTCGGAGCGCACCGGGCCCGTGTTCAACCCGGCCACCGGCGATCAGACCGGCGAGGTCGTCCTCGGCTCCGCCCAAGATGTCGACACCGCGGTGCAGGCGGCGCGTCGTGCCTTCGAGTCGTGGCGCTTCTCCTCCCTGACCCAGCGGCAGAACATCATGTTCGCCTTCCGCGAGCTGGTCGCTGCCCGCAAGATGGACTTCGCCCGTCTCCTCACCGCCGAGCACGGCAAGACCATCGACGACGCCATGGGGGAGGTGCAGCGGGGTCTCGAGGTCGTCGAGTTCGCCTGCAACATCGCCCATCTTCTCAAGGGGGACTTCTCCGAGCAGGTTTCGACCGGTGTCGACACCTATACGATCCGCCAGCCACTGGGGGTCGTGGCCGGTATCACGCCGTTCAACTTCCCGGCCATGGTCCCGATGTGGATGTACCCCATCGCCATCGCCTGTGGGAACACGTTCATCCTCAAGCCTTCGGAGAAGGACCCGTCGGCGTCGCTGCTGGCTGCCGAGCTCATGGCCGAGGCCGGGCTGCCCGAGGGCGCCTTCAACGTCGTGCACGGTGACAAGGAAGCGGTCGACGCCCTCTTGACCCATCCGTTGGTGAGCGCCATCTCCTTTGTCGGGTCGACGCCGATCGCCCGGTACATCTACGAGACCGGGACCCGCAACGGGAAGCGGGTCCAGGCTTTGGGCGGCGCCAAGAACCACATGATCGTCCTCCCCGACGCCGACATGGACCTGGCCGCCGACGCCGCGGTGTCGGCGGGCTACGGGTCGGCGGGGGAACGGTGCATGGCGATCTCGGCGGTGGTGGCGGTGGGTGATGCCGGCGACCCCCTCATCGAAGGGGTGCACACCCGGATCGAGAAGCTCAAGGTCGGCCCCGGTGACGAGACCGGGGTCGAGATGGGCCCGCTGGTCACGAGACAGCATCTGGACAAGGTCCGGGGCTATATCGACGCCGGGGAGGCGGCGGGCGCCCTCCTGGTCGCCGACGGTCGTGATCTGGTGGTCGACGGTCATGAGAACGGCTTCTTCCTCGGTCCCACCCTGTTCGACAACGTCACCACCGACATGTCGATCTACACCGACGAGATATTCGGCCCGGTCCTGTCCACCGTTCGGATGGAGCACTACGAAGAGGCGATCAGGCTGATCAACCAGAACCCCTATGGCAACGGGACCGCGGTATTCACCAACGACGGGGGCGCCGCCCGTAAGTTCCAGGCGGAGATCGAGGTGGGGATGGTCGGCATCAACCTGCCGATCCCGGTGCCACTCTCCTTCTACAGCTTCGGCGGATGGAAGGACTCCATCTTCGGCAGTCACGCCATCTACGGTCCGGAAGGGGTCCACTTCTACAGCCGGCAGAAGGTCGTGATCTCCCGCTGGGCCGACCCGATCCACCGCGGCGTCGATCTCGGGTTCCCCACCCACGGGTGAATCCGCCGTCCCGCTCCGGGACGGGGAACTCGACTGACGGTCGATCGAGTTGTAATGACGTGCATCGACCGCTGCCCAGCCGGCTCCGGGCTCTGATCCTCATTGGGGCCCTGCTGATCGCGGCGTGCGGCGAGGAGCCAGCGGCCGAAACCGCCCCCGAGTCGACGACCACGATCCCCACGACCACGACATCGGCCCCGGCGGGGCTCCCCGCCGAGGTGACCACGATCGCCCGTATGCCCGAGGGCGAATCGCTCCAGGATGGATCATGGGCGGCCATCGTGTTCCATCAGCCGCTCGACTGCATCCCTCCCGACGCCGATCTGGGCACAAGGCCCGCCGAATGTGAGACACCCGTGATCTTCATGACCGGCGGCTCGGAGGACGTCTTCGGCCGGGAGGTCCCGGTGTGGCTGGTGCGCCGGCCGGTCCTGGACTACGCCCTGGCCAATGGGCCGTCGACGATGGAGCGTCTTCGCTCGCTCCCGACTCTCGTCGAGACCATTTCGGAGAGCTACACCGAGCGCCCCGACGGGAGACTCGAGATCACGGGAGAGCTCCCCGGCGGCGGTGACTATGCAATCGAGGTGGCCCAGACCACCACAACCATCGAGATCCAGCCGGAAATGGGCGGTGAGGCAGTCGTCCTGTCCGATCTGACCGGGCGCTGGGAGAGTGAGACCCATGTGCTCCAGGTCGACGAGGGCGGCTCCTACGAGCTCTTCGAGCTCGAGGCCGACGGCTCGACGGTCGAGACCGGTGTGTTCGGGTTCATCGCACTCCAGGACGGGATGCTCATCTTCGCCACCAGCGCCAATCCAGGGCCCTGTCCCGGTGAGACCGGTGTCTACTTCGGCGAGATGTGGGAGGAGGAGCTGCATCTCGCCGCGGTCGATGAGCCCTGTGCCTTCCGTGAGAGGGCATTCGGTTCGCCATGGTCCCTGTCGTCGGACGGCTCGAGCCGGCCCGAGCTCGCCATATCCGACCTCTCCGGGAGCTGGGAGAACGACAGTGTGGTCCTTCGGGTCAACGATGCCGGCGACTACGTGGTCCTTGCCTCCGGCGAGGCCGGACAGGAGGAGCGGCTGATGGGTGGATTCGTCGCCAGGGACGACCGGCAGTTCATCTTCGTCACCGGCATCGGCGGTGAGTGCCCGGGCCAGACCGGTGTGTACCAGGCGTCGATCACCGACGACCTGCTCACCCTCACCCTCATCGAAGACCTTTGTGAGTCGAGATCCCTCGGGTTCGGGGAGCCTTTCTCGATGCGGACCGATTAGCCCGCCACCATGTCCCGGATCAACAGGTCGTCGTGTGTCTCACGCCTCACCACCAGTCGGGCGCCGCCGTCGCGGATGAAGACCACGGCAGGTCGCCGGACCATGTTGTAGTTGGAGCCCATGGAATGGCCGTAGGCCCCGGTGACGGGAGTGGCGAGGAGATCGCCCACGACGAGGTCCTCGGGGACCCGGGCATTCCAGGCGAGGACATCGCCCGACTCGCAATGCTTGCCAACGAGACGGATCGGACGGGTTCGATCGGCACCGGTCGCCCTCGGGGCGAACACCTCGTATCCGCTCCCGTATAGGACTGGTCGGGGATTGTCACTCATCCCGCCGTCGACGGACACGTATGTCCTCACCCCCGGGATCTCCTTGATGGTGCCCACCGTGTACAGGGTTATCGCCCCCTGGGCCACGATGGCCCGCCCCGGCTCGGCCATGATCCGGGCCTCGATCCCGGCACCCGCCGCCGCGTCGGCGATGGCCTTTCCCCATTCCGAGAGGGACGGGGCCTCCTCACCCTCCACATAGGCAACGCCGAGGCCCCCGCCGATGGAGAGCTCTTCGACGGCCAGGGGTGCGGCAAACGCGGCGATGACCTCGATCGCCTTCTCGAACGAGCTCACGTCGAAGACCTGGCTCCCGACATGGGCGTGGATCCCGATCAACTCCATCGCGGACGAGCTCCGGGCCCGCTCGACGGCCCTGGCCGCTTCGCCGTCCTCGATGGTGATGCCGAACTTGGAGTCGGTGGCCCCGGTGCGGAGGAACTCGTGGGTGTGGGCCTCGACACCGGGATTGACCCGCACCAGGACGGCGGGCGGGGAGGCACCTCGGTCGACCAGGGCCTCGATCCGGTCCATCTCGACCAGGGAGTCGATGACGATGCGACCCACGCCGGCATCGAGAGCCTGGCTCAGCTCGTTGGCCGACTTGTTGTTGCCATGGAACACCAGACGGTCGGCGGGGACCCCCGAGGCCAGGGCGATGTGGATCTCACCACCTGTGGCCACGTCGAGATACATGCCCTCCTCATGGGCGAGCCGGGCCATCGCTCCGCAGAGGAAGGCCTTGGTGGCATAGGCGACCCCATCGGGGAAGGCGGCCACCGACTCCCGGCAGCGGGAGCGCAGGTGGGCCTCGTCGTATACGAAGAGCGGAGTCCCGTACTCGGCGGCCAACTCCGACACGTCACATCCACCGATGCTCAGGGCCCCCGACGGGGAGACCGCGGCGGTCTGGGGCAGGAGATGGAGGGGCAGGGCGCTCAAAACGCCCAGGACGTCCCCCGACCCGACCCGCCGGCGAGATCATCGGCCGGTGTGATCCCCCGGGCCAGGTCGTTCTTGAACCGACTCACGATGCCGTCGAGGTTGGCCATCTCGATGAGGAAGGAGTCGTGACCTTGGGCGGCATGCAGCATCTGGTATCGGGCGTTGGGCAGGCCTGCGGCCAGTTCCTCGACCTCGGCAGCCGGGTAGAGGATGTCGCTGGAGATGCCCACGGCCAGGAACGGGGTCTTGATCCCGGTCAGCACCTGTTCCATCTCGCCACGGCCCCGAGCCAGGTCATGGCTGTCCATGCCGTCGACCAACGTCAGATAGGTGTTGGCGTCGAAGCGGGCCACGAGCTTCTGGCCTTGATGGCGCAGATAGGAGCGGATCTCGAACTCGTCCTCGACGGTCCGGCGCCCGAACCGGGTCTCGAAGTTGGCCTTTCCCCGGTAGGAGATCATTGCGATCATCCGGGCCACGGCCAGACCGCTGTCCGGCCCCTCGTCAGGCTGGTAGGCGCCGTCGAGGAACTTGGGGTCCGCCCAGATCGCCGCCCTCTGTGCCTCGGAGAAGGCGACGCTCCACGCCGAATGGTTGGCTCCGACCCCTATCGCCACCCCGCCCTCGACCCTCTCGGGGAACATCGACGCCCACTCCAGGGCCTGCATGCCCCCCATGGAGCCGCCGATCACGAGCCTGAGCCTCTCCACACCCAGGTGGTCGAGCAGCTCGGCCTGGAGATTGACCATGTCTCTGATCGTGATCATCGGGAAATCGGGCCCGTACCAATGCTCGGTGCCGGGCCGGGTCGAGGTGGGCCCGGTGGTCCCGTAGCAGCCTCCGAGCACATTGCTGGCGATGATGAAGTCGTGCTCGGGGTCGAAGGTCCGGGTCGGGCCGAAGAGCCCAGGCCACCATTCGTCGGCGTCGGCGCTCCCGGTGAGGGCATGACAGATCAAGGTGGCCTCGTCTCGGGGCTCACCCCAGGTGCGATACCCCACCCGCACCCCTTCGAGGGTCTCCCCGCTCTCCAGCTGGAAGACGCCGGGGTGGTCGTAGTACCGCGTCTGGTTCGAGATCGCGGGGGTCAGGTCGCTCAAACCCGACAAGCTAGTGGCCCGAATCGGTGGTCATTGGACATCAGATTTGCTCTCCTCACTCTGCCGGGGGATTCGCCGCCAACGACCGGAGACAAAGAGACCCGCAGCCGTTGCCGGTGCGGATCCCTGTCGTCTGGTCTGTTGGCGCTGCTAAACGACTCGTCCGCACGGCTCCACGTGAGCCATGCGCATACAAGCGGCGTCGTGCAGGGCGAACATGTGTATGAGGAAGGTATTCCGAAGCGGGGGTGGAGTCAACCTCCGAAGGTGATCGAGGTCGGCCCTTCCATCCCCTGCATTCGCAGCCCGGTCCGGTAGTTTTTGCAGATGAGTCGATCCGTCGAAGACCGCCTCTGATGGACTTCGGTGTCGTCCTCCAGACCGACCCGCCTGCCTCGCGCGTGGTCGAGCTGGCACGTCGCGCCGAGGACCTCGGGTTCAGCCACGCCTGGACCTTCGATTCCCATGTCCTGTGGCAGGAGCCGTTCGTCATCTACTCCCGCATCCTCGCCGAGAGCAGAGATCTGATCGTGGGCCCCATGGTCACCAACCCGGGTACCCGGGACTGGACCGTCCTCGCCTCGCTGTTCGCGACCCTCAACGACATGTACGGCCCGCGCACCATCTGCGGGATGGGTCGTGGCGATTCGGCGTTGCGCTACATCGGGCGTCAGCCCAAGACCCTGCAGACCATGGTCGAGGCCATGGAGGTGATCAAGGGTCTGGTCGCCGGCGAGGAGGTCGATTACAACGGGAAGCCGTTGCGCATCCCATGGATAACCGAGGGCTGGGACCTTCCGATCTGGGTGGCCGGCTATGGGCCGAGGGCGCTGGCCACCGCGGGGGAGCACGCCGACGGTTACATCCTGCAGCTGGCCGACCCCCAGATCCTGGAGTGGACCGTGGCCGCCGTCCGCTCCTCGGCGGAGATGGCGGGTCGGGACCCCGACGGGGTCGAGATCTGTGTCGTGGCGCCCGCCTACGTCGGCGAGGATGTGGCCCATCAGAGAGATCAGCTGCGATGGTTCGGGGGCATGGTCGGCAACCATGTGGTGGACATGGTCAACCGCTACGGGGAGGACAGCGAGAAGGTGCCCCGGGTCCTCTCCGAGTACATCAAGGCAAGGGAGTCCTACGACTACGCCCATCACGGGAAGTCGGGCAACCCGTCGACTGAGTTCGTGCCCGA
Organism: Acidimicrobiia bacterium; assembly: GCA_050741975.1. Taxonomy (GTDB): domain Bacteria; phylum Actinomycetota; class Acidimicrobiia; order Spongiisociales; family ZC4RG35; genus JARDZU01. The sequence goes on from JBOGET010000175.1 coordinate 19,929, forward strand.
TGACATCGTCGACCGCTTCTGTGTCGTGGGCCCGGTCGAGGCCCACATCGAGAAGCTGTCCCTTCTGAAATCGATGGGCGTCGGCCATTTCGGCATCTATCTCATGCATGACGACGTGGTCGGCACTCTGGAGGCCTACGGGGAGAAGGTGATAGGGGCGATCCTGTAGGCGACTCTGCCTCTCGCCCAGCTAACGTGGGCCGAGGTGTCTCCGCTCACTGGTCAATCGCTGCCGACGGGGACCGTCACCTTCCTGTTCACGGATATCGAGGGCTCGACCCGACTGGTCCAGGCCCTTGGTGATGGGTGGGTCCCGGTCCTCGAAGCGCACAACAGCCTGATCGAGAAGGCGATAACGGACAGTGGGGGGATCGTCGTCAAGACCGAGGGCGACTCGTTCTTCGCCGTCTTCACGGCTCCGATCGAGGCTCTGGCGGCCTCCGTGGCCGCCCAGCGCGCGCTGATGGATCGGCCCTGGCCCCCCGATGGGGTGGTGAGGGCCCGCATGGGTCTCCACACCGGATTGGGCGCCCTCGGGGCCTCGGATTACGTCGGGTTGGACTTGCATCGCGCGGCGCGGATCGCCGATGCGGCTCATGGAGGGCAGATCGTGCTCTCCGAGCCGACGACCGTCCTCGTCGAGAGACAGCTTCCACCCGGGGTGACCCTGCGTGACCTCGGCAAGCACCGGCTGAAGGACTTGTCCGAGCCCGAAGCCATATTCCAGGTGGTGACCGAGGGTCTGCAGGGCGAGTTCCCTTTGTTACGGACCCTGGACGTCATCCCCAACAATCTCCCCAGACTGCTCACCAGCTTCGTCGGGCGGGAGAAGGAGCTGGCCGAGGCGATGCGTCTGCTCCAGACATCCCGGATCCTGACCTTCACCGGGCCCGGGGGCACCGGTAAGACCAGGCTGGCCCTGCAGGTCGCGGCCGAGCTGGCGGACGACTTCACCGATGGGGTCTTCTTCGTCGAGCTCGCCTCGGTCACCGACGTCGAGGTGTTCCCCTCCCGCGTCCTCGAAACACTGGGGATCCAGGCCTCGACACGTGAGGAATCCCCGGCGATGCGTCTCACCAGCCAGCTCTCGGACAAGGGCTATCTGATCGTCCTCGACAACTTCGAACAGCTCCTCGATGCGGCTTCACTCGTCCTCGACATACTCCGGGCCTCACCACGCACCAGGGTGCTGGTGACCTCGCGGGCACCACTTCGCATCAGCGGCGAGCAGGAGATGCCGGTGCCGCCGCTGGACGTCACCGGATTGACTGGCATCGACGAGCCCGAAGCCCTCATGGAGGTCGAAGCCGTTCGATTGTTCGCCGAGCGGGCGATGTTGGTGCGCCCCGACTTTCGGGTCACCGAGCAGAATGCCCTGGTGGTGGCGGAGCTGGTGCGCCGGCTCGACGGCCTCCCCCTCGCCATCGAGCTGGTCGCTTCCAGACTGCGTCTACTCCCCGTTGATCAAATCCTGCAACGGCTCGATGCGCGGATGCTCAGCTCGGGCTCGGTCGATCTACCAGAACGACATAGGACCATCCAGGCGGCGATCACCTGGAGTCACGATCTGCTGGCCGAATCGGAGCGAAGGCTCTTCGCCCGGTTCTCGGTGTTCAGCGGTGGTTCCCGGCTGGAGGAGATCGAGACGGTGTGCGGCCCTTCGGACGAGGTGGGCGACGATCTGATCAACACCCTGTCCACTCTGGTCGACCACAGTCTCATCAGGAGAATCGACGCCGACGGGCACCCCCGTTTTCGGATGTTGCACGTGATTCGAGAGTTCGCCGCCGAGCGTCTCGAGCAATCGGGCGAGCTGCCGATGCTGGCCCGGCGACATCTCGAGGCCTACACCGGGTACGTGGCGGCAGCGGCGCCGGAGTTGCTGCGGAGAAACCGCAAGGAGTGGCTCGACCTGCTGGAGCACGACCACGACAACATCCGTGCCGCTCTCGATTGGGCCATCAGCTCCGGTGAGACCGATCTCGCACTGCGTCTTTCGGCCGGAGCCTGGCGCTTCTGGCAGGCCAGGGGTCATCTCCATGAGGCTCGGCGCCGACTCGACGGAGTCCTTGCGCTCAAAGGCGGCGCGCTCATGGACAGAGCCAAGGCCGTGGAAGCCCTTGGAGGGATCCTCTGGTGGCAGTCCGACATGGATGCCGTGGTCGATGTCTACCGGACTGCCCTCGAGATGCAGCGGGAGCTGGGCGATCCGAGGGAGATCGCCAACGCCCTCTACAACGTCAGCTTGTCACTCGCCTTCGGTGAGCACCAGGATGTCGAAGAGTCGACCGCCGCCCTGGACGAAGCCGAAATGCTGTATCGAGGGCTAGGGGACGTCGGTGGACTGGGGGACGTCGAATGGGCCCGGGGCAATCTCGTCCAATTCTCGACGGACGACCTGGAGTCGGCCATCGAGCACACCAAGAAGAGCATCGACTATTACCGGCAAGCAGGCAACGAGTTCGGCATGGGATGGGGTCTGTTCGAGGTGGGCGACATGTCTCGTCGAAGACACGACTACGAGCAGGCCTGGGAGTACCTCTCGCAGGGCCTGGCTCTCTTCGCCGACCATCGAGACGTCAGTGGGGTGGTCCTGTTGTTGGCGGCGGCCGCAGGGGTGGCGTTGGCTCTGGGGGACCGGAATCGTGCCCTTCGACTCGCCGGTGCATTCCACCGCCTCCGCATCATTTCCGGGACCGAGATCGTGGGGAGCGAGATCAACCGGGTCGAAGGGCTGGAGTTCGAGGTACTGGAGTCATTGTCCGGTGAGGAGGCGATTCCCTACCGGGAGGGCCAGGCGATGGACCTCGACCAGGCCGTGGCCTACGGGTTGGCCGGGCCAACAGACGGCTGAAGTGTCTACTCGAAGGTAGCGACGGCCCATACCAGCAAGCCGATGAAGCCCGCCGAGAGGAGGAGCAGGACCCAGCTCACCACTACGACAGCGCTGAGGAAGCGTCGGGCGCCGCGGTGGTTCTGGATCAGGATGTAGATGCCGGCGATGGCGCCGAGGACGGCGCTGATCAGCACCACTACGTTGTTCTCGACCTGCGCATTGATGAAGAGACCGGCCACGGCGCCGACCCCGAACCCGGAGAGAAGACCGACCCCGATGTCGTGGACCCACCACCAGATCGGCGGGCTGGTTCGTGGCGTGGTGGTCGTCATCACGCCAATATATGCGGCGAACCGTGATTCGAGCCAGACGAGCCCGGGTTAGGCCGTTGCATGACGTTTGCGGTAGGCGGCCACCGCCTCCCGGGTCGAGCAGGTGTTGCAGCAGTGGAGTCTCGACCGGTTGCGAGTGGTGTCGATGAAGACGTCACGGCAGTTGGCGGCGCTGCAGCTCCCGAATCGGCTGATCCCGTGCTCGACGATGACGCCGGCAAGCCCCATCGCGGTCATGGCGCCGACCCATGACGAAACCATGGCCTCGACCGGCTCGAAGTGGAGGTGGGGCTCACCGCTGTGCAACGAGAGACGGGGGATGGCCGCGTTCTCGGCGAGGACCGAGTTGAGCCGGGCAACGGCGGTGGCCTCGTCGGGGGCCTCGAAGACCTGACGCAGGGTGTCCCGGAGCTGATGGATCCGGGCGAGGTCGGTGTCGGTGGCCGGACCCAGGCCGGGCGATCGGAGACCTTCGAAACGGTCGAGGAAGACGATCAGATCGGAGAGATCGGCGATCTCGTCGCCGTCGATCTCGTCGGTGTTGACCAGGTCGACAGCCAGGTGCACCGGTTCGTCGGAGTAATGAGAGAAATCCATTTGACTTATTACTTGGTCTTGGTTACGGTAACAAGTGTACGGATGAACGGTTATTACGTCAAGGAGGACCCATCATGTTTGGTCATCCGGCGATTGCATATCTGGTGGCGCAGCAAATCCTCGACGAACGACGGGAGGAAGCACGCACCCAGCGTATGGCGAATGCTGTCCGCAAGCCACGTTCGGTGAGATTCGGCAGATACCGTCTCACCATCACCAAGGAGGTGCGCGGTGTTCCTCGCACGGTGTGAAAACCTGGGTCGGGATGCCCTGATCTGGGTCTCCGATGTGGACAGCATCATCAACACCGATCAGGGCATGATCGTCCGCTACAAGTGCATCTGCGGGGAGATGGCCGAGATGCTGACCGGGACGGGATCAGAGGTCCACGTCAGCCTCCATGTCGGGCACGAGGCGGCGTGATCATCCCGGTGCCGGCGCCGATGTCGCAGCGGTCAGGCTGCTGTCGTCGGCTCCGATGACCTCTTCCCATGACGTCGTCGGTCGGGCTCGCCTAGATAGCGCTTGCGCACACGAATCGCCGTGGGGGTGACCTCGACGAGCTCGTCGTCGGCGATCCATTCGATCGCCGTCTCCAGGGTCATCTCTCGGGGAGGCCTGAGGTTTATGGCTTCGTCCGAGGCATGGGTGCGGATGTTGGTGAGCTGTTTGGGTCGGGCCGGGTTGACCACCATCTCCTGGGGACGGGAGGCCTCCCCGATGATCATCCCTTCGTAGACCTGTTCTCCGGCCCCGATGAACAGGTCACCGCGCTTTTGCAGGTTGTCGAGGGCGAAGCCGGTGCTGGTCCCTGCCCGGTCCGAGATCATGGCCCCGCCCGTTCGATGCGGGAGCTGACCGACCCATGGCATCCAGCCGTCGTGATGCTGGTGGATGAGAGCGGTCCCCCTGGTCGCGGTCATCAGCAATGATCGGAATCCGAGAAGACCACGCGCCGGGGCGACGATGGTGATGATGGTGCGGCCCGGATCCCCGGGGACCAGTTCGGTGATGGTTCCCTTGCGTGGTGCCGCCGCCTGGGTGACCGTCCCGACGTACTCGTCGGGAACGTCGACGACTGCCCGCTCCACCGGCTCGTGGGGCACCCCGTCGATCTCTTTGAGGACCACCTCGGGCCGGCTCACCTGCAGCTCGAAGCCCTCACGGCGCATCGACTCTATGAGTACGGCGAGCTGGAGCTCGCCTCGGCCCGCCACTTCCACGATCTCCGGTGAAGAGGTGGCGCCGAGACGGATGGAGACGTTTCCCAGGACTTCTCGCTTCAGCCGGTCCTGGATCTGACGGGAGGTGAGGTACTTCCCCTCTCGGCCCGAGAACGGCGAGGTGCTCACGCCGAAAGTCATCCTGAGCACGGGCTCATCGACCGACAGACGGGAGAGTGGCCTGGGATCGGCAGGATCGGCCAGTGTGTCCCCGATCTCGACTTCTGGGAATCCCGCCACCACGAACAGGTCGCCCGCCTTGACCTCGTCGATCACGGTCCGTCCCAACCCGGAGAACCCCATCAACTGGGTCAGTCGTCGTGTCAGCGGCGGCTCCTGGTCGTTGTCTTGGCATAGGGCGATCGCGTCTCCGCGTCTCAGGGTGCCCTCGAACACCCGGCCGATGGCGAGCCGCCCCAGATAGTCCGAGGCGTCGAGATTGGTCACCAGCGCCTGGAGGGGTGCCGACGGGTCGCCCGACGGTGCCGGGATTGTGCTCACGATGGCGTCGAGCAGCGGTGCCAGGTCCGAGCCCTCGTCGGGAACGGAGATCCCGATGGCGGTCCGACCCGTGCGGGCGATGGTGGAGACGATGGGGAAGTCGATGTGGTGGTCCTTGGCGTCGAGATCGAAGAAGAGCTCGTAGACCTCGTCGGCCACCTGCTCGGGTCGGGCGTCGGGGCGGTCGACCTTGTTGATAACGACCACCGCGGGCAGATGCCGCTCCAGGGCCTTGCTCAAGACGTACCTGGTCTGTGGCATCGGGCCGTCCGCGGCATCCACCAGGAGCAGGATCCCGTCGACCATGGCCAGGGCCCTTTCCACCTCGCCTCCGAAGTCTGCATGGCCGGGTGTGTCGACGAGATTGATCTTGGTGTCGCGCCACTGGATCGATGCCGCCTTGGCCAGGATGGTGATCCCACGCTCCCGCTCCTGATCGGTGGAGTCCAAGACGCGCTCCACCCGCTCCTCGTGGGCGGCGAAGACCCCTGTTGCGGCCAGCATCGAGTCGACCAGAGTGGTCTTGCCATGGTCGACATGGGCGACGAGCGCGACGTTACGGACCGAAGGGGCGTGCATGGTGCTCATGGTATTGGCGAGCTCCTGCGTGTCGGCAGTCGAAGACGACCCTGTCACCCGAATCGGCCTCATGTTCGTCTGTCTCGGCGGACAAGAACAAAGGAGCAGGCATGTCGAACACGAGCTCGCGACGGCAACAAGCCCTGATGTCGGTGGTGGCGGTTTGCGCCGTCGGCTCCGGGCTGTCGGCCATTCTCTTCGGAGGCCCGATCTGGGTCGTTTCCCTCATCGCTCTTGTCGTGGGATGGCGATATGTGCCCGGCTTCTGGCGTATCGTGGGGCTCGGTGCCCTGGGTGGCGCGGTTGCGGGGACGCTGATCCTCGGCCCTGGATTCCGAGTGGCAATGCGGGTGGTGGCGATCCTGGATCCGGTGCGCAACTCCGAGTTCACGCTCGAAGGGACGTTCTTCATCGTTCTCACCGTGGGCTCGATGCTGGGTGGGCTGATCGCCATCGGAGGGGGGCTGATCAGGAGTGGGTTCCGTCTCTCGGGGTCGGTCACCGCGATCATCATGACTCTGGTGATCATGGGGCTGCTCCTGTCCGGGTCAGACCTCCGCTCCGAATTCGTCGACCTGGGGGCGGGGCCCTGGCTCAACATCCCGATGTTCGGGTCGGTCGTGTTTCTCTACGCACTCGCGGCCAACAAGCTGATCGACAGGATTGCTGCAAGACGGGCCAAGCAGACGACGCGCGAGCCCGTCGAGGTGCAAGCATGATCATTACGACGAGGATGGAGACCGGGTGAGCTGGTGGGCGATCGAGCTGGTGACGAACCTGGTGCTGCTGGCGATCGTCTTCGCCCTGGGCCCCTTGATCAAGCGCTTCGGCCGCGGCTACGCCGGTGACGTGTTCAGGGCCAACCCCCGCACCGGGAAGAGCTATCTGGTCCTGATGGACGTCGCCTACTACTTGATCTTCGTGGCCTTCATCCTGTTCACCGTCACCCTGAGCCAACCGGTGGGATGGCGCAGCATGGGAGCGCAGCTCGAGGACGAGTTCATCCGGGTTGGTGGGATGCTGCTCCTCATGGGAGTGCTTCACGGGCTCAACGTCCTCAGTCTCCCTCTGGTCGGCAGGCTGCTCGGTCTCAGCCGCCAGCTGGAGGGAGACACCCCGCCTTCGGTCTGAGCGGTGTACTGGGCCGCGGCTCTCGATGCCACCAAAGAGTCGTGGACCGGGGCCGACCTGGACCGGCGGGCCCTCATGGAGAGCCTGTATCAACGTGAGGCGACATCCCTGGTGAGACTGGCCCGGATCTTCACCGACGACCGGAATGCCGCCGAGGACCTGGTCCAGGAGGCATTCATCCGTCTCTTCCACTCGGCTCACAGGATCCAGGACGAGAGCAGGGCCGCCGCCTATATGCGTTCGATCGTCCTCAACCTGGCCCGGGATCACAACCGTCGGGGTCTCATGTCGTTTCGCCATCAGGATGCGATGACTGATATCCGGGTCCCGGAGCAACCTGACGAGGAGGTGGTCCGCACCGAGGGCCAGGCGGCCGTCCTCGACGCTCTCCGCGCTCTCTCACCCCGTCAACGCGACTGTCTCGTGCTCAGGTTCTACTTGGAGCTGTCGGAGGCCGAGATCGCGACAACGCTCGACATCTCCCCGAACTCGGTGAAGACCCATAGCCGGCGCGGTTTGGCCGCCATGGCCTCGATGCTGGAGGCCGGCGATGACACTTGAGCAGCGTCTCTCCGAGACGCTGCACGAGGTGGACTCCTTCGAGCCCAGCCCGGACCTCTACGCCCGGGTGAGCCGGAGCCTCGACGAAGATCGGGCCCGCCGGCGACGGGCGACTCTCGTGTGGCTGGCGTCGTTGGCGTCGGCGGCGATAGTGATGGTGTGTCTCGGATTGCTCGTCTTCAGGGACCGGGGCGGTTTCCTGGTCGTCCCGAGGTGGGGGGTGGAGCTACTGGAGACGGTGGTCCTGGTGACGATCGTGCTGCTCCTTGCCCCGCTGATACGCCGCTTTGGCGGCTTCTACGTCTCCGAAGTGTTCCGACTGGACCCACCTGTCGGCGACCGGTTCCTGCGTCTGCTCGACATTGCCTACTACCTCGTGTTCTCGGGCCGAATACTCAGCGACGCCGACCTGACCGGTCTCGGCGGTGCCGTTCGCCTCGGCGTCGAGTTGGAGGCCGCCCTGGATCGAATTGCCTGGGTGTTGACGATGATGGGCGCACTCCACGCCGGGACCCTTCTTGCCCTTCCGGTGGTGGGGCTGGTGTTCTCATCGGTGGTTCGCCGTGCACGTCGACTTCAGGCGGGGGCACTGGCCCCTGATGTCTCGCCTCAGGCTCTCCAGGCGGATCGGCTCGCGTCTTGGATCGTCTGGGCTCTCGCCGCCTTGGTCGTCGTCGGAGCGCTGCTCACGATCGGGGTGGTGATCGGGGTCGGTCTGGACCGTTAGGCTCCGCTGCCCCAATCGAAAGGACAGCACGAATGGCCCTGGAAAGCACCGGTCGCGCTCATTGGGAAGGCGATCTGGCCAGCGGAGCCGGCACTACGAGCTTGGACAGCGGGGTCGCCGGGCCCATGGACGTGACTTGGAAGGCAAGGACTGAGGAGCATGGCGGGCTCACCAGCCCCGAAGAGCTCATCGCGGCGGCCCATGCCGCTTGTTATTCGATGGCGTTCTCGGCACGTCTGGGCAAGGCCGGGGCGTCCTCGATCGTTCTCGACACCGAGGCGACGGCCACCTTCGTCGCGGGTCAGGGCATCACCCAGATGGCGTTGACCGTGCGGGGCTCGGCTCAGGGGGTCAGCGAGGACGACTTCGTGAGCCTTGCCGAAGACGCAAGGGAGAACTGCCCCGTCTCTCAGGCCCTCAAGGGCAATGTGCCGATCACACTCGACGTCTCGGTGGTCTGAGGTAGTCGCATACAGAAAAGGGAGTCGGCATTTCTACCGACTCCCTTGTTCTGTGGGAGGACTGGAGTTGTTCTGGCGCGCGGCTTCCCATACCCGGAGCGGTGGCCGCCCAAACCTCGAGTCTTGCTCAGACCCGGCTTCCACGGAGGAGGTTCTTTCGCGACCAGCCAACCAAGCCGCCGGTCACGAAGGCGACCAGGCCGATGATCAACAGCCAGCGAAGACCCTCCACCAGCAAGCCGACACCGACCAGAGCGATGGCGAGGATCAGCAAGAACGCGATCCAACTCATGATGCTGTGTTCTCCTTGGGGGATTGGCTGGTTTCCCTGCTTTTACCCCCGAGGGAAGCGGCCTAAACGCCGGTGGTCATTGTCGTTGGAACGTGACGAGCGGGACGTAGAACCACGACCAGGCGATAACGATCGCCACCGCCAGAGTGGCGACGACGGCCACACTGTCGTCTCTGAGGGTCAGATTCGATATGAGGAAGACGGCGGCGGCCAGTGAGATGGCGAAGATGATGGTGCCGGCGATGGTGACACTGATGGTCATCCGGAGATGACGTTCCGAGTGGCGTTCCACGCCGGTGATGGGAGCTCGCAGCCTCTGGTGGGCACTGGGGGCGATGAGAAGCACCGAGGCCATCGCCGAGCCGAAGAAGGCCACGTAGTAGGCGAATCGCTCAACGTCGCCGATCTCTGCGAATGCCGCCTGGAGGGGGAGCACGAGGAGAAAGGCGAACAGGACCTGGACACCGGGCAGGGTGGTGCGTAGACCCTCCAGGATGGATCGGAACTCGTCGTCGACGTCTCGTTCATTGTCTGCGTTCGCCATGTCGACTCCTTTGCATCTAGTTGGTGTAACGGACACGCTCGCGGGGTATGACATTCTGTAAAGCCAGACCATACGAGGTGATGTCGTGGCGAAGGTACATGGACCATCCATCAAGGACGACGAGAGGTACGAGGCCCTACGCGAGGAAGGTGTGGGCAAGGAGAAGGCGGCAAGGATCGCCAATACTCCTCCCAAGGACATGAAGCGGCGCGCTGCGTCGGGTGCCTACGAGGACTGGACCAAAGAGGAGCTCTACGAGAAGGCTAAGGACGTGGGTATCGAGGGCCGGTCCAACATGACCAAGGACGAGTTGGTCGACGCCCTGCGCGGCTGAGCATCGAGACGTAGCCCTGCCCTATGCCCGGGTTCGGGATGTCACTCCTCTAGGGTTGGCGCCGGCGCAGACACCCCCGATTGGGGGAGAGAGCCTACTGATGATGATGATGCCAGGTAGGGAAGTTCCTAGATGAGCCACCTGACCATCCCGGCCCGTCCCGACGCAGGTGCAGTCGCCCGGCGCGCCATCTCGCGCTGGATGGGAGGGCACCCCCGTCTCGATGATGCTCTGCTCGCCGTAACCGAGCTGATCAACAACGCTGTCTTGCATGGCGGTCTGGAGCCGGGTGAGGATCTCACCATCACCGTGTGGCCCGAGGGGAACGGGATGCGTCTTACGGTTCGCCACGCCGGGGTACTGTTCGATCTCGAGGAGTTGCCGCCTCCATCCCGGGATGCAGGAGCGAGCCGGGGTCTGGCGATCGTCGAGAAGATCGCCGATGCCTGGGGTGTCGACTCCGACGGAAACGAAGTGACGGCGTGGTTCGAGGTCGGCCCTCGCATGGCGGACCTGAATGGGAGATAATCCGGGCCACGATGGTCGAGAAAGGGAAAGGGCAATGGGGCTAGGGCCACAGCTGGTCCTCGAGACGACCCGGATCGGGTCCCACGACGTCATCGTCGCCACAGGTGAGATCGATCTCGCCTCCGCCCCACGTGTCCAATCGGCGATCGAGACCTTCTCGGGGCAGCCGGTCGTGCTCGATCTCCGCCGGGTCGAGTTCATGGATTCGGCCGGTCTCAAGGTCCTGCTCAATCAACGCTCCCGGCTGGAGGACTCGGGTGGCGATCTGAGGCTGGTGGTTGGTGAGGGCGCCGTGGTCCGTCTCCTCGAGCTCACCGGCGTGACCGACGCCTTCTCCATCAGCGATACGATCGAAGAGTGACCCAGGCCAACGATCCGCAACCGACGCTGGTTGCGGAGGTACAACTGCCCAGAGGGCCCCGAGCTCCTTTCATCGCACGTCGGGTGGTGCGGGCGATAGTCACCGACGCTCCGGCCAGCCGGTCGGTTGATGCCGCGCTCCTGGTGAGTGAGGTCGTCACCCTGGTGTACGACGACAACGCCACCCTTGCGGTGCGTGTCGAGGAGATCGGCCGTCGGGTGCGGGTCACCACAGCCACCACCGGTGAGCCGGGCCCGGCCGACGACGAGCTCGTCACCAGGCTTCTCGATCGTCTCTCTGACGGTTGGGGCCATGAGGGGCCGGAGATCTGGTTCGAGCTGGAGATGCTGCGGCGCCACACCCTGGCCCATCTCTCCGACGAGGAGCTGTTCGCCCTCGTGCCCATGGATCGGGACGCACGGGACGAGATCTTCTCGCGTTACGAGGGGTGGGCGGCGTCGGTGGCCAACCGCTACCGGCGAGGTGGCGCCCACGCCGACGACGTGGGCCAGGCCGCATCCATCGCACTGGTGAATGCAATCGACCGCTTCGATCCGGATTTTGGAGTCAAGTTCACGACGTACGCCCGGAAGACGATCATCGGCACGTTGAAGCGCTATCTACGGGACACCACCTGGTCGGTCCGTGTTCCTCGCTCGTTGAGTGACACCACCGTGGAGCTGAACCGGGCCATCTCCGAGCTGTCCCAGAAGCTGGGTCGGATGCCCTACCCGGCCGAGATGGCCGAGGAGCTGGGACGGCCCCTGGAAGAGGTCGAAGACGCCCTGGAGGCTTCCCTCGCCTACAACGCAAAGTCGGTCGATGCACCCATCTCCGAGGACGACGAGACCAGTCTGCTTCGGGTCCTGGGCAGCGACGACGAGCAGTTCGACCTGGCCGACATCTGGCATTCCCTGGAGCCGCTCATATCCGATTTGGACCCCCAGGAGCAGGAGGTGCTGTTTCTCCGCTTCTTCGAGGACATGACCCAGTCGGACATCGCCGAGGTCGTGGGAGTGTCGCAGATGCAGGTGTCACGTCTCATCTCGCGTGCCCTCGAAACCCTCCGCACCAGGCTGACCACGGAATCGGCCTGATCGTTTGGCCACATCCCGGCGCGGGTAAGGATTCGACTCCACATGGAAAGGAGTCTTCATGCGAACCGATAGAGAGATAGGGCGCATCGAGCGTACGTCTGTTGCGCGTCGCCCCTGGAGCCCTGCTCAGTATGTCGCCGGCTTGATCGGATTGTTCATGACGGTGCTCGGCGGCGTGGCCATCGCCCGTCTGCTGCCTACAGAATCCTTGACCGGGGAGACGGTGACGGTCATCGGCATGGGGTTCACCATCGTGATGGCCGCCGTCACCTTGCTTGTCGGCCTCGTGTTCCTTGCCGGCGCTGGGAGGCCCTACGAGGCGCGGCCCGGGATGATCTCCTTGGGCGTGGCGTTGCTCGCGTTCGGCATAATCATCTTCATCGAGCCCAACGCCTTGGGTGGGGCCCTCGGCGTGAACGAGACGAGTGGCCTGGTCTACGCAGGAGTCGGCCTGGTCGCCGCCATAGCCGGCATCGCCTCACCGACCCTCGTCTCCCGGCGGGCGGTCGAAGAGCGTCTGGTGGAGGAAGAGGACGGGGCCATTCACGTCACCTGAGAATCGCCGTACGGGTTCCAGGTGATGAGGAGGGCCGCGGCGTCGTCGATGGGGTCTTCCTCGTTCATGCCGAAGAGCTGATCGAGCAGCGCCTCTGAGGAGAACTCTGCTTCGGTCAAGGCCTTGGCGATCTGATCGAGGGCGAGATCGATATCCCGATCGACTCCTTCGACCAATCCATCGGTTATCAAGATCAGGACGTCTCCAGGGCGAAGACGTGTGATCTCCGTGGCACGCTCCAGGTCGACTCCACCACCGACCGGCGGCCCCGGTGCCTCTACCTCGACCCGCACATTCCCCGAGGCGGAGCGAATGAGCAGCGGGATGTGCCCGGCCCGGGTGTAAACGAACTCCCCGGTGGACACGTCCAACAAGCCGTAGGTGAGGGTGGCCACGATCCCCGAGTCGGAGATCGTCTTGCTCAGAAGGTCCACCTGGGCCGCGGGATCCAAGGCGAGTGCGGTGGATTGGCCGCGCAGGATGTTCCTCAGCTGAGCCATCTGCGCAGTCGCCTCCGCACCGTGACCGGCGACGTCGCCGATCACCACGGCAAGTGAATCCCCGACTTCGTAGACGTCGTACCAGTCGCCCCCGGACCTGGTTCGCACCGAGGCCGGTATGTACCGGGCCGCGATCTCCACATTCTCAGACTCGGGGAAAGAGGCGGCCACGAACCACTGACGCAGCCCATCGGTGAGCTGGCCGTACTCCGCCAGGGCCTCCCCGCGTTCCCTGGTGGCGAAGACTGCGTTGCTCGCCACCAGGATGGAGAGCACGAACAGCGCGCCGAGCAATATCGAACGGGTCCACAACGAGCGCTCGGCACGGTCCAGATCCTGGCGCGCCTCGGCGGCCACCCGGTCATGGACCACCGGGATCAGCGAATCGACCTGTTCGATCCTCGCCGAGCTGGCCACGAACCACTGCCGGGGGGTGATCGACCGATCGGCGCTCTGTGTGGCCGTGATCGTCTCCAGCAGCTCGGCGGTGGTCTGAGCCGGTTCACCGGTCCTGATCTCCTCTACGGCCTCCAGATCGTCCCCATCGGCCAGAGACCTGGCCTCGAAGAGCCCTTGATCCGTGCTGTCGGCGAGGACTTCGAGCTGGAGCAACAGCTCCTCGGACGGGGGCCCGGCCGAGCTCAGGGCTTCCTGGATCAGGTGCCGCTGGGTATGGAGGCCCTCGGCGACATTGAGCAGGGCGACGATCAGCGCCCTGTCGGTCACAGTGATCGGGTCAGTCCCTTGCTTGACCAAGTCGCTCGTGGCGGCGACAGACAACGCCACTGTCTCGCTGTAGAGGGGAAAGGTCGACTCGCCACTCGGAGTTCCAGCCGCGTCCCGGAAGTCGACCAGAGACACCTCGGAGGCGAGCACGTCACTGATCGGTGGTGTGGAAGTCTCCGGCACCTCCTCTCGATGCTCGGACCATGCCACCCGGAGATCCTGGAGGGCTCGGTCGGTGACCTTGATCGCATCCTCGTATCCGGGGTGGTATTCGGAGAGGGCGGGGTGATCCAGGATCGAGGCCGTGGCGCGCTCATGCTGCAGGGCGGCAGTGACGATGAGGGCCTCCTCGGTGACTTCGGCCACCGAGACGGTCATCGCCGCCGTGGAGAAGGTCGTCTGGGCCCCTCGCACGGTGACTATCAGCACGGCGAGCACCCCGAGGACGATGAGGGCGGCAAGGGCCGTGGCCACCATCACCGAACTGAGACGGTCTCTCAGCCCGGTCGAGATCCTGTCCCCGGCGCTGCTCATGGCGCACACTCCCTTTCCCCGAGTTGGTTGGAGGTGCGAGCCATGTTGAGTCCCTCGGCGGCCAAGGATGGGGATGGTAGTTGTGACCGGCCGGCAATAAAGCCCGCGCGATATCGGCCGATAACCAAGGGGTGATCACGCCACGAGGGAGCGTCCGGCGGGTCATGGCCGGTCATGGGACGGCGATGATCCTGGTCCTCTCCCTTATCGGACTAGTGGTGCTCGGCATCACCTTGCCGGGTATGTTCGGCGCGGCCCGCACCGCCCAGGTCGCTGTGACACTGCTCGTGCCGGCCACCGTCATGATCCTGTTCTGGCGTGTGGTCCGGGCTCGTCTGCGGAAGCGAGAGGCCGAGTTCGAGACCGTGCTGGGATTCGAGGCCGTGACGAGCAGGGCCATCGGCAAGTTCCTCGCAGGTGTGTTCCATGAGCTCACCCCTCATCCGGAGGCGTGCAATCTCCGCGCCGAGGCGCTGGTGGTCGCCGTCGACTACCAGGAGGCGGGGGCCAACCTCAAGGTCGCCGTCCCCGACATGATGGTTGAGACCGATCCGCTCTTGCTGCGTCAGATCCTCCATGTGCTCGTCGGCAATGCCCTTCGCCACGGTGGCCGGAGAGTGGCGATTTGGGCAGTCGCCGAGTCGGAGTCGGTGAGACTGACCGTCTCCGATGACGGCCCCGGATTACCCGAAGACATCGGTGAGCACGTCTTCGAGCCCTATGTCGACATCGCCGAACAGGCCCGGGCCAGGAGAAGGTCCGGCTCGGGGCTCGCCCTCGCCAGGGCCCTCGGCGAGCTGATAGAGGGGGAGATGGCTCACTCCAGGGATTCGAGCTGGACGCATTTCTCCGTGAGAATGCCCCTGGTCGCCACCGGAGCGTCACCGCTTCCCGACCGGGTTCCGCTCCAAGCCGGGGCTCGTTGAGACATGCGCAGGCTCGGCGCGGCTTGGGGCGTGCTGGTCGCCCTGACGCTGGTGCTCATCGCCCCCAGCGTCTCCGCCGTCGAGCAGCAGACCTTCTATCTGGGGCCTGACGGGATTCCCAAGGCCTCGTTGCTGCTCAACCCGCGTGGCGGCGAGATGCCGAACTACGACCCGGGCCGTGATGTCGAGCCGGGCCTGTTCCTCGAGCGGTCGGACCGGGGACTGGAGGAGGACGAGGAGACCCGATATCAGCACTGGCAGATCGAGGCCGGCGGAGAACGGCTCATGGGATACCCATCGCTGGTGATCTGGAGCGCCGCCGACCGCTTCGCGCCGGGCAAGAGAGGGGTATTCAGAGTGTTCCTTCTCGACTGCGACGCGTCGGGCACCAACTGCGCCGAGATCGAGTCCGTGCTCGAGACCATGGACAGCGGTCGTGGCGCGGCCTGGGTCGAGAGCACACTCGACTTCCAGGCGGTCGATCACCGGTTTGGAGAAGGGCGCTATCTGGGGCTCAGGATCGTCGTCTCCGCCGCCTCGGAGACGGACATGATCTTTGCCTACGGCAATACGTCGAAGAGGAGCCGGCTCACCATCTATCCCGACCAAGCGGTTGGCCCTGTCGAGACCACCGTTGCCGCTGAGCGACCACTCGTCGACAGGTCCGCCTCGATGGTGCAGCAAGCGTCCAACGTGGAACCGGTCCCTGTGACGGAGGAGGTCGTCTCGGTATGGCCGTGGCTGATCACCCTCGTCCTCTCCACCGTGGCACTCGTCGCCCTCGGCGCACTGCTCATGTCGTCATTGACCAGACCGGGCCGGCATGAGAGGCTGCTGACCGGAGAGCACGTCTCCAAGGGCGCTCAAACCCGACGGATCTCGGTCTCGGCGCGCTGATCGACCACTCGATCACAACTGGTGCAGTACCAATGGGCCTCGAGCGGGGTCCCACACAGATCGTGACGGATCGCCGCCCCCTCGTCGGAGTGCCGATCACCCCAATAGGCGAGGAGACGCAGCGCTCCGGCCAGGTCCCGTCCGGCCCCGGTCAACTCGTAGATGTAGCGGGGTGGGCGCTCCGAGTAGGGGCTGGAGAGGATCACACCCTCCTCCTCGAGCCGGGTCAATCGGCTGGACAGGATGTTGGGGGCGATCCCGGTCACCCGTTCGGCCAGATCCGAGAAGCGGAGCGCTTCCTCCTGTAGCGCATCGATGATCAGCAGCGACCACCGGTCGCCGATTCGCTCCAATGCCTGCTGCAAGGGGCCCGGCCGATCCTCCATCGTCCCATGCTACGGCTCGCACAGACCAAGAAAGGGATATACTTGCAAATTGCAAGTTGCTAGTGACTAGGAGGCATGATGATTAAGGCTCTTGCAGAGATTGGGGAGATAGTCGGCACCGTTGCCGGTTCCACAGGCGGCTCCGTGGTCGGTCTCGGTGGTCATTGGGGTATGGGCTCGGGAGTCGTGATCGAGGAGGGTCTGGTGCTGACCAACGCCCACAACGTCGACTCCGAAGGGGCAGTGGTGACCTTTCACGGTGGTCGGGTCGAAGAGGCTCGGGTCACCGGCGTCGATGTCGACAGCGACCTGGCCGTGCTCGAGGTGGGCACGCAGGATGTCCCCGCCATCCCCTGGGAGCCGGAGCGCGTCGCCCCGGCCATCGGGTCGCCGGTAATAGGGCTCGCCAACCCCGGGGGACGCGGGCTCAGGGTGACCTTCGGTCTGATCGCCGCCGCCGACCGCTCATTTCGTGGCCCTCGAGGCCGGCGGGTCCCGGGGGGATTCGAACACACGGCTCTGGCCCCTCCGGGGGCATCGGGTGGGCCCGTGGTCGACACCGACGGCATGTTGGTCGGCATCAACACCCGGCGTCTCGGTCGGGGCTTCTATCTCGCCCAGGCAGCCGGGGTCGAGCTGCGACGCACGGTGACGTCCCTCCAGAGCGGCGATCGGGCCCAGCCCCGGCGTCTTGGTGTCGGCCTGGCCCCCGCCGAGGTGGCGCGACGGCTCCGACGCACCATGGGTCTCGACGTCGTCGATGGTCTGCTGGTGCGGTTGGTCGAGGACGAGTCGCCCGCCTCCAGAGCGGGGGTGCGTGAGGGCGACGTCCTGATCAGCGCTGGAGGTGAGCCGACGACGGACGTCGACGATCTCCATCGGATCCTGGCCGACGCGGAGGACTCGGTCGAGCTCGGGCTGGTCCGGGTCAACGACCGGGTCGACGTCGTCGCTCACTTCTCATGACCTCTGACTCTCCGAACGGGATCGAGGAGGAGAGATCGGCCCTGGACGCCTACTCGCGGGTGGTGACCTCGGTGGCCAGGAAGCTCCTCCCCACGGTGGTGGCGTTGACCACGCGTCGCCTGGGGCGCCGGGGGGATTGGCAGGAGGGCTCCGGGTCCGGTGTGGTCATCAGCGGTGACGGATTCATCGTCACCTCGGCTCATGTAGTCGAAGGCTCCACCAGGGGAGGCGTCTCGTTCGTGGATGGTTGGGAGAGCGGATTCGATGTGATCGGGCGCGACCGTCTCTCCGACCTGGCAGTGCTCAAGCTCGAGGGTGGCCATGTCCCCGCTGCCGAGCTCGGCGACGCCTCGTCGCTCGAGGTGGGGCAACTGGTCGTGGCCCTGGGCAACCCGCTCGGGTTCTCCGGGTCGGTCACCGCCGGCGTGGTCAGCGCCCTCGGCCGGTCGATCGCGGCCGGCAGCCGGGGGCACACCCGTCTGGTCGAGAACGTGATCCAGACCGACGCCGCCCTGCACCCGGGCAACTCGGGCGGGCCGCTGGCCGATGCCGCGGGGAGGGTGATCGGTGTGAACACTGCGGTCGTCGGGCCGATGATCGGACAGGGTCTCGGTCTTGCGGTGCCCATCGACGTCTCGACCAAGTCGATCATCGCCGAGTTGATCCAGAACGGCAGGATTCGCCGCGCCTATCTGGGTGTGGCCGGTGGGACCCGTCCCCTTCCCCCGAGGCTGGCGGGCCAATTGGGCCGGGAGAATGGGATCGAGGTGGTCGAGGTGGTGGAGGGGAGTCCGGCCCAGAAGGCCGGCATCCGCCCGGGGGACATCCTGGTGGCCGGTGACGGTGAGCCCCTGCGCGACGCCAAGGACCTGCAACGACTCATGACCGGCGACCGTGTCGGGGGCTCGGTGGACCTCACCGTGATCCGGGGCGGTTCGGTCGCGACCATCGCCACCCGACCTGTCGAGTTGGAGGTTGAGGACTGAGCGGCCTACCTCCAGTGCCAGTGCCACCGTCAGCGGTGATGCCCCCACCGGCCAGTGGTTTTTCGCGCGCGCGAGAATGGTGGGTCCCACCCATGTTGCTCAAGCACGACGTGCTCCAGGGGATCGAATCGGGCCGGATCGAGGCCGTGTTTCGCAAATGGTCACAGCCGCGGGTCAGGGCTGGCTCGACCCTGCGCACTGCGGTGGGTGTGTTGGAAGTTCTCGCGGTGGAGGCCGTGGAGCCAGACACGCTCAATTCCTCTGACGCCGACGCCGCCGGGTTCGGGTCTGTGGCCGAACTGATGAGCTCGGCGGGGCATCGTGGCGGGACTCTCTACCGCGTCCGCCTCAGACATGTCGGTCCCGACCCGCGGGTGTCTCTTCGAGAGTCGATACCCGATGAGTCGGAGAGAGACGAGATCGGGGCCCGTCTCGATCGTCTCGATGCGGTCAGCCGTCACGGCCCACGGGCCTGGCAGACACTGGAGCTGATCGCCAAGCACCCGGGAGTCCGGGCCGAGGACCTGGCGAGTCTCGTGGGCAGGCAGAAGAAGCCGTTCAAGCTCGATGTGCGCAAGCTCAAGGAGCTGGGTCTGACAGAGAGTCTGGAGACCGGTTACCGACTCTCACCACGGGGGAAGACGGTGATCAACAACCGGCGCTAGGGCTTGTTGCCTCGACCCGGCGCAGTCTCCGACGGCGACCCGGGCGGCGGGCCGTTTCCGTTGCCGTTGCCGTTTCCGTTCCCGTTTCCGTTCCCGTTCGCGTGTCCGACGCCGTTCGCGTGTCCGTTGCCGTTTCCGTTTCCGCTTCCGATCTCAGATCCATCGTCCGGTTGGGTCTGGACGTTGTCGTCGGGAATGGGTATCTCGACCGGTTCCGGAGCCTCGCCCGTGCCCTCCGCCGAGATGCCGCGGGCGAGCTCGGCCACACCTTGGCCGAACTCCTTCCCATCGGCTCCGACGCCGTTCGCCATGTTCTCGTCGATGTAGCTGAGCAAGTCGGCGACCTTCTCCTGCATTAACAGGGCCCCTTCGGCGCTCTGCTCGGCGTCGAGCAGCTCGTCGGCGGCCTCCTCCAGGGCAATCGCGGCCTCTTCGACATCAGCCGCATCATCCCCCTCGAAGACCTCGGCGGCATGTCGCAAGGCTTCCGGCGCTCGACCGTCGGCAACCAGCACGTTGGCCTCGTCAAGACGCTCCTCGGCCCCACCCGCACCGATACCGACCTCTTCCAGTGCCCGATCGATCCCGTACAGGTCGTCGCCGGGCACGGCAGAATCGGACGCCACTGCCACACCCGTGGCCCCGGTGAGGAAGACGACCACCATCATCGCGGCTGCCATCTGCGGTGCGAGCGCCCTCCAACGTCGCCTCGTGCGATCACGAGCGCGCGAGACGGCGGCGGTGGACGGATCGGCCGGCCCGACCAATGCGGCGGCACTCGCCGCGAAACGATGGACCTCGGCCTCCGAGGGAATGCGGGTGCCGTAGGCGCGCAGCATCTCCACGAAGCGGGCGAGATCGGACAGCCCCCCGCTCTCGACCGGGGCACCGGTGAGAAGCCGTTCGATCTCCAGATCCAGGATGGCTGCTCCCAACATCTCATCCCTGTAATCGTCATTACGTCTCACCGGGTTACGCGTTGCAGGTCGAGATGCTCTTGCAGGGCGAGCAAACCCCTGCGCTGAGCCGCCTTCACCGCCCCTACCCGCTTCCCGACAACCTCGGCTGTCTCCTCGAGGGTCAGGTGGCCGATGATGCGCAGGGCGAGCACGTCACGCTGGATCTCGGTGAGCTTGTCGAATGCGGCTCTCAACTCGATTGTGACGAGTTGGTCGACGGCCTCGTCCTCGACGTCGCCGCCCGGATGCTCCGTCTCCTCGTGGGAAAGACGTGTGGTTGTGGGTCGCCTTCCTTGGGCCCGTCGGGAGTCGATCAGCCGGCGGTGGGCGATGACGAACACCCAGGAGCGAAATGCCGTCTCGTCGCCTTCGAAGCTATGGACGTTCCTGGCCACCTGGAGAAAGGTCTCGGAGGCCAGGTCCTCCGGCTCTCGTGCCCCGCGACTGGCCAGGTACCCGGTCACCGAGCCGGCCAGATCCCGGTACAGGGCGGCCCAGGCCCACTCGGCCCCCTCCTTGGCCGCGTTCAGCGTCGCCTGGAAGTCATGTACCAGGGACACGGGGCATCTTTGTGGAGGATGGTGGCATTGTGTGTGGGGGTTTGGCGGGCCAGGAGGCCGACCGGGTGCGGAATCGAGTTCTCACTCTTTATCGACAGCCCCGGCCTCGTGCTGAGCAATGATCGCTCAATGGCGCACTTCTGCGTAACCCTCTGCGGATCTCGGGCGATTACCGAGTTAGTGGTATCACGGGCGGACCGTGATCGGGGGTGCTGTGCATTTCAAGAATCGGGATCTGAACGACCAAGGGGCGAGCCTGGTCGAGTTCGCCCTGCTCGCGCCGCTCCTGTTGCTCATTTTGATCGGCATCGTCGAGTTCGGGTGGCTGTTCGCCCAGAACCTCGACGTCCGTCATGGTGCCCGGGAAGGCGCACGCCTGGCCGCCGTGAACTTTCCCGAGGGCCCCGAGCCGAACTCCGGTGTGCGCGACGACGGCAATCGAGATTTGCTGGTCGCAGAGATCTGTGCTCGCATGCAGACACCGACCGGTGCGGACGTCACCATCGCCAGCACCGGCGCCGTCGGCGACGCAGCCACCGTGACCGTTCGTACCGATGGCACGACGCTCACCGGATTCATCGACTTCTTGATCCCGTCACCACTGGATCTGGACTCGACTGTCCAGATCCGACTGGAACAGGCCGCGACCTGGACGAACACCTCTGGGGGGCAGATGTGCCCATAGCACGCGAAGATTCGCGCGCCGACCCCGAGCGAGGGGCAACCGCACTTCTGGTTGCGATGGCGATGCTGGTGCTCATGGGCATTGCTTCTCTTGCGGTTGACATCGGTCTGGCCATGAATGAGCGGCGTCAGGATCAGTCCGCCGCCGATGTCGGATCGCTGGCCGCGCTCCAGTTCGCACAGCCCGACCCGGGGTGTAGCGGCTCTTGCTTTGCACAAGCCGTTGCCAAAGGAGCAGCCGCCGCCATCGATGTGGCCAATGCCAGCCTCGATGATCCCTCACTCGCTGATTGGTCCGATGCCGCGCGTTGCGGGATCCCGCCTGCGGGTTTCACGGTGGCCCCCGCCTCTCCGTGTGTCGCCTTCACCAGCAACTTCGAACGCGCCTGGGTCAAGATCCCGACCATCGCCTCACCCACCTTCTTCGCCAAGCTCTTCGGCGGCGACCAGGTCAATGTGTCCGCATACGCCATCGCCGACCAGACATTCGCCGCCCCCGGACCGGTCATACCCTTCCTGCTCCCGGCGAATGCGTCAGGTAGCAACTACAACTGTCTCAAGACCGGTGGGACCCCCAACTGGGGGGCCTGTGAGGACCTCCCTTCAACGGGCAATTTCGGGTCGATGGACTTCTACCTCTATGGCAACCCGGATCGAAACACCACCCAGAAATGCAGCGGGGACACCAACGGACGGCTCATCTCCAATATCGCCCGTGGGGTGGACCATCCCCTTGGAAAGCATCCGACCGGGTCCGGTTCCGGGAGAGAGGAGCCCGTCAACTGTCCCAATCTCGGCGCCGAGCCCGACATGGCGCAGGGTCAGTCGGGTGTGGGCTCTGCCCTCGAGGACGGTTTGGTGTATGGGAGCAGTCTCTACTCACTCGATGGGAGCTCATACGACGGCGCCATCGAGGACAGCTCGGGCCTCACAGTGAGAACCGCCGGTGGCAGCAAGGCGGAGGTGACGTTGGACAACGTCCCGCTGTGGGATTATCTCGATAGCTCGCTCCCCGGCCCCGACTGTGCCGGCGTGATCGACACCCCACCCGAATTGCTGACCTGCATCGAGTGGGCCAGGGACAACAACACCGTGATCTTCGACGACGACATCATCGATTCTCATCGGTTCGGTTTCACCCCTGAGGTGGCGGAACCCGACTTCCTGACCCCGGGCGCCTTCTACCACATCATTGGCTATCGGCCGGTGTTCATCGACACCACGTATTTCGGTTGCAACTCCGGGCCAAACGCCTGTGGCATCGTTCACACCCCGGGCGTCGCCAACGCCGACCCTTGCCCGCCTGATCCTGTATTCGTGACCTGCGGTGTCCCCGGTCAGCACACCGACGGCCTGGTTGCGGTCACGGCCTATGTGCTGGATCCGGACATCCTGCCTGCCGGCGCCAAGGAGCCCGCCCCAGGTTCGGACGGCCAGAGGCGGTTCAACCTCTCCGAGTGACCTTCGTGCGGGAGCTCTCCGAGCTCCAGCGATTCGCTGACACCCGACTGAGGTTCTCCCTGTCTCGGATCCCGGTGCGAGCCCCTGAATGGGCTGATCACCAAGGCCGCCTACCCCACTATCCCTGAGACAAGGGTGTTCCAGACCGGTTGACCTCTGATTCGCATGGCCCCCGGGTGTGTCCAGGCCCGGGGGCCATACGAGGTCTGTCGCTCAGCGCACCCAGTAGAAGAACGCGATCTGACCGGGGGTGAGTGCGGTGCCGGAGTAGACGGTCACCTCGTCGAGCGCAGCGGCGAAGGTGCGGTTCTGGGAGATGCCCGAGTTGGTTCCCGGGTCGTTGTTGCCGCCCCACTGGTCGCCCCAGCCCGAGAGGTTCCCGCAACCGGCCCGCCACCAGCCGTTCTGGGTCTCGGCGACGGTGTTGCCGTTGGAGGCGACCTCCACGCCGTCGATGTAGAGACGCATCCCGGCCGAGCTCTGGGTACCGACCGCCATGTGCCATTGGTCGTTGTTGAGACCCGCGGCCGAGCTGAGGGCGACATGGGCGTTGTTGTAGACCCCGAACCAGATCCGACCCTGGCCATCCATGTAGAGGTGCCGGTCGTAAGCCCCCGCGGTGGGGATTGCCACACCGGTGCGGGGGCGTTCGAACCCGACTAGCTTCCCACCGTCGGTGTAGGTGGAAGGAGCCCGGAACCAGGCGATGACCGTGAACACCTGAGGGGCGTTGATCGAGGTGTTCGAAGTGGTATTGATGCAGGCATTCGCCCCGAGCTGTACCGCCCGATCAGGCGAGTCCGTCACCAGGGCGCCGTCGCCGAGACGGGTGAAGTAGGTGGAGGACCCGCTGGGGGAATAGGTCCCGGTGCGGCCGTTTCCCGACGAGTCGGCGGCGGTCGCTGCCCACCCCGTCTCGTCGAGCGGCCAGTAGAGATACGGCGACAGAGCGTTCACCTCGGTGGTGTAGGACCAATTGGGCACCGCCCAGCCGTCGTTGGCGTTGGCGCTCGATGCGGTGAAGACGGCACCGCTGGTGGCGGCGGTGGATCCTCCTGGGACGCCCAGGGTTGCAGTCACGGCAATGAGCAACATCAAGGTGACCGAGGGCGCCGGGCGGGAGAGGAGCCCCCTCGGGTCCGCCGGCTGCCGCTGGTCGATGCGCCGGCGCCAACTCCGGGTGTTCTGGTTGTCCGGCTCGTAGTCGAGGACCGTTGCCACCACGGCAGCGATCAGGAGGACGACCTGGCCGAGGAGCGGCAGCCAGTCACCGGTGAGGACCCAGACCACGGGGAGCCCGACGAACTGGACGAGGAGACGTCCCAGACCGGTGACCGACTCGCGGGGGACCGGGACACTGTCGACGGTGGGGTTGGCGTCGCCCTTGGTGACGATGGTGCCGTCGTCGTTCAAGGAGACGACACGATGGGTGACGATGTGGTCGGCACGGGCCGGGTCCTCGAAACTGATGATCCGACCCAGGGTGTCGTCGATCACCGGGTCCGGCGACACGAGCACCACGTCGCCGGCGCCGATGCCGGGCTCCATCGATCCGGTGACGATCACATACGGCTGCCACCCGAAGAGGAGAGGGAGCAAGGTGACCAGGACGCAGGCGGCGATGAACCACAGCCAGGCGCGTCCCATTATTCCCACCATGAGGCGAAGTCTCGAGTACGGCTCATGCAAATGGACTTCGCTGCGGATGGGCTCGGTGATTGCGGTCATGGTGTCCTGTCACTCCTCTGAACGTTGCCGGCCCCGGCCCCGGGACTCCGGTGCCGGGACCGGCATGATCAGATTTCTTGCGACTCGGGGATCAGTTGATCTCCCAGACCAAGTTGGCGACTGCGGATGAGCTCTGCACGCTGTTGTCGGCAGCGGAGTCGACCGTCCAGCCGATGCGATACACGACTCGCTGCGGCCCACCGGCGACGGCGGTCCCTGCCGCGGCCGCATAAGTGGCCGGCATGCTGTCCAGGGTGCCGTTGAAGACGGAGCCCGAGATGCCACCGGTATAGCCGGTGCAGTTGGCCTGGACATTGGTGCTGGCGCTCACGGCGACGGCGTCCACGGTGATGTCGAGGAAGCCGGCAAGAGCGGCGCCGTTGGTCCCGCTGATGCCGCCGCGGTACAGCTTGAGGGTCCCGGCCAGGGTCCCGCCCGAGTGGACCGTGATGCACTTGGCGCCGGTGTCACCGGGCTTCAGGTTGCTCTCGTTGAACAGTGCCGTCGTGGTGCCCGAGTAGGTGGAGCCGCCGCCATTGTTGGTGAGGGCGAGGCTGCCGGTGGCCCAGGCATCGTTGGTGTTGTCCGTGGTGGCGCTGAAAGCGGCGTTGCTGCCCTGCCAGATGAGAAGGGCGGCCACCAGGAGAGCGGCGAGAGGGGTGGCGGCCCTGAGGGCCCTTCTCCTCCGCCGGTCGGTTGTGTCGATGGCGTATGCCATGGTCTGAAACCTTTCCTTGTTCCGTACTGTCCCCTTCTCATCGGCGGGCACGGGTGCTCGAGACGAGAATGGTCCTGATGATCGACACGATGACTAGACACCTGTTGGGCCTCCGGACCCAGCACTCCCGTCCCCCTTGAAGATTTCGTCCGGGTCGGCTGAGGCGGGCGGCCCACCGGGGTGGTGAGCTGGCCGCCGGATACACTCGTCGTGGTGCCCCGCCGTGGCCCTACCACCAGTCTCCTCACCGAGGACGACCTCCATCTGTGGAATGAGGGGACTCACTACCGGCTGTACGAGAAACTGGGGGCCCACCCGGTCGAGGGGGGCACCCACTTCTCGGTTTGGGCGCCCAATGCCGACTCCGTCTCCGTGATAGGGGATTGGAACGATTGGGACCCGGTCACGGACCCGCTCAGCCCGCGCGGCGTGTCGGGCATCTGGGAGGGCTTCATCGAAGAGGCGGGTCCTGCCTCGGCCTACAAGTACCGCATCACGAACGGCCGTTTCGTCGGTGAGAAAGCCGACCCCATCGCCTTCCACACCGAGACCCCGCCCAAGACCGCCTCCAAGGTCTGGGACCTCACCTACGAGTGGGACGACGCCAGGTGGATGTCATCGAGGAGCGAGCGCAACGCCATCGACGCCCCCATGGCCGTGTATGAGATGCACGTGGGGTCCTGGCGACGGCACGACGATGGCCGTCACCTCACGTATGTCGAATTGGCGGAAGAGCTGCCGGGCTACCTGGTGGAGCTCGGGTTCACCCACGTCGAGCTCATGCCGGTGATGGAGCATCCCTTCTACGGATCGTGGGGCTACCAGACCACCGGTTACTACGCCCCGACCAGCAGATACGGGACGCCCCAGGATTTCATGACCCTGATCGATGCCCTGCACCGGTCAGGAGTCGGAGTGATCCTCGACTGGGTTCCCTCCCACTTCCCCACCGACGAGCACGGTCTCGGGCTCTTCGACGGCACCCATCTCTACGAGCACGCCGACCCCCGGCTCGGGTTTCACCCTGATTGGAACACCTATATCTACAACTACGGAAGGGCCGAGGTGCCTGCCTTCCTGATCAGCAACGCGCTGTTCTGGCTCGATCGCTATCACGTCGACGGGCTCAGGGTGGATGCCGTCGCCTCGATGCTCTATCTCGACTACTCGCGACAGGACGGGGAGTGGATCCCCAATGTGCGTGGCGGGCGGGAGAACCTGGAAGCGATCGACTTCCTGAAGCGGCTCAACGAGATCGTCTATCAAGAGTTCCCCGACGTCCAGACCATGGCCGAGGAGTCCACCTCATGGCCCATGGTGTCGAGACCGACCTTCCTCGGCGGTCTCGGCTTCGGTCTCAAGTGGGACATGGGGTGGATGCACGACACCCTGGTCCATCTCTCCCGTGAGCCGGTGCACCGCAACTATCACCATCATGAGCTGACCTTCCGGGCCGTGTACGCCTTCAGCGAGAACTTCATCCTCCCCATCTCGCACGACGAGGTGGTGTACGGCAAGCGGGCGCTGCTCGAGAAGTTCCCGGGTGACGACTGGCAGAAGTTCGCCACTCTTCGCCTCCTCCTCGCCTACATGTACACCCAGCCCGGGAAGAAGCTGTTGTTCATGGGGGCCGAGCTCGCCCAACGAACCGAGTGGTCACATGACAGCCAGCTCGAATGGCGGCTCGCCGACCTCGAGCCCCATCGGGGGATAAGGCTCCTGATCACCGACCTCAACCGGCTCCATGCCGGGGAACCTGCGCTTCATCAGCTCGACTGTGACCCCGTCGGTTTCGAGTGGGCAGTCCCCAACGACTCGGCCAACAGTGTCATCGCCTACTTTCGCCGGTCGGGGGCGGGGGACCTGGTTCTGGTGGCGGTCAATCTCACCCCGGTCCCACGTCATGCCTATCGCATCGGCGTGCCCCGACCCGGTCGCTGGGCCGAGATCCTCAACACCGATGCCGCGATATACGGGGGAAGCGGTCAGGGCAATATGGGCGCGGTCGACACCGGGCCGCTAGCGGTCCCGCATCACGGTCGGTCCCACAGCATCGACCTCACCCTCCCCCCACTTGGCGTCGTGATCCTAAAGCACCAGCAGTTCTCGAGGGAGAGCCCGGAGCGACGCCGTCAATCGACCGCGGGCTGATCGCCGCGTCGTTTGTTGGCCGTGACGGTGATCGAGACCGTGATCTCGTCATGACGCTCCGGCGCGATCAGGCGCCGCATCAGCTCGATCAACTCGTCCGTGAACAACGGGTATGCCGCGGCACGCTCGAGGCCGAAGGGCTGCCGTTCGACGACCCTGATATCCGTGAAGCCGATCCTGTTCAGTTTCCGGACGAAGACACGCTCCGACAAGACGACCGGACGTGCCCACATCCCTGTTGGGCTCAGACCAGTTCGAGGGTCGTCTTGAGCGGCACCGGGTTGGCCAGGCTGTCCCGCACCGGGACATGTCCTGAACGTACTGACACAGCTCCTCGAGCTTTGCCCTGTCGGCGTTCGGGCTGGACACCTTGGCTCGGGCCCCCTGATCTCGGTGAATCCGGGCCGCTCGCCGGGGAGGCCGAGGAAGGTCCTCGACGCCGGCGTGCTCGAAATTCTTGATCCGGCCTCTGCCATGGGTGCCGTCCACCCAGGAGCTCTCGGCGCGGAATGTGAAGAGCCCGAGCTTGGGGCCCGCCTCGGGAGATAAGACGACATGTTCGGCGCCGAGATTGCGCACCTTGCTTCCGCTTCCAGTCATGAGGTCGGGTGCTAGAGGCGGCATACCCTCTAAGTTGTCCCCGCTTTGAACAAATTCATATGTGTCCACGGGCACTTCTACCAGCCGCCCCGGGAGAACCCGTTCACCGGCGACGTGGCGGAGCAGCCCACCGCTGCGCCCTGGCACGACTGGAACGAGCGCATCACCGAGGAGTCCTACGCCGCCAACACCAGGGCCCGGATCCTCGATGGGAACGGCGAGGTGATCCGGACGGTCAACACCTACGAGCGGATCAGCTTCGACTTCGGACCGACCCTGCTCAGCTGGCTGGAGCACGCGGCGCCGGAGACCTACCGGGCCATCATCGAGGCCGATGCCGCATCGGCCCGGAGATTCGGCGGCCAGGGCTCGGCCATGGCCCAGTCCTACAACCACACCATCCTGCCCTTGTCCAATCACCGGGACAAAGTGACCCAGGTGCGGTGGGGGATCGCCGACTTCGAGCACCGCTTCGACCGGAGACCCGAGGGAATGTGGCTCCCGGAGACCGCAGCCGACACCCAGACCCTCGAGGTCCTGGCCCGGGAGGGAATCAGATTCACCATCCTCTCCCCCTATCAGGCGGCGTCGGTGCAGGGTGACGATGGAGCCTGGACCGAGGTCGACGGGGGACGGATAGACACCACGGTTGCGTATCGCGTCGACCTGGGCGGCGACCGATCGATCACGGTTTTCTTCTACGACGGCCCACTTTCGAGAGAGATCGCCTTCAACAAACTCCTCGACGACGGGCGGGAGCTGGCACATCGGCTGCTGGAAGCAGCCGGGGAGCACGGGGACGAGCCACGGCTCGCCCATGTCGCCACCGACGGCGAGACCTACGGACATCACCACCGGCACGGGGAGATGGCCCTGGCGGTGGCATTGGAGACGATCGACGCCGACCCGACCTCACGGCTCACCAACTACTCCGAGTTCCTCTCGATGCATCCCCCGACCCTGGAGGCGAGCATCATCGAGGACACATCGTGGAGTTGCGCCCACGGTGTGGAACGGTGGCGGGCCGACTGCGGTTGTCGCACCGGTCGTGAGCCCACCGGGCATCAGAGATGGCGCGGCCCGCTCCGGTCCGCCCTCGACTGGCTGCGTGACGAGCTGATCGAGCCGTTCGAGACCGTGGGCGCGGGGCTGCTCCATGACCCGTGGCAGGCTCGAGACGACTACATCGAGGTGATCGTCGGCGGCTCTGATGTGGAGTTCCTCGACCGACATGCCGTGCCCGGGCTCTCCGCCGAGCAGCGGGAGAAGGCAATCGGGCTGCTCGAGATCCAGCATCGGGCGATGCTGATGTACACCTCGTGCGGCTGGTTCTTCGATGACATCTCCGGTCTGGAGACGGTGTTCGTCCTCCGTCACGCCGGGCGGGTGGCCGAACTGGCCCGACAGGTGCTGGGCGTCGATCTCGAGCCGGAGCTCATGGCCCGTCTCGAGGCGGCGCCGTCCAACGTTGAAGGGATGACCGGTCGCAGCGTCTACGAGCGGGAGGTGTCCCCGTTCGTCACCGGGTGACAGCCGCCCGATACGGACACTCCGTTAGATTCGCATCCATGGCGAGGATCCCAGCCACGACCGGTCGAGTGGTCATCGAGGATGTGACCCCACGGCTCGACGGGGGCCGTTTCGCGGTCAAGAGGATCGTCGGAGAGCAGGTATCGGTGGAGGCCGACGTCTTCGCCGACGGTCACGACGCCATCGGCGCCCTGGTTCGTCATCGCAAGACAGGGTCGAGGAGATGGGCCGAGACCCGCATGACCCCGATAGGGAACGACCGATGGAGGGCGGAGCTCACCCCTGACTCGTTGGGTGTGTGGCAGTTCGAGGTCGAGGGCTGGGCCGATCCCTTCGCCACATGGCTCGCAGGGCTGGAGAAGAAAGTGGGCGCCGAGGTCGACGTTACGGTGGACCTGCTCATCGGGGCCAATCAGGTAGTGGCGGCTGCGGCCCGGGCCAAGGGCAAAGCGTCCCGTCTGCTCAAGAAGCAGGCCACCACCTTGGCCGATCCGACCCTGGAGCTGACCGAGCGTCTCGAGACCGCTTTCTCGGACGAGCTGAAGACGACGATGGACGCCTACCCCGACCGGTCGACGGCGACCCGCTCCGGCCGGTATGAGATCATCGTCGATCGAGAGCGGGCCCGTTTCTCCACCTGGTACGAGCTCTTCCCCCGCTCCTGGGCGGTCGAGCCCGGGCGACACGGCACCCTGGCCGACGTGACCAAGCAGCTCGGATATATGGCCGACATGGGCTTCGACGTTCTCTACCTGCCCCCCATCCACCCCGTGGGCACCACTTATCGCAAGGGGGCCAACAACGCGCTGAGGGCCAAGCCCGACGATCCCGGCGTCCCCTGGGCCATCGGGTCGCCCCAGGGCGGGCACACCGCCATCAGCCCCGACCTGGGAACGATCGAGGACTTCCGCATCCTGCGTGACACTGCAGCCGAGCACGGGCTGGAGATCGCCATGGACATCGCCTTCCAGTGCTCACCGGACCACCCATGGGTGAAAGAGCACCCCGATTGGTTCCGGCACCGGCCCGACGGGTCGATCCAGTACGCCGAGAATCCGCCCAAGAAGTACCAGGACATCTACCCGATCGACTTCGAGACCACCGACCGGCGAGGTCTGTGGGCGGCGCTCAAGGGGGTGTTCGATCACTGGATCAAGGAGGAGATCCGGATCTTCCGTGTCGACAACCCCCACACCAAGGCGTTCGCCTTCTGGGAGTGGGTGATCGCCGAGATCCGCAGCGAGCACCCCGATGCCATCTTCCTCGCCGAGGCCTTCACCCGCCCCAAGGTCATGTACCGGCTCGCCAAGCTGGGGTTCACCCAGTCGTACACCTACTTCGCTTGGCGCAACACCCGTCATGAGCTGGTCGAGTACATGGGAGACCTGGCCCGGGTGGAGGGCTTCTTCCGCCCCAACTTCTGGCCCAACACCCCCGACATCCTGACCCAGCAGCTCCAGACCGGGGGGCGACCCACTTTCATCACCCGATACGTGCTGGCCGCCACCCTCGGCTCCAACTGCGGGATCTACGGACCGGCCTTCGAGCTCATGGAGCACGTCCCGCTGACCACCGGGTCGGAGGAATACCGGGACTCGGAGAAGTACCAGATCAGGGAGTGGGACTTCGACGACCCACATTCCCTCGCCCCGCTGATCACCCAGGTGAACAAGGCGCGTCACGAGCACCGGGCTCTCCAGCGCCACGACAACCTCACCTTCCACCACGCCGACAATGACAAGCTTCTCTGCTTCTCCAAGCGAACGGTTGGCGACGTGGTGCTGGTCGTGGTCAATCTCGACCCCGATCACGCGCAGGCGGGGTGGATCGATCTGGACGTCGAGGTCCTCGGAGTCGACCCCGGTCACCAGTACCAGCTCCACGACCTGCTCACCGACCGCCGCTATCTCTGGGAGGGCTCCCGCAACTTCGTCCAGCTCGACCCGGCCGGTATCCCGGCTCACATCTTCTCCGTGCGGAGACGAGTCCGATCGGAGCAGAGCTTTGACCACTTCCTTTGAGGCCCACGAGCGGACCGGGGCGGTGGCGTGGTTCCACGACGCCGTCATCTACGAGGTTCACGTCAGGGCTTTTGCCGATGCCAATGGTGACGGGATCGGTGACTTCAAAGGCCTGACCTCGAAGCTCGACTATCTGCGCGACCTCGGGATCACCGCCCTGTGGGTGCTCCCCTTCTACCCCTCTCCCCTCCGCGACGACGGCTATGACATCGCCGATTACAAGTCGATCAACCCCGCCTACGGCACGATGGCCGACTTCCGGCAGTTCCTGCGCGAGGCTCACAAACGAGACCTCAAGGTGATCACCGAGCTGGTCATCAACCACACCTCCGACCAGCACCCGTGGTTCCAGCTGGCGCGGCGGGCACCGGCGGGGAGCCCGGAACGTGACTTCTACGTCTGGTCGGACGACCCGGAGCGATACAAGGACGCCCGCATCATCTTCCAGGACACGGAGACCTCGAACTGGTCCTGGGACCCGGTGGCCAATGCCTACTACTGGCATCGGTTCTTCTCCCACCAGCCCGACCTCAACTTCGAGAACCCGTCGGTCCACGAGGCCGTCTTCGACGCCCTCGAGTTCTGGCTCGACGCCGGTGTCGACGGTGTCCGTCTCGACGCCATCCCCTACCTTTATGAGCGGGAGGGCACGATGTGCGAGAACCTGCCCGAGACTCACGACTTCCTCAGGGAGCTGCGGGCCAGGGTCGACGCCAGGTACGACGACCGGATGCTGCTCGCCGAGGCCAACCAATGGCCGGAGGACTCGGTGGCCTACTTCGGCCGAGGTGACGAATGCCACATGTGCTTTCACTTCCCGCTCATGCCTCGGCTCTTCATGTCGCTTCGGATGGAGAACCGGTTCCCCATCATCGACATCCTGGAGCAGACCCCGCCCATCCCCGAGAACGCGGCCTGGGCCATCTTCCTGCGCAACCACGACGAGCTCACCTTGGAGATGGTCACCGACGAGGAGCGGGACTACATGTACCGGGTCTACGCCAACGACCCCCAGACCCGGATCAACGTGGGGATACGGCGTCGTCTCACTCCGCTCCTGGGGAACAACCGGCGTGAGATCGAGCTGATGAAGGCTCTCCTCCTCTCTCTCCCCGGGACCCCTGTCCTCTACTACGGGGACGAGATCGGGATGGGTGACAACGTCTACCTCGGCGACCGCAACGGGGTGCGGACCCCGATGCAGTGGTCGGGTGACCGCAACGCCGGGTTCTCCGATGCCATCCCACAGCAGCTCTACTTCCCGGTGATCACAGACCCCGAGTACCACTACGAGACGATCAACGTCGAGGTGCAGCGGGACAACCCCAACTCGTTGTGGTGGTGGGTGAAGCGGTCCCTCTCCCTGCGGAAGGGGATGCCCGAGCTGTCCCGGGGGAGTCTCGAGTTCGTCCCCAACGAGAATCCCAAGGTCCTGGCCTATCTGCGCACCCTCGGCGACCGCTCGGTCCTGGTGGTGGCCAATCTCTCCCGCCACACCCAACCGGTGGAGCTGGAGCTGTCCGGGTTCGAGGGGGTGGAGCCGGTGGAGCTGTTCGGGCGCACCCGGTTCCCCGCCATCGGCGTCAATCCCTACCTCCTCACCCTCGGCCCCCACGACTTCTACTGGTTCGGGCTCGATCGCTCCGAAGCGGAGGCGGAGGAACCCTACGGCTTGCCCCGGATCATGGTCCGCGGCGAGCTGTCCGGCGTCTTCCGTTTGCGAGAGCAGCTCGACCGGGCCCTCCTCGCCGACATCGGGAGCCGTCGCTGGTTCCGGAGCAAGGCCCAGACCATCAGGGGAGGCCATATGGTCGACCGGATCGATGTCCCCGGGACCGACTCGATGATCGTCTTCCTCCAAGTCGAGTACGTCGAGCAGGACCAAGAGATCTACGCCATCCCCATCGCTCTCGCCACCGGGCTCGATGCGGAGCGGAGACTCTTGGAAACACCGGCGGCTGCCATCGCAGAGGTCCACGCCGGAACCGAGACCGGTCTGCTCTACGACGCAACCAGCGACCCTTCGTTTGCCACCGCTCTGGTCCACCTCGCTGCCGGCCGTAAGAAGCTGAGAGGGCGTGGGGTCACCGTGAGCGCATCCCCGACAGCCCACTCACGTCATCTGACCCGGGACATCATGGACCAACCGGTGCGGGTCGTTGGCGCCGAGCAGACGAACACGTCCGTGATCTTCGGAGAACAGGTCATCCTCAAGCTGTTTCGCCGCTTCGATCCCGGGCCCAACCCCGAGGTGGAGGTGGGCCGGTTCCTCACCGAGCGTGCCGGATTCGAGCACGTGGCGGCGACCCGCGGCGTGCTCGACGTCGACCTCGACTCCAAACGAGCCGCTTTCGCCGTGGTGCACCAGTTCGTCCCCAACCTGGGAGATGCGTGGTCACACACCCTGGCCTCTCTCGGTCTGATATTCGAGCAGGTGGCGGCGCGTCGGGCCGAGCTGGGCCGGCCTCCCGAGCCAATGCATCCCCTCGACATAACCGATGCGGAGCTGGACGACGTCGCCGCCCTGATCGGGATCCCGTTGCACGAGGCGTCCCTGCTGGGGCAGCGGACAGGGGAGATGCATCTCGCCCTCGCCTCGAGAGCCGACGATCCGGTCTTTGCCCCCCAGCGACTCTCCACCCTCTATCAGCGATCCCTGTACCAGTCGACCCGGTCGTCCATCCGGACCAGCTGCAATCTGCTCCGTCGGCGACGGTCACATCTCACCCCGATCCAGTTGGAGCTGGCCGAAATGGTTCTGGCCAGGGAGCACGACCTGCTCGAGGGTCTTCGCTCGATCACGACCGAGAAGATCGAAGCCGTCCGTCTCCGGGTGCACGGTGACTTCCACCTGGGCCAGGTCTTGTTCACCGGCAATGACTTCGTCATCATCGACTTCGAGGGCGAGCCGCAACGCCCGCTGTCGGAGCGGCGGATCAAGCGTCTGGGCCTGCGCGACGTGGCGGGGATGCTCCGTTCCTACCAGTACACGACCCAGATGGCGCTTCGGGCGGCGATGGAGAGCGGAGTCGAGGAGCCGGAGCAGGCCGCCGTCCTGGCCGAGTGGGCCGACGCCTTTGCGCGATGGCTGGCGGCGGGCTTCCTCCGCGGGTACCTGGGGGTGGTGGAGGGGACTCCCATCGTGCCTTCGGAGGCGCGTCATCTGAAACGGCTCCTCGATACGCTTCTCCTCGACAAGGCGGCCTACGAGCTCGGCTACGAGCTGAACAACCGGCCCGACTGGGTCGACATCCCCCTCCGCGGCATCCTCCTCGCCTCCACCGCCTACGGCTGATCGATCAGCCGCGCGACATTCAGCCGGCCGACGGGTACCAGGTCTTGTCCTCCAGCCAGGTGCCGAGCTTCTTCCACGCCCGGCGGGCGGTCCGCCACAGCCAGATGGTGAGGGCGGTCGCGGCCACCACCAGGATGGCGACCACGATGATGGTGGGGACGGGGTAGGTGACGGCGAGGGTGACCAGACCGGCGACACCGACATCCTCGGCCAGGGAGATCCCGATGT
Organism: Acidimicrobiia bacterium; assembly: GCA_050741975.1. Classification (GTDB taxonomy): domain Bacteria; phylum Actinomycetota; class Acidimicrobiia; order Spongiisociales; family ZC4RG35; genus JARDZU01. The sequence goes on from JBOGET010000175.1 coordinate 55,110, forward strand.
TGCTCACCGGCTCGGGGGAGGCATTGACCACGACCCGGGTGGAGGCCTTGGCGGCATGTGCATCGAGGGCCAGGGCACCGGCCACAATGCCCCCGACGGCGGCGCCGATGCTGGCCGAGTCACCGGCGATCACCGCACCCAGCGCCGCCGCACCCAGGGGCCGGATCACGGTGTGTATCGCATCCCAGACGCTGTCCAGGAACGGGACCTTGTCGGCGACGAACTCGATGAGATAGAGGACCCCGGCCACGATCATGACGTCGAGCCGGGTCAGGACCTCGGGGATGTCGGCCCAGCCGAGACGACCGGCCGCCCCCAGCATCAGGGCCACCAGGTACAGGTTGATCCCGGAGGCCCAGCCCGAACCGGCGATGAGTCCTGCCGCTTCCACGGTGCAAACCTACCCCGTCATGTCGAAACCGCCTCGACCGGGGACTAGGTTTGGCCACATCCCTACTAGCGAGGTAGGCATGGAAGAGAACATGGACGTCGTGCTGTCCATACACCTCGTCGAGGATGAGATCGAGACGGTGGCCATTGCCCAGCTGGATCTTCGGGAAGACCACTTCGAGGCCAGTGGCCGGGCCCGCCGCAATCCGGTCGATCCGGCGAAACCGGTGATCGGTGAAGAGCTGGCCATTGCCCGGGCCCTGGCCCAGCTCGCGACTCAAATCAACGACTCGGTCCAGGACAAGATCGACCGGTTCCTGGTCCACACCGACTGAGCCCCCAACCATTCTGGCGAGGAGATCTCGACCTATAGGTCGAGATCTCCGCGCCAAAACGGGAGCGACGTCACTCCTGGAACAGGACGCCTACAACGAGCCGGCCCACCTGTATCTGGTGTCGGCCATGGTGGCCGTCGGCTGTCACGGCTCTGCCCGCCGGTGATACTCGAGACGATGGACACCCTTGTGGTGCGGGTGTGGGGGCCAATGGCCGACGAAGGAGAGAGACGGGCTTTCGGGGCGTGGTCGAGCACATCGCTTCCGGATGGAGCCAGCGTTTCCGCAACGCCGACGAGCTCGTCTCCTCTCTTCGTGCACCCGGCCCGAGGGAAGAGGGCGCAGAACAGGTGAAGAGAGAAAGCTTGATCTCCCGGCGCGGATAGCATCGCCCCACCTTGTTACCGCTCCGAGACATCAACCCGACCCGGATCACCCCGGTGGTCACTCTGCTCCTGATCGCGATCAACCTGATCGTGTTCTTCCTGATCCAGGGTCGGGGCACCGCCGAGGAGCAGGAGGCCCTTGTCTACGAGCGGGCGGCGATCTCCTGCGAGGTGACCACGCGGGCACCGCTCGGGGCCGAGGAGATCCTCTCCGACGTGTGCCTGGCCGGCGCCCAGGATCCGATCTTCCCCGACAAGAACGTGTTCCTCGCCTTGTTCACCTCGATGTTCCTCCACGGCAGCGTCGGCCACGTCCTGTTCAATATGTGGTTCCTGTGGATCTTCGGCAACAACGTGGAGGAGGCATACGGCCACATCGGCTATCTGCTGATGTATCTCATCGGCGGGCTGGCGGCCACAGGCGTCTTCATCGTGATGAACCCCGAGACCACGGTCCCCCTGGTCGGCGCCTCGGGCGCCATCGCGGTGACGATGGGCGCCTACATCGTGCTCTTCCCCGGGCATCGGGTGCTCTCCCTGGTGGGATGGTTCCTGCTCCCGGTCCCGGCCGCCCTGTTCCTGATCTTCTGGTTCGTGGCCCAGTTCGGGCTGGGAGGGACCGGCACCGCCTGGGAGGCACACGCCGGAGGCTTCGTGTTCGGGGCCGGTCTCAGCCTGCTCCTCCGCTCTCGGCTCATGCGCCGGGTCGGGGTCTACCGCTGAGGGCATTCCTAATGCAGGGCGTCACATATGCGTGACGGGTTGCATAAGGCTCTCGCGGTGCCCTGTCTACTGACGCTATGCAACGGTGTCGCAGCAACTAAGCAACACTGGACATATCTGCCCGAACCCGGGTGAAACCTGATGCGTAGTGTGTAGTGTCACTGTTCATTGGCGCATGATCAGCGGAGAACTTGGGAGTAGGGCGGAGCGATGAGTCGGACCTTGCTCGAGGGTGGCTGCGTGCTCAGCCTCGACCGGAAGGTGGGCAACTTCCATCGCGCCGATGTCCTGATCGAGGGGTCGAGAATCGCTGCGGTCGGTCCCGACCTGCGGGTAAGGGGAGCCGAGGTGATCGATTGCACCGATGCGATCGTCATGCCCGGGTTCGTCGACACCCACCGTCACGTGTGGGAAGGTCTGTTCCGCAATCTCGGGGACGATGCGCCGACTCCCAATGGCGATCCTGGCGCCTTCTCCCGGGTGATCGGGCCGGCCTATCGCCCCGAGGACGTGTACGCCGGGAATCTGGTCGGGCTCCTGGGAGCTCTAGACGCCGGGATAACCACCATCCTCGACTGGTCCCACGCCCAGGCCACGCCGGAGCACACAGAGGCCGCCATCGCCGCCCACCACGAGTCGGGGATCCGAGCCGTGTTCGCCTACGGCCTGCCCTGGTGGCGACAGGCGGAGACATTCCAGGCGGAGGCGCTTCGGAGCGCAGCGAGCACTCATTTCGCCACACCCGACCAGTTGCTGACACTGGCGCTTGCCCCGCCTGGCCCGGAGTTCGCCTCGATCGAGTCGACGAGAGCCGATTGGGAGCTGGCCCGTGAGCTCGGCGCCCGTATCTCGGTGCATGTCGGGGTGGGGGAGCACGGCCGCCTGGGCAAGCTGGCCGAGATGGCCCGGACCGGGCTCCTCGGCTCCGACACCACGTATGTCAACTGCGCCACCTTGAGCGACGAGGAGATCGGCATGATCGCCGCCAGCGGTGGTTCATTCTCCCTGTCGGCCGCCGCCGGGATGATGATGGGCTACGGGATGCCGCCGATCCAACGGCTTCTCGATCGACACATCAGGCCGAGTCTCGGCGTCGATGCCGAGAGCAACGTCCCGACCGACATGTTCACCCAGATGCGGGCAGTGATATCCATCCAGCACGCAAGTCTCTTCGACCTCAAGCTCGCCGGGAAGGGAGGCGTGCCCAGCCTGCTCACGACGCGCGGGATCCTCGAGTTCGCCACCATCGAAGGGGCCCGGGCCAATGGCCTGGGTGAGGTCACAGGGTCGCTGACACCGGGGAAGCAGGGCGACGTCATAGTTCTCCGCTCCGACCGACCCAACATCTATCCGATCAATGACCCGATCGGCGCCGTGGTCTGGGGCATGGACACCTCGAACGTCGATTCCGTGTTCGTCGCCGGCAAGCGGCTGAAGCGTGAGTGCGAGCTGGTCGGCGTGGACATGGCCCGGGTCCGTGACCTCGCCTATGACGCTCGTGACCATGTGGCCCGCACCGCCGGGCTCGAACTGACCGCGATGGGAGCATTCGAGTGAGCTTGGAACGGACCAAGTCTTCCCCGCTCATCACCTCGTTCGTGGTGTTCTCCCGCTACATGCCGGTGTACCTGGCCCTGATCCTCCTCGTCGTCGTGGCCTCGATCTGGGCCCCGGCTGCCTTGAGCAACGTGGCCTTGAGCGCGATCGCTCCTTATGGGGCACTGTTGGGGATCACCGCTTTGGGCCAGATGCTGGTGATCATGACCGGCGGAATCGACCTCAGTGTCCCCGGGACGCTCACGCTGGCCGCGGTGATCATGGTCGGTGTCGGGGAGCAGGCAGACGAACGAATCGGCATCGCCCTCCTCACCGCCCTGGCCGCCGCCGCCCTCATCGGCCTGGTCAACGGGATTCTGATCGGCGGGCTCAAGCTCAATGCGCTGATCGTCACCCTGGCGGTGGGTCAGTTGGTGATCGGAGTCGTCAATCGCTATGGGCGGACCTTCCCGGTCCAGCGTCCGGTGCCGACCGGGTGGTCCAACTTGACGACCACCCGGATCCTCGGGGTCAGCCCCGTCTTCTGGATCGGGGTGGTCATCACCATCCTCCTGATCGTCGCCTTCAGGTTCACCACGGTCGGTCGCAGATTCCAGGTGGTGGGAGCAAATCCCGTGGCCGCACAGGTGGTCGGTGTCCGGGTCAACCTCAACCAGATCTCGGCCTACGTGGTGGCGGCGGTCCTCTATGCCATAGCCGGGGTGGCGCTGGCGGGGCTCCTTCGCATTCCCGGGGTCTCCGCCGGAGCGGAGTATCTGCTCGGGCCGATCGCGGCAGTGGTGATCGGTGGCGCCTCCTTGACCGGGGGTCTGGCCAGCCCCCTTTCCACTCTCGCCGCCGCCTTCTTCCTCACCGGCCTCAACCAGATGATGCTGGTCATGGGGCTGCCCACTGCACTCCGGTTCGTGGTCTTCGGCCTGGTCATCATCGGAGGCATGCTGGTTTCGGGCGACCGGATCATCAAAGGTGTGGAAAGGGTTTTGCGCGACCGGGCACGACCGGGTCGGCGCAACGCAGAGGATCTCGCCGTCGAAGGCGGTGAGATGTGAGAGAAGGAGAGCTAGCAACACCCCTGGAGCGGGAAGAGACGACAGAGCCAACGAATGGAGAAGGATGATGAAACACAGGGTATTTGCCCTGATCGCGGTCATGGCGCTCGTCCTGGCTGCCTGTACGGGCGACGGGGCCGGGACGACCACCACCGGGGCACCGGAAGACGAACCAACCACGACCGCCGCGGCCGAACCCACTACCACGGCCGGGGGCGAAACGACGACCACCGGGGCAACCGGGGAGGGCCCGCTCGCCGAGTGGGGTGAGTCCATCGACGCCGACCCGGTGTTGGTCGAAAAGGCACTCGGCCCGGTGGAGCCATCGGACGAGGCGAGCTGGAACATCGTTCTGGCCTCGATCACCCGGGCGCACCAGGACCTCGACCAGGCCATCATCGACAAGGCCATGGAGTGCTGGGCCAACCAGCAGTGCGACACCGGCAGTGGCGGTGACCTGGTGATGGGCTATGCCGATGGCGGGGGGAACGATGTGAACGTCTGGCGTTCGGTGAGCCACATGGAGGCAGTCCTCCAGGCGCTCACCTACGACGAGATCGGCACCATCGTCTCCACTGCGGCCAACTTCGATCCGGACCCTGCGGTCGCCGCCAATGACATCAGGTTCCTGATCAACAGCGGCGTCAGCTTCATTGTCGGCTATCCCGACCAAGGCGTGGCCATCGCCGACGCCATCCTCGAAGCCGAAGCAGCGGGCATTCCCTATGTCCCGTTCTCGGCGGGCTGGGTCGGGCTCCCCGATCAGGAAGGCGCGCTGGTCCCCGGTGAGGACTACCTCACCGTGGTCGGCGAGGACCTGTGCGAGCTGGGCAACAGCTTCTCGGAGGTCCTCAACACCGGGGTCGGCTCGGGCAAAGTGGCGCTTCTCGGCGGGACGCCGAACAACGCCCTGTCCCTGGGCTGGCAACGCTGTACGGTCCAGGCTCTGGCCGACGGGGTCGATCTGGTCAACCCCCCGGCCAACGAAGACACCACGACGGGCGACACCAACTGGTTCAACCCCATAATCCCGGACGTGTTCCGAGGATTGCTGACCGCCGATCCCGACATCGCCGGCTACGCGTACGAGTATGCAGATGGGCTCTACGCCGGCCTGCAGGCCTACCAGGAGCTCAACATCCCGGTGCAGAACCTGACCGTGGCGTTGCGGACCGACGAGCAGAGCTTGTTCTGCGATTGGGCGGAGCGCAACGAGCCCACCTACAACATCTGGTACTCGGCCGGTGGCAACTTCCAGTCAAGGACCGGTGTGACCGCGGCGATGATGCACCTCAAGGGGGCGGAGGTCCCCGCCACCGTCATCGTCCCGCACGTCATGCGTCAGGTATCGGCCGACGACTGCGACCCAGACCGTGCCAACCCGGTCGTCTCCGGCACATCACTGGTGCCTGACGAGCTGCTGGCGATGATGTTCGGAGGCTGATGATCGACGGCATTCTCGGAGGAGAGCCGACCCACGGGGACATCGTCCTCGAGATGAAGGACGTCTCCCGTCAGTTCGGTGCAGTTCGAGCGCTGACCAAGGTCAGCTTCGATTGCCGCGCCGGGGAGGTCCACGCCTTGGTAGGCGAGAACGGCTCGGGGAAGTCGACTCTCCTCGGGATTGCCAGCGGGTTTGTCGACCCCGATCTGGGCACCGTCCGGATCGGGGGCAGACCCCTCCGTACCGACTCACCGGCTCTGGCCCGCAAGCTGGGCCTGGCCATGGCCTACCAGGACACGTCACTGGTCCAGCCCGAGCCGGTGAAGAACAACCTCTTCCTGGCTGCGCCCCCCGACCAGCGACCTCGCTTCTGGCGACGCAAGAAGTGGGCCCGCAAGCTCCTCGCCGAGTTCGATCTCGACCTGGAGCTGTTCCCCGACGCTCCGGCCGGGTTCCTCACCCTGGCCGAGCGCCAGCTGTTCGAGGTGGCCAAGGCATTGGTCACCAACCCCAAAGTCCTGCTCCTCGACGAGCCGACCACGGCTCTCGGGCCCGACGAGGTGGAGGCGCTGCATCGCACCGTGATCGCCTGCCGGAAGCAAGGAGTGGGCGTTGTCTACGTCAGCCATCGCCTCCCCGAGGTGCTGGAGATCGCCGATCGAGTCACCGTGCTTCGCGACGGCCGCAATCGGGGCACCTTCGAGGCCCGGGCCACGACCGAGTCGGAGCTGGTGGAGTTGATCGTCGGCCGCCCATTCGAGGCCGCTTTTCCCCCTCCGGCACCGCCCAAGGGCGAGCTCCGCCAGGCACTGGTGGTCGACGGGCTCCAGGGCCAGTCGTTCGGCCCGGTCAGCTTCTCGCTCGAGAGCGGGGAGATCGTGGGGATCGCCGGGGCCGAGGGCAACGGCCAGCCCCAGCTCTTCGACTGTCTTGCCGGCAGGGTGCCGCCCAAGGCGGGCAGGGTGGTCTGCGACGGGAAGGAGCTCACCCTGATCTCGACCCACGAGGCCGTCGACTACGGGGTCATGCTCCTCCCCGGCGATCGCAAGCACGAGGCCCTGATGCCGGTGCTCGGAGTCAGGGTCAACACCACCATCCAGTCGCTGAGACACTTCGGCCTTCTCGGCTTTCTCCGTCGCCGCTCCGAGAGCAAGGCGGTCGCGGGGCTGGTCGAGGAGCTCGAGATCCGCACCCCATCGCTGGAGCAGCCGGTCGAGTTCCTCTCCGGCGGCAATCAGCAGAAGGTCTCGGTGTCCCGTACCTTCCTCAGGGAGCCCTCTGTCATCTTGGCCTACGAGCCCACCCAGGGCGTCGACGTCGGCTCCCGCTTCGACATCTATCGTGCTCTTCGTGCCCGGACCGACGCCGGAGCGGCCCTCCTGGTCAAGTCGAGCGACCCCATCGAGCTGTCCGGCCTGTGCGACCGGGTGCTGGTCATGTCACGAGGCACCATCATCGAGGAGATCCCCGGGGACGAGCTCGACGAGCGCCGCATCACCGAGGCCATCGTCCGTGGGCCGGGCCTGTCGAAGGCTGGTCGGTCCCCGCTGGGGGTAGCCATGCCCAAGAGCCCGGCCAAGACCCGGCTGTCATGACGACACGGGCCCAGTCGGCGAGGCTGGCGGTCCGGAGAGTCATCCGCGATGCCCGGGACAAGAACAAGTGGCGCAAGATCGTCAAGGTCCGGCTGTGGATGCCGGTGGTCCTCCAGGTCCTGCTGGTTCTCGGACTCGCCTGGTACACCAACTCCCGTTTCCCTGGATTCGTCAATGAGACCACCGTGTCGCAGATCCTCCTTCTGGCGCTTCCCCTGATCGTCGCCACCTTCGCCCAGACCCACGCCCTCCTCGTCGGGTACCTCGACCTGTCGGTGGGGGCGATGATCAGCATCGGCGTCGTGGTCGCCTCGTTCCTCATCGGTGCCGAGGCGAGCACCGGAGAGATCCTCATCGGGATCTGCGCCATTCTCGGCTGCGGCATCGTGGTGGGCCTGGTCAACGCCGGTCTGATCAGGGGGGTCAAGATCCCCTCGATCATCGCCACCCTGGCCACGTTGAGCATCCTCGACGGGATCTCCCTCACCCTGCGTCCCACCGCCCAGGGTGTGATCAGCCCTGACCTCGTCGGCTGGCTCGAGACCAGCGTCGGGCCGATTCCCGTCGCCTTCATGGTGATTGTGGCCGGGGCCGGATTGCTCGACCTCTGGCTCCACGCCTCCGGCTCGGGGCTTCAGGTCCGGGCGGTTGGGTTCGACGAGCGGTCGGCCAAGAGGAGCGGGATCCGGACCAACTGGATCCGGGTGAGGGCCCTCCTCCTCTCTTCGGTGCTGGCCGCGGTCGCCTCCTTCCTCGTCATGACCCGATCCGCCATCGGCAACGCCCAGATCGGGTCGACATTCGCCCTGAGCAGCATCACCGCCGCCGTCCTGGGAGGGGCCTCGCTGGCCGGGGGCAGGGCCACGTTCATCGGAGGGCTGGTGGCCTCGGTGCTCCTCGCACTGATCCTCACCGTCCTGCCCTACCTCGGCCTGTCGAACAGCGATGGCCTGATGATCATTGGCGCCTTGGTCCTTATCGGGATCACCCTCTTCCAGGTGGGGGACCTCAAGGAGCTGGTGAAGAGGAACTACAAAAGGGCCCGACGTCTCGTCATCGGGAGCCGCCCCCCCAAGCCGGCCGAGCTACCGGAGCTCTACCCCGCGGGGGCCGACTTCAGGGTGGTGCCGACCGGGCGCAAGCTCATCCGGGGCGGCATCGTTCTCAGCCTCGACCCCAAGGTCGGCGACTTCCCCGTGGGGGACGTGCTCATCGAGGGGGACCGGATCGCCGCCGTCGGCCCGGCCCTGGAGGCCGGGGAAGCCGAGATCATCGACGCATCGGGGATGATCGTCATGCCCGGGTTCGTCGACTCCCATCGTCACATCTGGGAGGGCATCCTCCGCAACATCGGGACCGACGTCCCGCTGGAGGGAAGGACCAGCTACATCTCCTTCGTTCTCCACAAGCTGGCACCCGCATTCCGCCCGGAGGACGCCTACATCGGGAACCTGGTCAGTGCGTTGGGTGCCATCGACGCCGGGATCACCACCCTCCTCGACTGGTCGCACATCCAAGCCTCGCCCGCTCACACCGACGCCGTGATCCAGGCCTTGGAGGATTCCGGACTCCGCGCCGTCTTCGCCTACGGGTTCCCCTGGTGGGGGAAATGGGAGGAGCGGCAGCCGAGTTGGTTCGTCCGCGCCGCCACCGAGCATTTCTCTTCAAAGGATCAGAAGCTGACCCTGGCTCTGGCTGCACCTGGCCCCGAGTTCACCGACTTCGAGGTGGCCCGGGACCACTGGAAGCTGGCCCGGGAGTCGGGGGCGCGAATCACCACCCATGTCGGGGTGGGGACCTATGGGCAGGATGCCAAGGTCCAGGAGATGGGCGAGGCCGGGCTCCTCGGCCCGGACACCACCTACATCCATTGCACCACCCTCAACGACAACGAGATCCAGATGATCGTGGACACCGGGGGCACGGTGTCGCTGGCGGCGCCGGTCGAGATGATGATGGGGCACGGGATGCCGCCGATCCAGAAGTTCCTCGACCGTGGGCTCTCACCCTCGCTCAGCGTCGATGTGGAGACGAACGTGCCCGCCGACATGTTCACCCAGATGCGCACGGTGATCGCCCTCCAGCACGCCCTGGCCCACGAGGCCGGTCTGGCCGCGATCGCGATGCGAGACGTGCTGGGTTACGCCACGGTGGAGGGGGCACGGGCCAACGGGCTCGAGGACCGGGTCGGGAGCCTGAGTGTGGGGAAGGCGGCGGACCTGATCATGCTCCGCACCGACAAGATCAACGTCATCCCGATAAACGACCCGGTGGCGGCGGTTGTCGCCGGGATGGACACCTCGAACGTCGACTCGGTGTTCATCGCCGGGCGGGCGATGAAACGTCAAGGAGGGCTGCTCCACGTCGATTGGCCGGCGGTGAAGCGCATGGCCACCCAATCCCGCGACTACGTCATCGAGAAGTCCGGGTTCAGGCTCCCCGGGATCTGACCGCGTTCCTGATGCAGGGCGTCACGTATATGTGACGTGGTGCGTCGAGAATGGTAAGTCTTGACTTACGGTAAGTCTGTGCTTACGATACAGCCCATGGTCGACGTTCAACTCGACGCCCTGGCGGTGCCAACGAGAAGGGCCATTTACACCCTGCTGATGGAGCGGCCGAGGTCGGTCACCGACATCGCCGCTCGGCTCCCGGTCAGCAGACCGGCAGTGTCCCAGCATCTCAAGGTGTTGCTGGACGCCGATCTGGCCCAGGTGACCGAAGTGGGCAACCGCCGGTTCTACTCGGCCAACCCGACCGGGATGGCGGCGCTGCGGGATTGGGTGGACCAGATGTGGACCATGGCCATGGGGAGCTTCGCCGGCTTCGCCCAGAGAGAAAAGGAGAGCGAGATGAGCAGTACAGGTTCAGAGCGGATCGAGCCGGTGGTGAAGATCGTCACCGTTCCCGGCGAGCCGGGAGTCGTATTCGAGCTGTTCACAACGAGGCTGGGGGAGTGGTGGCCGCTCGGAACCCATTCCGTCGGGGGTGACGATGCCGTCGATGCACGGGTCGATCCCGGAGTAGGCGGCCGGGTCTACGAAGTCACCAGAGGTGGTGCCGAGCACGAGTGGGCTCACATCGTGGGCTGGGAGCCTGCGGCACGGATTGCCCTCAGCTGGTATCCGGGTCTTCCCATCTCCCAGGCCACCCATGTCGAGATCACCTTCCGACAGATATCCGAAGGGACCGAGGTCACCTTGGTCCATGACGGTTGGGAGGCGAGAGGAGCCGACGCCCAGCAGGTGAGGCAGACCTACGACACCGGCTGGGACCATGTCCTGGCCCGGGTCCCGGGGGCGATCCCGGCCAGGGTTCCGGCTCCGTAGAGACCCCGGGTCCCTTCCAGCGTCTTGACCCTATCTGTTCAACCGAATGCAGGGCGTCACGCATTCGTGACGCCCTGCATTAGGAATACCACGCCACTTCGTGCGTAACCCAATCCGGTCTCGGGTCGATTACCTAGTTGAAAAGTCGGGGAGAACCTGGAGGGACCACACATGCGAGGACTCAGACGTTCCGGACTCATCGTCATGATCTCGATCGGTCTGCTGGCCGGCTCCGGCGTCGCCTGGGCTCAGACCGACGAGGACGATGTCATCGAGATCGAGGAGACCGAGGACGTCCTCGACACCCTGTTCAACTTCGGCTACGACCTGATCAATCGCATCTTCGTGTTCAACCTTTCGGCACTCGACGGGGTCTATGACTGCACCCTGGAGAACGGTCCGCTCACCGCCACCTACGGTGAGACCTCGGATGAAGGTC